>JBAYKX010000001.1:0-213996 GCA_041664345.1 Salinivirgaceae bacterium
CGAAGTTTCCACTACACAAGATAGACATCAGTACAACGAATCGCATGAAGTCTTCCTTTGGCTAAAACAAAAATAAAAAAAAGTTCTTGAAAAATTTGGAATTTAACACAGTACCTCACGACCTAAGGGAGTAAATGCCGACAGGCAGAGGGGTACAAGAACACAAACACCATTGCTTTTGTGTTATGTATTTATCTACTGCCCTCCAAAAGACTTAATTCCTACTATTATTACAATAGAAAGACTATTTACCTACATTCGTTGGTGTTTTGTAACTTATTGATTAAATATTTGTTAATGTATAGAACAATAGATAACTTGCCGGTCTTAAAATTTGCTGCCAAAACCGGAAAAGGGTTTTTTCTAAAAATGTTAGATACCAGCGAGTTCAAAGAAAATAAACTATAAATTAGGATTATGAAAAATTTTCTGTCAGCAAAATATTTGGTAACGGTTTGGATGCTTTTGCTTAATGTAACCCTTCTTTTAGGTCAACAGAAAAGTATTCCTGTCGGTTATTACAATGGAACCGAAACTCTTTCAGGAGCACCGTTAAAAACAGCATTATACAACATTATAAAAGGACATACTATTATATCCTATACTGGGTTATGGAATGCCTATAAAACCACCGACAACTTAGTAATTCAAGGAACCACTTACGTATTCGATATGTATTCTGTCAAGAGCGATAGTACTTCCGCTTATTCATATACCTTCACTACCGATCAGTGTGGCAATTATTCAGGCGAAGGTGATTGCTATAATCGCGAGCACTCATTCCCAAAAAGTTGGTTTAATGATGCATCCCCAATGTACTCCGATTTATTTCATATTGTACCCACCGATGGATATGTTAATGGACGCCGCGGCAATTTTCCCTTTGGTGAAGTAACTTCACCAACCTGGACATCAACCAATGGAAGCAAATTGGGAAGTTGTTCCTATCCCGGTTACACCGGTACTGTATTTGAACCCATTGATGAATATAAAGGTGATTTTGCTCGGATTTATTTTTATATGGCAACCCGTTATGAAAATGTTATTGCCGGTTGGCCCGGTTCCGACATGACCAACAGTACCAGTTTTCCTTGTTTTTCAACCTGGGCTCTAAATATGCTTATTGAATGGAACAATGAAGACCCAATTAGTACAAAAGAAATTAACAGAAATGAATCTGCCTATTTATTGCAACACAACAGGAACCCTTTTGTTGATCATCCTGAATTTGTAGCCAAAATATGGGGAGGAAACAGTCCAAGTTTAATTACCGATATTGTTACCCAACCTGCTGTTCCAAACACTACCGATGTTGTTATGGTTTCAGCCACTATTACTGATGCCGAAGGAATTGGTTCGGTGGTTTTAAAATGGGGAACCAATTCAGGTAGCTTAAGTAATTCTATTAACATGACTACCTCTGGCAGCAATATTTATACTACTCAAACCGCCATTCCTGCCCAAATTGCCAATATCACTGTTTTTTATAAAATTGAGGTAACCGATACGCAGGCAAGTGTTACTTCCAGCACTACCAAATCGTACACCGTTGTACCATCAGATGTTACAGCACCTGAATTGGGATTCAACATTTCAAACATGGCCACAAACATCGATATCAATACACAGATAGTAATTAGCAGCAACGAATCGCTATTTACCAATATAGCCGGTGATATTACGGAAACTTACTTGAATGATAACCTTCATTGTACCGTTGAATCGGGTACAGGAATTGAGGTGCCTTTTCAAGCAACCATCGATAATACAAAAACACAGATTACAGTTTCATTTTCATCGCCTCTTGCTTATCAAACGGTGTATTATTTTGAGATACCCGGTTCAGTTTTTGAAGATGCGTCAGGAAATGAGACGAATAAATATACCCTTTCGTTTACAACCGAGGTTATACCTGATGCTCAAGCACCCATACTTACCATTACTCCACCAAATCATGCTACCAATGTTGAACTGAATGCAACCATAAAAATCAATTCGAACGAACCGTTGCTGACTAAAACCGGTGAGATAATTAACGAAATGTATCTTAAAACAGTTATTGATTTAAAACTTTACGATGTTAATGGAACAAACCTTTCATATAATGCCGGAATAAGCAACAACAACCAATTGATAACCATTTGGCCATCGGAATCGTTTACTAATGAAATTACCTATTTTGCCAAATTAAATACAAATGCTTTTGCTGATATATCAGGTAATTTAACTGATTCCATTCAAACATCGTTCACTACCAAATCGTTGAATGATACAAAGGCTCCCGCATTTATTGCAGGTTTTCCAAAAACTGATACGATAACCTCCCATTCCTTTAATTTAATCGTGTCGATGGACGAACCGGGAACGATTTTTTATGAGTTAAAATTAAAAACTGAATCAGCGCCTACCATCCAGCAATTATTGGAATCAGCTACCATTGAACTATTGGAAGGTTATGATGCCGATACTATTTCATTTGAAGGATTAACTGAAAATACCGCTTATTCGGTGTATTTATTAACACAGGACAAACAGGCAATCCCAAATACTGCCTTATTTGCCTTAAAGCAAAATATAACCACCTTGGGAATAGCACCGTTGGTGTTGGTTGAACCAGAAAATCAAATGATTTGCAAAGGAAATGAGGTGCTTTTTGTAACGTCAGTTTCGGGAACTGAACCCTTAGCCTATCAATGGTATTTTGGTGAAACCCTTTTGCAAGATGCCATAGACGATACCTTGAGAATATCAACTACCCTTGATAACAATGCAGGTTTATACTTTTGTAAAATAAGTAATAATTGGGGTTTTGTTTTATCGCAAAATGCTGAATTAACCTTTATTGCTGATGTGTTTGCTGGAATCGATAATCAGGTATCGGTAAAAACTACAGCTTTAGAAATGGATCTTTTTGAATTGCTTCTCAACAACCCGGAGGCTGGAGGCGAATGGATTGATCTGGATTTTTCACAAGCATTAAATGGTTCCGTTTTTAGCCCAAATAAGGCGGATGCCGGTATTTACCGTTTTAATTATATTGTTACCAATGAATGTACTACCGATAATGCAACGGTTACGGTTACAGTTGAAAGTCCAGATGCTATTCATGCAACGGGTTTGGAAGGATTGATGGTTTACCCCAATCCAAGTAAAGGTGTTTTTTATATTCAAATACCCAATTCATTGACTAATCATTCATTGCATATTTTTAGCCCGCAAGGAACTTTATTGAAACAAATGCAAATGGAAAAACTTTCAGGAAAAACAACTCTTGATTTATCGGAATTTGGAAAAGGGATTTATTACATAAAAATAAGTGCTGCCTCTAAAGTAATTGTAAAGAAGCTTGTAATTGATTAAATCAAATAACTATAATCGGCAGGAATAGTAATCGTTACAAGGCTACCTTTTGATTCTTCGGGAGAACCTTTGTCGCTATATTGAATGGTAATTTTGTTGCTATTAAAAGAATTAAAATAAGCAATTACCTGTTCTATCATCAGCATGTTTTTTGTAAAGGACGATTCCGATTTTTCCAGATCACGAAATACCCCATCATCGGCTATCTGTATATAAATATTTTGATTTTCATCCATGTCAACCATAATTTGGATGGTTCCCGGAATATTCTTCACCAGAACCCCCTTTTTTAGGGCACTTTCAACAAAACTAAATACTATGAGTTTGGGAACTTTCACCGATTTGTTTATTCCCGGTGACACAATGAAATCATAGGTAAACTTTTCTTTAAAGCGGAACTTTTCGAGTACCATATAATTTTTAACATAATCCAATTCTTCCTCAAGAGACCGAGAAAACTCATCGAGAGAAACAATTGCTTCGCGCAAAAATTTTGAGAACAAACCCAGATTGTTGTAGGCTGTTTTTCGGTCTTCGGTGTTAATGGAGAAAGCTATGGAATTTAAGGCATTGAAAAGAAAATGCGGATCGAGTTGATTGCGGATCAAATCAAGTTGCATTTTATAAAATTTTTCGTTTGTATATTTAATGTGCTGAAGTTGAATGTGATGCAAACGTAAAAATAACCAATAGGCAAATAGAAAAGTGAAAATTGAAAGAGCATACAACACAAACCGGAACCAATAGAATTGATTTTCAGAATAATATATTAAAAACTGATGGTGTTCATTTTGAATGGA
This sequence comes from Salinivirgaceae bacterium, assembly GCA_041664345.1. Classification (GTDB taxonomy): domain Bacteria; phylum Bacteroidota; class Bacteroidia; order Bacteroidales; family SZUA-534; genus GWE2-40-63. The sequence goes on from JBAYKX010000001.1 coordinate 4,161, forward strand.
AAGAAAATTTGGCAGTCCTTTTCTATTTTTTATCGAAAAATGTATTTTTTCGATGCTCAATTCAGGAATATCAATTACTACCGGATGACTGAAATCGTTTCTTAAAATAGTTAACCGATTGCTTTGAACAACCATAACTTCGTCAATTCCATTTTCATCAATATCGAAATAGGCTACCTGATTTATCATTCCTTTAAGATCGATGCGATCGGCAACGGTACCATCCTCTAGATATTGAATTACCCAACCATCGCGATGAAAAGCCAATATTTTTGACCAATCGGAACGAGCCGGATCAAAAATAAAATTGCTTTCAGTTACCATATTTTGAGAAATTAATTCTCCTGATTGTTTCAGTAGTTGAATACGGGCTTTTCCATTTTCGCTTAACGACCAGCTTAACGACACAATGAAGTTTCCATCAGGCGATTCCCAAGGAAAAACACTACTGATACTCATACGGCTTTCGTATAGCAATGGATGGGAATAATAGCTTAAATCGGAATTCAATACAATGGAAGCTGAATTCAATGGTTGTTTTCGAGATGGGTATCCTTGATTGGTGCTATTGAATGTAGATAGAAATATTTCAGGGCTTCCATCTTTATTAATATCGTATAAAATGGGGCTTCCTACCAGTTGCATTTCAATTTCGGGCGATTGCTTCATTTTTTTATTATGACAATCGTAAGCAAATACGCTCCTTGGCTGTTCGCTAAACCGACTATTGATGGTGAAAACCACTTCTTTAAAACCATCGTTATTCAAATCGGCCACTCCCCCGCTATGTATTACCAAATGGCTGTTTCCATCACTTTCATTAATTTTACATACCGGTATTTTCTCAAGTTCAAAGGCACCTATATTCAAAGGAATCAAACAATAAAGGTAAACCCAATCGTTAGTTTTCGAAAACACATAAACTTCATTCAAGCTATCAAGGTTGCAATCGCCCCAAATGAATTCGAAATATTCAACTACTTCTCCTTCAAGATACCACGCGTTTTGAAACACCCCATCGGAGTTATACAGATTAATAACCGGCTGCCTACTGTCCGATAAATGGTAGTAAATTATTTCTTCTGAATTTCCATCACCATCAATATCCTTATATAGGTTTTTTTGGCCATCGGCAAGAATTTGGCTGGTATCACTCATTAACCGGCCTACATACTTTTCAGTAGCGTTTGGTTGAAAAAGATATCCTACAATTGCTCCAATAGAACCTAGCAACAAATAAACCAGCCAGTTTTTTTTTGAATATTTTCTCAAAGGTATCGGGTTTTATCGAATTCAAATGTAATCATTTGCTTTACAGCTGCCAATTTGGGTTTTTACTTTGTATAACTCGATGCTAAATAAACCAATGCCATTTTTTATTTACACTATAATAGAATTCTGCCTGTGAACCAAAACCCTTATAAAAACGGGCAATCCCTTCATTTATACTTCCTTCAAAATCGAGTAATAAAGGTTTTCCACTTTTACTCCTTATTATCTCATCAACAATTTTAAACATGGCCCGGGTATCTTTTCCTTGTTGGGTTGATGCAGAAAACAAATAAATGATCCTATTTTTGAATTGCACCAAACAAACAGCACCCAAAAGCTCTCTTTTTTCGTTTTCAATTCCTATCAATTCGGCGTATTTATTTTGAAATAAAAAATCAATAAGTTTTTTAAGAATTCCCTGTTGTTTTTCATTCATTAAAAAACCTATTTCATTCAACATCAATTTAATATATTCATCCGAAGTTAAGTTTTTAGTTATTGAGAATCCTAGTTTATTGGCTTTTTTAATATTGCGTTGAGTATTTTCATTGAACCTTTGGTATAATGTGGAATAATCATCATTTAAGGGCATTACATAATTAGGTCGTTGAGTGGCCTTTGGTAAACCAATGGTATTCATGCTATTGAAAGAAACTTCGTATCGAAAAAACAGGTTAGGAATTGCTGCTACAAAATCGGATACCTTATATAATTCAGGTTCCTTGCCAAAAATACCCAATTGTTGGGCAAACCATGGATGATAACTATATTTTATTCCGAACTTTTGTTTCCAGGGCAATGGCATTACGGCTTCATAATTATTTAAAACCAAAGCATCCCAATTTTGGCAAACCAAATCGAGATACCAACTCATTCCATAGATACGCCCATTAGGAGCCTCAATAACACAGCCATCCCACAGATTCTTATCAATATCGGCTTGCTTTAAATAGGTAATTGCCATGGTGCAAAAATAGGGTTATCTCTCAAGATACAACGAATCACTATGCTAAAACTTTAAACTCCCGCTAAGCTGCAATAATTGAATTTCAGCAATTTTTGCGTAATACTGGGCGTACAAGAGCCGGCTTTCGGCATCAAATTCTTTTCGTTGTATTTCCCTAAAATCAATTTCATTAATGGCACCCCGTTGATACAACTCAATAGCAAAATGCAGGTTTTTGCGGGCATTGCCCATATTTTCGGTTTCAAGTTTTATTTGCTTTAAGGCACTTATGTAATTGTTATAGGTTTGGTACCATTGTAGTTTTATGGAGTTCCATTCACTTTCCTCCTCCAATTGTGCCGTTTGATACTCTACCTTGGCAATTTGCCGTTTCCTACTGTCGTTAAAACCGTTAAACAAGGAATAACTAAGTTTTAAACCGGCTGTTGGTCCTACATTTTGAGTCCAATCAATCTGCCCTGTAGAATAGCGGGAATGGTAATAATCGTAATCGGCAAACAAATCTAAGGTTGGTAAAAAATTACTGGTAGTTTGGTCCAATTCAAGCTTTTTTATTTGTACCCTATTTTTTGCCAGCAATAAATTACGGTTCTCATTCTCCATTTGTCTTTCCAAATCAGAATAATTGAGTTCAGGAAACCTATTCATTTCCATTGGAACAGCAAATTGGATTTCAGGTGAACGTCCCAGCCAGTGGTTTATATCAGCCTTTAAATTAGCAATTCGGGTTTCCTGTTTTATAAAAAGTGAACTGTCGTTGCTCAAATCAATACTGGCTTGTATCCGGTCAATTTCAGAGGCTGCGCCCAAACGGTATTTCTTGTCGGCCAATTCAAACCGAAACTTACTTATACCCATGGTGTATTGCAGCACCTGCGCAAGCTTCTGTTCCTGCATCAACGCATAATAAAACGATGCCAACTGCACGTAAACCGATTCAATTTCAAGTTGCAACCCTAGGGTTCCCATTTTTTCCATTTCGTTCAACCGGTCTTTGGTAACAAACATTTTAGTACCGTCAAAAAGAGTCCAGTTCATTAAAACATAAGCATCTATGGAATTCGTTTTTCTACCGTCAAACACAGTTTCAGTATTGTCGGAATTAACTGTTTTACCATCTAAAACCGAATTATTCGAAATAACGCCAATTCCCATAGTTGGAAGGAAACCTGCATTACCATAAGTATTGTTCAATTTCAGTATTTCAACCGTATTTTTTGATATTAAAAGCCCATAATTATTTTCCAGCGCTTCCGAAAACAAAACCTCAAAGGAAACCGTATCGGTATTTTGAGCATTTAGCCCTAATGCAGAAAACAAAAACATCAGGCAAAAAAAGCTGCGTATTAGGGTATTATTGAATCGAATGATTGTTGAATTGACTGTTTTTTTCATAAAATTAACTATGAATCGCTTTATTTTTCGAAGTTAGATAGATATACAATGCTGGAATTACATATAATGTAAGCACCAACGAAAAAGTTAAACCCCCAATAATTACAATCCCCATGGGAATACGGCTGGTTGAAGCTCCACCTAAAGCTAAGGCAATAGGAACGGCACCCAACACGGTGGCAAGACTGGTCATTAAAATAGGCCGAAACCGACGGGTTGAAGCATCTACAATTGCCTCCCTGATGGGCAATCCATCGAGCTTGCGCTGATTGGCAAACTCAACAATGAGGATGCCATTTTTGGTAACAATTCCCACCAAAACAATAACCCCAATTTCGCTAAAAATATTCAATGTGCCTCCGTACCACCAGATAGAAATTACCGCTCCAGCTAATGCTAAAGGAACCGTAAGCATAATTATTAGAGGATCGGAAAAGCTCTCAAACTGGGCTGCCAATACAAGATATATTAGCACCAATGCAAGTAGAAACGCAAATATCAGGCTGCTCGAACTTTCGGCAAACTCCTTTGATACTCCGCCCAAAGTAGTGCTAAAGGTATCATCAAGCAGTTCCTCCGACAGTTGATCCATAGCCTCAATCCCCTGATTTAGGGAATATCCTTTGGCCAACCCTGCCGAAATAGTTGCCGAAACATAGCGGTTGTATCGGTACAATTGAGGTGGAGCACTTTCGTAACTCAGTTCCACTAAATTATCAAGCTGAATGGATTCGCCTTTGTTGTTTTTTACGGCTATCGAGGTTAGGTCAACAGGGTCGTTACGGTCGGAACGAATAGCCTGCCCAATAACCTGATACTGCTTCCCACCATGAATGAAGTATCCGTAACGCTGACCTCCAAAAAGTAATTGAATGGTTTCGGCAATATCTTTCATTGAAACACCCATTTCGCGGGCTTTATCCCGATTAATTTCAACCCGTAACTCCGGCTTATTAAATTTCAAATCAACATCTACCATCGAAAAGGCGGGATTCATTTGGGCTTTTTCCATAAATTTTGGAACTACCTCTTTCAATGCATCAAAATCAGGCGCCTGAATTATATATTGTACCGGAAACGAACTTCCCCTGCTGCTTCCAATAGTTTGTTCCTGAACAACAAACGACCGGGCAAAATTCATGTTTTTTACAATGGCTTGAAGTTCATCGGCTAGCTCTTGCTGACTTTTATCGCGCTCCGAAGCGGGAACCAATGTAATCCGGTTCATTCCACTATTTGTTGATGAGGCCGCTCCAAAACCAGGTGCTGTAATACTTAACAAGGCATCTTTTTCTGGAAGGGTATCTAAAATACCCGCAATCTGCATGATGTAAGCATCCATCTTTTCAAACGAAATTCCTTCAGGAGCCGTTGATGCAATACGTAATCGGCTCTTATCTTCCATGGGAGCCAATTCCGAAGGAATAGTACGTCCGATAAAAAAAATCACAAAAAGGGAAAAAAGCATGATGGCAACAGCAATCCATGGGCGTAAAATAAATTTCTTCAATGAAGCATGGTAATAATGTATCAGACCTTGGAAAAAAGGTTCTGTCTTTCGAAACAACCAGTTTTGCTTTTCGCGATGTTTTAAAATGCGTGAACTCATCATGGGTGTTAAGGTTAGCGATACCACTGCCGAAACTATTACCGAACCAGCCACCACAACCCCGAATTCACGGAACAACCTTCCGGTTAAACCGCTTAAAAAAATAATGGGCAAAAATACCGCTGCCAAAGTTATGGTGGTGGAAATAATAGCAAAAACAATTTCATTCGACCCCAAGTGTGCCGCCTTCATGGGGTGCATTCCTTTTTCCACTTTGGCGTAAATGTTTTCCATAACAACTATGGCATCATCAACCACAATACCAGTGGCCAACACAATACCCAGTAACGAAAGGATATTTATTGAAAACCCGGAAGCGTACATGATAAAAAAGGAGCTGATAAGCGAAATGGGAATAGCAATAAGTGGAATCATGGTGGTGCGCCAGTCGCGTAGGAACATGAAAATTACCAAAGCCACCAAAATAAAAGCCAATAAAATGGTTTCCTCAACCTCGGTAATTGCCTTACGGATGGATGTAGTAGTATCCAATGCCACACCCACTTTTATATCTTCAGGTAAGTCCTTTTTTATTTGTTCCACCCGCCGATAGGCTTCGTCAACAATATCAATGTAGTTGGCTCCCGGTTGTGGGGTAAGAGCAACGCCAACCATAGGTATTCTGCCATTTCCCCTCAGAATGGTGCGTTCGTTTTCAGGAGCAAGCCGCGCTTTTCCTACATCGCTGAATCGGATTAACGATCCTCCTTTTTCCGAAAGGATCATGTTATCAAAATCATTTTCGGTATTCAACCGACCCATGGTGCGGATGGTTAATTCATTGGTTGTCCCTTCAATCCTACCTGCGGGTAATTCCACATTTTCGCGAATCAACGCATTCCTGACATCAAGTGGAGTTAATTGATAGGCTGCTAATTTTATAGGGTCGAACTCCAATTTCATGGAATATTTTTGCTCGCCCCAAATGCGAATTTCGCTTACCCCATCAATGGTTTGCAGCCGTTCTTTAAAATTACGGATGGCAAAATCGGTAAGCTCAATCAAATTCCTTTTATCGCTTTGTACCGTAATGGATAAAATATTGTCGGCATTGGCATCTGCCTTACTCACTACCGGCGGATCGGCATCGGGCGGTATGCTGCGTATGGCACGTGAAACTTTGTTACGCACATCGTTGGCAGCCCGCTCCATATCCACATCCAGATTAAATTCCACGGTAATGTTGCTGCGCCCATCGGAACTGGTAGAACTCAAGCTGCGTATACCTGAAATACCGCTTAGCGATTCTTCCAATGGTTCGGTTATCTGCGATTCCATAACCTCAGCATTGGCGCCGGTATAAGTAGTTGAAACAGTAACAATGGGTGGATCAACGCTGGGGTATTCCCTTACCCCCAAATAGGTAAAACCAATGCCCCCAAAAAGAACAATAGTAATTGCTACTACAATGGTTAAAACCGGACGTTTAATAAATACGGATGATATATTCATGTAAAAAGATTAGGGCACATTTATTATTTTTTTAACCGAAACAGGAGTCTTATCTTTAATGGCCAGAAGCCCTGTGGTGGCAATAGTATCGCCAATAGCTATACCTTGAAGTATTTGAATTTGTTCCTCGGTTCGGATGCCTACCACCACATTAATTAAATTTGCTTGACCGTTGCGGCAAACAAACAAATTTTGGCCATTCAGTAAAGGAACTATGCAATAAGTAGGAACCATTAGCGCTTGGTCAATTCGTTCCAAAAGAATCGATAAATCGGCAAATGCTCCCGGGATAAGTTTCCCATCGGGATTTGGCAATAAAGCCCGCACTTTAAGCGTACGCGATTGTTCATCAATTTGCGATTGATAGGCATAAACTTTGGCTTGAAAAGGCTGGGCATTCCCGGCCACTGAAAAATCAACCGTCATACCGTCTTTCACGTAAGATGCATACTTTTCGGGCACACTAAATTCTAGTTTTAATGGATCCAGTTGAACCAACGAAGCAATTGTGGTTCCCACCGAAACATAAGCTCCTTCGCTTACACTTCGAAGGCCAAGAGTACCATCGAACGGTGCCACAATTTTTGATTTTCTTATTTTGGAAAGGGTCGAATCAATATCGGCCCGGGTACTCTCCAATTCAGTGTACGACCTATCATACTCCACCTTTGAAATGCCGTTGATGTCCCAAAGTTCTTTCTGTCGTTTCTCATTTTCCTCAACCAGTTTTAATTGAGCCTGGAGCTTACGCAGCTGGGCTTGCAACTCCGAATCATCAATTTGCACCAATAAAGTTCCTTTTTTAACTCGTTTCCCTTCGGATATAACTAATTGATCGATACGACCCGCTACCTCACTGCGAAGCTCAATCATTTCATTGGGCAACAGGTTTCCGGTAGTCTTTATCCGGTTATCCAAACCCATAGCTTTTACTACATAAGCCTCAACTCCAATGGATGATTTCGTGGCTTTGGTTCCTTGTTTTATCTCCTTTGTACAGGATAGTAAACCAAGCGCTAAACCCAATAATAATAGGCTATTTCTAATATATTTCATTTTTTTATCTGTTTTGCAATTATGTTTTACGCAAAGATTTAATACCATTTCCGTCTTATTTTTCTATCATACCAATAGCTCTACGCTTGCATTGTTAAGGTTCATTTGTTATAAAATTTATCGCCATCCCATTTTGACGGATTATCAATTATATAATCGGAAATGTTTTGATACGATTGTTCGTCGCGAATAATGTGTTCGTAATAATTGATTTGCCACAATTTACCCATTATTTCATTTTTAATTTTGAACAATTTCAAACATTCTTTGAAAACCAACGATTTGTATGCCCCAACAATATCACCAACGGTTTCATTCGTAGACGGGGCTCGCCTCCGTCCTTATATCAAAAATAATATCATTATTTTGGATATTCCCATTGTTTGGGATTATCAATTCATTTTGGACAACCGGTTCATTTTGGACAACCGCAAAGGTTGTCCCGACGGTTGTCCCGACGGGATCGTTCAAAACAATGATGGCGTGCATGTGGTTGGGCATTATTTGAAAAACATCCAACACAAAATGGGAAAAACGGTCCGATAATTTTAACCATTCATCGTGTGCAATTTGCCCCATTTCATTCAATATCATTTCGTGATCCACAATTTTACCAAACAAACATTTTCTATTATGCACGCAAATGGTAATGAAATACGCACCCTCTTGCGAATAATCATAACCTTTTAACCGAATTGACCTCCGGTGATGGATTTGGGGGTTGTATTTCATCTAATTATTTTCATTATTGTGACATTATTTTTATTTCATCTTCGGTTAGCCAATACAATTCAAAAACCAGTTTGTTTATTTCGCCTTCACAATAACCAATCTTATTTTCAAGGTGCGTTACCTTTTGGTTTCTATTATTCATAGTAAAATAGTTCCGCTAAAATACAATTTTTAAAAACGATTTTGGTTAGCAAAAGCCTTATGAATTTCACAAACAGAATATTTAGTACCTTGCATTGCATAGTACTAAATATATTGTATCTTTGTTTCTATAATTCCGATGTTATGATACAATATGACTTCGGGTGACAAAATGTAAAAACCATGACAAAAACCATCAGCATCAATTTGGGGGGGTTGCTTTTCCACATCGACGACCTAGCCTTTCAGCAGCTTCAAGCCTATTTTGAAGCCATTGAACGACAGTTTCCAAACGAAACCGAACGTAAAGAAATCATGCAGGATATTGAATCCCGAGTAGCAGAATTGTTTACTGAACGCATTAACCGGGAGAAAGATGTGGTATCGGCATCCGTTGTTGAAGCGGTGATTGGAATAATGGGAGAGCCTTTAGATTTTGCCACTTCGGATGAACATTCGGATTCGGAACAAAATAATGAGAACTCCAAACGGGTTATTCATAAAAGAATGTACCGCGATCCTGATGAGCGGGTACTGGGGGGAGTTTGTGCCGGATTGGCTGCCTATTTTAATACGGAATCGTGGATATTCAGAATTCTGTTTTTTGTGTTTACCTTTTTCTTTCTTTCCGGTTTCCTAATATACCTCATTCTCTGGATTATTATTCCCGAAGCCAACACTACAGCCAAAAAGCTTGAAATGCGGGGCGAACCAATAACCATCGAAAATATTAAAAATACGGTTATTAATGAATTTGAGCGGGTGAAACAAAGGATAAAATGGTAATTAGTCTCTGCAAGAAAACTCCATTTTTTTCGTTACGCTTGCTTCAAAATTGGTCATTTACAAAAGTAAACTCCCAATTTATCAGCTTCGCAAGCCTCAAAAATGAAGATTTCTTTATCAGAGACTGAGTTTCCTTTCAATCACTAATTATTGTGAAGCAAATCTGATAAAAACATTACTGATAAAACCTACCGAATGAAAATTGACAATGCGAAAGCTCAAATGAAAAAAGGTGTGTTGGAATTGTGCATCTTATCGATACTTTCGAAAAAAGACTGCTATGCCTCTGAAATAATTACCGAACTCAAAACCTCGAAACTTATAGTGGTGGAAGGAACGCTGTATCCTCTGCTTACCCGGCAAAAAAACGCCGGCCTTCTTAGCTATCGCTGGGAAGAATCGACTCAAGGACCACCCAGAAAATATTATTCCCTAACTGAAAATGGCAAAGAGTTTCGGAATGAGCTGATTGTTTCATGGAATGAATTGGTAACCGCAGTATCGACACTTAATCGGTAGTTGCAATCAAATACAATGCATCTTTTAAACTTAGGTACAAAATAGGTAGAAGGGTTGCAGGGTGTCAAGGTAACAAGGTTGCAAGGTTTCTAGTAGTTTCTAAACTCTAATTTCTAATCTCATCTCTTGATACTAAAATGTCCATCCTGCTATCTAAACGACATTGAATCACTAGGCAAAAATAAACGTTGAATTTCTTCTTTTAAAAACCACCAAGAGCCTGTTGCGAAAATTACTTGAAAACAGCTTAACTAATTTTTGTATCTTTAACTAACAAATAAAGATTGGAGTGATTGGGTTGTACTTAAAAAGTAAACAAATGAAACTACAAATATTTATAATTGGCTGTTTTTGCTTATTTATAGTTGCTGAGGTTAATGCTCAGGAGTATAACGATACAACTCAGGTGTGGAGGATTATTACTATTGATGGCAACGAATTTATAGGAACCATTAAAAAAAAGGAACCTACTCAAATTATTGTTACCTCACCCATTTATGGCGAGATTATGCTGAATCAATCCGCTATTAATAAAATGGAACTTGTTCAACAAAAGCAGTTAATTAAGGGTGAATTATGGACTGATAATCCGCAATCGAGCCGATATTTTTGGGTTCCCAACGGATATGGTTTGAAAAAAGGAGAAGGATATTATCAAAACGTCTGGGTTTTATTCAATCAAGCCAGCTATGGTTTTAGCAATTACTTTTCGGTAGGCGTAGGAATGTTACCTTTATTTCTGTTTGGAGGTGAAGCCACACCGGTTTGGATAACTCCCAAGTTTTCGTTTCCCATTGTAAAAGATAAATTTAATCTGGGTGTAGGAACCATTGTAGGAACTGTAATTGGGGAGGATGCTGGTACAGCCGGTCTGGTTTATAGTGTTGCTACCATCGGAAACCGTAATACCAATTTAAATTTTGGAGTGGGATATGGTTTTGTTGATGATGATTGGGGCAGCACTCCGGTATTTAGTTTTAGTGCAATGGCCCGGGTAAGCCGAAGTAGCTACCTGCTTACTGAGAATTATTTGATTACCACTGAAGGTGAAACCGTATCATTAATTATGATTGGTGCCCGGACCGTTTGGACCAAAGTTTCTATTGACTATGGATTGGTTGTCCCCATTTCCGATGAAATGGATCAGCCTGTTGCCATTCCCTGGTTAGGTTTTGTTGTTCCTTTTGGCACTTATTAAACATGACACTTAAAATTCCTAAGGTTTCTGCTCCCACATTGCTAATAAATACCCAGCAATGTTCAGAAAATATAAGGGTGATGGCTGAAAAAGCCAAGAGGAATCAATTGGTGTTCCGCCCACATTTTAAAACCCATCAATCGGAAGTTATAGCCAACCTTTTTAGGAATGAAGGAATTTTCTGCATAACCGTTTCCTCATTTCGAATGGCTGAGGAATTTGCCCTGCAAGGATGGCATGATATAACGGTAGCCTTTCCTGTCAACATTCTGGAAATAGCGTTACTGAATAAGTTGACCTCAAAAATAACCCTGAACTTAACAGTAGAATCGGAAGAAGTAGTTGATTTTCTGAATCATCACTTGAAACAGGTAGTTTCGGTATGGATAAAAATTGATACCGGATATCATCGCACCGGCATTCCATCAACCGATGATAAAGCCATAAGCAAGCTGATTGAAACTATTTCCAAATCACGTTTTATAAACTTTCTAGGGTTTCTGGTTCATAGTGGTCATAGTTATCAAGCAGATGGAAAAAATGAATTGGAATTAATTCATCAACAGACATTAACCCAACTTCAGCAGCTGAAATCAAAGTATTCATCGCTTTTCCCTAACCTAAAAGTTTCAATTGGGGATACTCCCACTTGCAGCACCATGGATTCGTTTGAAGGAGTGGATGAGATACGACCCGGTAATTTTGTGTTTTACGATGCCGCGCAATTATTCATTGGTTCGTGTCAATTGAGCCAGATTGCCGCATTTATGGCCTGCCCGGTGGTTGCCAAACATGCTGAACGAAGCGAATTGGTGCTTTACGGAGGTGCCGTCCACTTTTCGAAGGATTCTTTCCAACATCCCACTTTTGGAACCTGTTACGGGTTGATGGTGGAATTTACAAAACAAGGATTCGAGTTAATTCCAGGCTGCTACGTAAAATCACTTTCGCAGGAGCATGGAATTTTAGTGGTTACTAAAGAGTTTCTGAAAGAGAAGAATCCGGGCGATATAGTTTATGTGATACCTTCTCATTCCTGCTTGACAGCAAACTTAATGAAAAATGATACTCGGTTCATTTGAAAAATCTCAGGCTTACTTGCATTAAAATTTCTTTAATTGTAGCTTCTGCCCTAATCTATGAATAGGATATATGTGTTCACTGAATTGCTATTTTACATCTGGTGTAACTTGCAAAACCAAAGGCATCCGGATTATGGTGCCAGTATTAACTTCCAGATGGGTGCGGTGAGTTCCGATAGGCAACGAAGTTGACAAAAAATGCAGCACAACAAGTTCCATTCCATCAGCCAATATAGTCCCTGAGGTTTGGCTAATTTGAATCCATGGTTGATTCAATTCATCGTAAATTTTTAATGAATAATTTAAAGAGACACTTCCTGAATTACTTATTATTAGCGTATCGGAATAGTCTTGATTCGCTGAAAGGTTCGCCACAAAGCTCAACTTATTAAAATCAACCTTAGGATTTCCAATAACTGTAAGGTTTAATGCAAGTGTCTTATCGTTCACAAAAAGGGTGGTGGAATAGTCACCCATTGACAAATTGCGGGCATCGAAAGCCAAATGAATGCTCTTTGTTTCCTCGGAAGCAAAAAATCCGAGTTTAGGTTCCACAGTCAACCATGAGTTTGATATGGGTTCAGTTACCTCAAAGGTAAGTTTTCCACCCCCTATGTTTGCCAAGTTTATGGTATCCACTGCTATACTTCCCTGATTGACTAAAACCAACAAGCTATCAACAGAAATATAAAGTTCAGGTAACGTATCAATACTAACCTGAATGGAATAAGTATAAGTATTGTTATTGCTGGTAAAAATTACTTCTGCGGTATAGATGCCTTTGGATAAACCATCCACTTCAAGATGAAGAACCAATGCCGCCGTATCATCTGACATTACATGCATTTCCTGCAATTCGGGCTGCATCCAATCTTTATTGGAACTAATTACCAAATTAGCCATTCCACCGCCAACATTGGTTATCCAAACGGTATCGGTAGCTACCGAATGAATGAGCACTTCTTTAGTACTTGATTCACTCAACATGCGGATAATGGGCAATGTATCCACCGAAATTTCAACCGGTATTTTAGCCCGGGCATCGCCATCAATAATTAAGTGAGTAGCGTAAAATCCTGTTATCAGTTCTTTTGCAGGAATATAAAAGTTAAGAGCCGAGGAATCATTCGGAGCTATTTCCAATAAGGAATCAATCAAAACCAGCCAATCAGCTTCCGTTCGAACGGTTACGTTTTTTATTTCGTTGCTTGTGTTCAGAATGAAAATAGAATCAAAAACAGAATCCTGTATTGTTACTTTATACCTTAAAGAGTCAGGAAACAGGGTTAATTTTTGCACAGGAATAATTTTCATGTTTACCGGAACGGAAATGGTGTCGCTGGCTTGAATAATTAAATGAGAAAAATAGGTTCCCACAGGTAGCGAATGAGTATTAAAAAATAATTTAATGGTATCCTTCGCTCCCACTGGTATTGTATTTCCTATTTTATTAGTTACGAACCAATCCGGCAGGGTGTCCGATTCAATTTTTACTGAATAGTTCAGCGGAACATTACCACAATTGTTTATTAAAAAATTTGCAGAATCCTCAGAATACTCAATAAGCTGCACTTCAATAGAATCAATAGCCAAGCAGATTTGTTCCTGTTCTTGATTTATGATAACGTTTAGAGGAGTTGGCTGGCCATCAATTACAGTTACATTTGAAATAACAGAATTAGCATAACCGGCTGCTGAAAAGGTGAAAGTGTAAGTACCTGCTTTCAGGTATCGGGCAAAAAATCCGGTATTTGCTTGGCTATAAACTTCTGATTGGGTAAAGTCGTGATTCAAAACAGTTACCTTGGTAGCAACGGGTTCGCCGTGGCCATTAACCACAGTACCCTGTACACCGTTCAACCCTTCGGAAAGATACCCCAAAAGTGCCGCTCGGTTATAGTTCCATAAACTAGGCAGACTGGAGGTAGGATAAAGTTTTGAATCCGAAATTTCGACGGTAACTTCTCTGGCGTGTTTAAAATAGTTCATGTAATCCTGACGGCCACCGGTTATCCGATACCATAAATAACCATTAGTTAACCCATTGTTCACACCATCGAAATAACCTGCCGGACTATTGGCCTGAGCCGAATCGCGGTAATTACCACCCACATACCTCCACCAAAGATTGTCGGCGCATAGCGTGCTCCAAGTATCCCATGGATAGTTTACAACCTCTACCCCACTATGGAAATTGGCCGACAGCGAAATAGGGTAATTATTGGCGAATGCCATCATAAACACGGTTTCCTCCTGCCAGGAATATCCGTCGGGATGATTGCCTGCTGCCGGATCAGGAAAATTACGGTTTATATCCACATAATTTATATTATACCTGATAGCGCCTGACACCGTATGGTTTCCTCCTTTATAGGTGCCGTTTGGGTTGGCTAACGGATTTATCCAAATAACTGAATTGTTAATCAGACGGGCAATATCGGGTAATGCTGTGTTGGAATAATTATTCAGCAAATAATCAATCAACCGGAGCATCATCGCATAACCGGCAATTTCGTCGCCGTGCATGGAGCTGGTATAAAACAGTTGAGGTTCCGGTTCCCATTCGTTTTCCACGTTATCGGAAATTTTAACTGCCAATAACTTTCGTCCACTAGCCAAAGTTCCTATTTCAACCAATTTACATATTTCGGGATGCGAAGTAGCAAAGCCCAGCATCATCTGTTCATAAACCTCGTAGGTAGGGTAACGGTTCCAGAGTGCCATTTCAGACACCGTAGTTGCCATATCCAGTGCTTTGGTAGTTTTTGATTCCTCAATAAAAGAATAGGGAATCCCTAAACGTTGAAAAGCTATAAATTCCTTCTCATTGGCAAATGCATATACCGTATTTCCTTCTACATTATCAATTGAAATTAGGGTAGTAATGCTGTCGATAGCCGCTTTATCAGTCACCTGAAACTTGAAATAATACAACGACAAATCCTGAGCTATTCCGTTTGCAGAAAACAACAACATAAAAGCTAGGATAAACGAAACACGTTTCATTTTAACTATTTTATACAAATTTACTGGAATAAAACAAAAAAGGCTCCTTTTTAGAAGCCCTTTACATGAAATATATTCTGAATAGGATTTACGCCAGTTGTTTCCGGATGAAATGCCAACCTTCGTCGGAAATTTTTGCTCCTAAGTTCTCAATTACTTTTCCTGAAAGTAACGCACCCATGGTACCGCATTCCTTGAGTGACATATCATGCACCAAACCATAAAGAAACCCAGCTGCGTATAAATCACCGGCACCGGTTGTATCCAGCGCATCAATTCCAATAATTCCAACCCGTAAGATTTGCCCATTGTGTTTGAGGAGCGAACCTTGTTTCCCTATTTTAACAATGGCATATTCGCACATACCGGCAATCTGTTCCAATGCCCCTTCGGCATCCAAACCTGAAAATGCCCGTGCCTCTTCTTCGTTGGCAAACAAAATATCGACATAATTTGCAACAATCGATTTTAAAAAATCGAGGTTTTCTGCCACTACATTAAAGCTCGCCAAATCGAGCGAAACTTTTAGTCCTTTTTGCTTTGCCAATTTAACCGCCGATTCAATCAATTGGTGGTTTTGCACCAAATACCCCTCGATATGGAAAAACTCATAGCCATTGAACATGGATTCGTTTATATCGCTTGCAGTTAATTCTACAGCAGCACCCAAAAAAGTGGCAAAAGTACGTTCTGAATCGGGCGAAACCAAAGCAATTGCTTTACCAGAGGGTGTAGCACTTTGTAACAAATAAGGTTGAATACCTGCTTCTATTAGGTCATTTTTAAAGAAGTTGCCCAAATCATCGGTTCCAACCTTACCAATAACTGCGGTTTGAATACCTAGTTGAGCCAATCCATGAATGGTATTAGCCGCCGATCCTCCTGAAGTCATGATGGGATGCAGGTGAGCTGTATTATCAACCACCCTTTTTGAGAACCCGGTATCGACCAATTGCATGCTACCTTTAGGCAGATTCAGTTCAGTTAATATGCTGTCGTTAGGGAGTTTGGTCATAATATCCACCAAAGCATTTCCCATTCCAATAATTTTTTTCATTGCCTGAATTTCGTTTCTATAAATTGAATAAAAAAGTGCGGTGCGAAATAACTTTAAATTTAATTAATAAAAAAATTATTGTGCAAATAATTGACAATCAAATTACAAGAAAAAATACATAGCTTGTTTCAAATATTTATGGTGAAATATTTTGTGGATTGCCTGTAACCAACTATTTTTGCCACGCAATTTTAGGAAACAAACCAGTAACCTAAGATTAGAAAACGTTCTTCCTTCTTAGCTCAGTTGGTTAGAGCACCTGACTGTTAATCAGGGGGTCCTTGGTTCAAGTCCAAGAGAGGGAGCCACAAAATCAAGCCTTCACAGTTTATTCTGTGGAGGTTTTTTTATTTTGATTTCACCTTAATTTCACCTATCTGTTATTTTAATTGTTTTTACTGAGAATTTAAATAAAAAAAGGAGTCTGGTAAAATGAAAGATTGAGGGAGGACTTCAATAATTTTAAATTTTCCACCAAATTATTTTATGTATTTTAAAAGTAATTAGTTTATATACACTCGATTATTATTTATTTGTTTTTAATTTAGGTTAAAATTGTAATTGAATTGCAAATACATTAAAAAGTTAAATATTTACAATGGCATTTAACTTAAAATATATTCAACATTCCAAAAAAGGAATCCGTCGTGATAGGAATCAAGATAGATCATTAATAATTGCTAAAAAAAACTACACTTTATTTATGGTTTTCGATGGTGTTAGTTCTAGGCCTGACAGTTACCATTTCATAAACAAATTTAAGGCAACATTTCGGAATAGAATTAAAAACTTAGATTTAAAAGAAAGTAATTTAAATTGTATTCTGTTTGAGGTTCATAATGATATTCTTAAATTGAAAATTAATGGATCAAGCACATTATCGATTCTTTTTTTTAATAATAAAGAAGGTGATGCTGGTTTTATTAACATTGGAGACTCTAGGATTTATCATTTTAATAACCAATATCTTGAACAAATAACAGTAGATGATTCATTGCCTGGAATTAGTAATATTATTACAAAATATTTAGGGATGGAAAAACTTTCTTTAATGGATTTTGCTTTAACTCCTATAAACCTTAAAGGAGATTATTTGATGTGCACTGATGGTTTTTATGGTTTGATGGAAAACAATTTGAAAGATTATTTTTTTATATTAAATTTTAAATACCTTCGGAACATCAAAAAATATATTTTAAAAATACAAAGAAGAAAAAATGAGGATGATTCATCATTTATTATAATTAAAAATGAAATTTCAATCTGAATTTGAGCTTGTTAGTGTATTAAAGGAAACTTTGAGATGTAAATATAAAACGGCTCAAATCGAAATATTTGAAGAAGTTTCCTTAGGATATGGCATCGCAGATATTATTATAAGTAGATTAAAAAAGCCTCTTATAAATATTGAACCATCATTTCCTGTTTTAAATGTTTCTGATATTAATATTTTTAATTTAATCCAGATTAATGAAGGAATTACATTTGATACAATATTAGATACTACAAAGGGAAGTAGGGAATCATTAATAAAATCGCTTGATGTATTGATTAGGAGTAATTATTTATACACAAGAAATTCCGCTTTTTTTATTAGGGAAAACTATGAGCTTCCATTTCATGAAAATTTTGCAATTGAAGCTAAACTTAAAGACTGGAAACGAGCATTGAACCAAGCTTATCGGTATAAATGGTTTGCCGAATATTCATATGTCGTATTGGATTCACATTTTGCCAATCCCGCTATAAAAAACATGGATTTATTCAGTAAATTCAATATTGGACTTGCTTCAATTTCTAAAGATGGAAAGCTAATTAAATACTTCACACCCAAACGACATCAACCCTATGATAAAAAAATGCAGATTCTATTGGCTGAAAAAATAAAGAATAATTATGAATTTGCTAAATAGGCTTTCCATACATTAAGATGATAATTGCTACCCTCATTATTTAGATAAATACTTTTGCTTTCAAGGTTATTGTATTTAGCAATTGCTTCATTTATTAATGAACCTAAATAAGCCTTTCTGAGTTCGAGATCACTTATGCTAGATATTTTCTTGAGCAAATTTGAAATTGCTAACAAGTAGTTTTTATTTACATCAGGTTTATGTATATTCCAAGGATAACCTTCTTTTAAAATGATATCTGAAAAAATATTTTTATCATTTCTAATAATTTCTAAGTTCCCTGTATCCCTGAGCATTTCTAAATCATTTGCTTTTACCATATTTAATAATTTTTCAGAAAAATAATAACCTTTAGATCCCCCACCAGATTCATCTTCAGTAAATCTCTTTATATCAAACTGGCGCAAATTTTCATAAGTCCCAATTGTAATATAATCTATATCGGTTTGTGCTAAAAAAAGAATTGCATCCCAATTGGCATAAGCATATATTGTTTGAAATTCTTGTTGTTTTAGAGTTTTGAAAACTCTAGATAAATTTCTGAGAATTTTGATGTCAGTTGTAAGTTTTTTTCTAGTTTCCGGTTTGTTTTCTGATGTCACAAAATACCCATCAAAACAAATTTTCATGTCTGTACAAGCCATTAGAATACTTTCAACTTTTTTGCTATCAATAATAATATGGTTGGCAAATGGTAGGGTCATAAAGAATTTATGATTCTTGCGATCTAGTTTTGAAACATAACTGTTGATTGAATTGATTGCATTTATAATATCATTTACATCTTCATTTTCATAGAAAAGTGGTATTATTATGTTTTCATGTTTATTATCTAATTGAAATTGGATTGCCCTCTTTACACAATTATCAAAATATACACTTGTAGAATCATTTCCAATATTACAGGTTGGATGAAAAGGAAATTCATTCAGTTTACCACCCTTAATGCTTACACTTTTTCCATAAAATTGAAGATCAAGCATTGAAACCTTTAGGATATTACTTAAACTTTTTTTCTTGCAGTAATCTATCCCATGAGTAAATGCCGTAATTAAAAAATAGTCACCAATATTGTTATCAATATATGACTCAATATTCCAATTTGAATTGTGGCCTAAGACATGAGTAATTTTCATAATTCTAACAGTTTTAAAAAAGTTTCAATTTTTCTTGGTCTTTCAGATGGATTTATCCTTAAAACAGCCTTACAGAATACGTTTAGGATTTCATTATTTGTAACTATTTTATGATTTGCATTCTGGAACGCTGTTTGTATTTCATATCTATCTTTTCCATACGGTAATTCGTTAGTATATAAATAATATGCAATTATACCCAAACAAAAGAAATCAGTTCGATAAGATATTAATGCTTTATTACCCTCATATTGTTCAGGACTTGCAAATAGCCATGATAAAGGTTGTCCACCAGTTGCAGTGATACTTTTTTCATCAAGTGCACGGGCAATTCCAAAATCCAATACAATAGGTTCCCCATTTGTTTTAATTCGTATATTTTGAGGTTTTATATCTCTATGCACGTAGTTTGCTTCCCATACTGGTTTTAAAATGTTTCCTACTTTAAAAACTAAGTCCAATACTTTATTTGCGTCACCCTTATATAGTTTAATCAGCTCAGAAAGATCATTTCCATCAATATATTCTTCAAGAATTATTGTTTCAGTTTCAAATTTTTCTACACGAATAATGTCAGGAATTCCTTTATTAGCATTAAATTCTTGACAAATTTTAACTTCTCTCTCAAACCTTTCATCTACGAAATTTATAATCTTTAAAGCATACCAAACTTCATCAATTTTAACAATAAAAACTGTTTTCTGACCTCCATGCTTAGCAGGTCTATATTCTATAATTTTAAAATGTTCAATTAGTGATTTTGAAAGTTCAACAGAAGCCATAAAATATTAAATTTACAAGTATTATAAAAATATTTATGTCAAATAAAAACATCAGCCATAACTAAAATAATTTTATTTTGGTTATTGTAACTATTTTTCCCCCTCACACTTTTTATCTCCTCCTTACTCAACCCTTGAAGCTCATATACTATTTGGTCAATCTCTTTATCGGTATTATTGCGAATGTTCTGCTGTATCTGTAAATTGTCAAAGTAGTTTTTAAAACTGGCAAGTTGACTATCAATCAAAGTATAATCAGAGATAGCAAGGTATTTTTGTTCAACAGATTTCTGGAAAATGCTCATAATTGATAATTCAAAAATTAGATAAATATAAAACATAATTTATGATTACCCTATTAGTCTATTTATGATTATTTTACCTTTTTAATCTTTTTGCATTCATGCAAAGGAAAAAAGTTTTGTTTATATACTTTACAACAAGCTTCTCGATAAATTCTATATTGGGGCTTCACGCCATGATCCTCAGATTAGAAAGAATCGTCATTTGATAGAGTATTATGGTTCCGCTAAATTTACCGCCAAAGCCGATGATTGGATTCTATTTCTTAAACTGGAATTGAGCTTACATCCAGCCTTCAAAATAGGGATTAATCAAATCGTATAAAATATTCTGCTTCCAAATCAATAACCCATCGGTATGGTTTGTAACTCTTAAAAGTGAACCTTTAGTTCACGATCACCTTTAAAAATAAAAATGGTGTGAGTAATTCCCTGTCTTTTCATCCTAATATTTTGTTGAACAGTAAAAAAGAAGTAAATTCGGAATTTAGTTGACGTTCAATATTTTAGTTCTATGGATAAAGCAATCAAAATTTTGTACGTTGAAGATGTTCCCAATGATGCCATATTAGTTCTCCGTGAAATATCAAGGAATGGTATTCAGTTTACACATACCGTTGTTGAAACCAAAAACGATTTTGTTGAAGCGCTGATTTCACTGGTTCCCGATATAATAATTTCCGATTATCATCTGCCCATGTTCGATGGGATGCAAGCGCTGTCGCTGAGAAATGAGATTGCCCCAAAAACACCTTTTATTTTAGTTACCGGTGCAGTTAACGAAGAGGTAGCCGTTGAATGTATGAAAGCCGGTGCCGATGATTACATATTAAAATCGAACCTTACACGGCTCGGTTCGGCTATTCAGGCCGCTATTACAAAAAGAGATTCAATCCTTTTTAGTCTCGATTCTGAATCGAAGTTGCGCTATAAAGGCGATTACTTAAAAACAGCCACACCGCCTTACGTTGATAAAAAAAATAGCCTGAAAACGCCGGAGGTTGATTCGCCTGATTATGAAACAACCAAAAAGGAGGTCTCTCCGAGGGATTTGCTATTGAATACGGCGGGCATTGGGACTTGGGTATTTAGACTGGCTGAAAAAAAAGGGTTCTTTGATGATAAAGCTTGTCAGTTGCTAGGGTTTAAACCCATGCAAATCAAAAAAACAGAAATTGAATTTTTAAAATGCGTTCATAAACTTGACCGGAATGAGGTGAAAAACAATTTATTGGATGCCGTAAAGAATAAAACCGATTTTGAGTCCAATTTTCGGGTGGTTTGGCCCGATGGTGCCATTAAGTTCTTAACTATTCGGGCTAAAACGATACTGAATGAAGAAGAATCTCCCATCCGACTGGATGGATTGGTATGGGACACTACCGATCAGAAACTGCTCCAGATTACCTTGCAGGAAAACCTGCGCAAAACCAATTCCATAATAAATAACCTCAACGGCATTGTATTCCGCTGTAAGATTGACGATGAAATGACCATGGAATATATCAGCGATGGGGTTATGGAGTTGACCGGTTACCCTACTTCCGATTTCCTGATGAACCGTGTCCGTTCTTTTGCTTCTTTGATTTTTGCAGCTGATAAAGAGAATGTTTTAAATGCCATTCAGGAGTCGGTCAAAAAAAAGAAACCTTTTACGGTGGAATATAGGATAGAATCGGCACAGGGAACTATTAAATGGCTCTGGGAAAAGGGACGGGGTGTTTTTTTGGATAACAAAACCATTGCCCTTGAAGGTTATATTTCCGACATCACCGACCGTAAAAATGCCGAGGTTGACTTAAAAATGTCGTTGGAAGAACTTAGAGAACTGACCCAGTATATTGAAAAAGTAAGGGAAGATGAACGGGTTGCCATTTCACGGGAACTGCATGATGATTTAGGGCAGGCTCTTACCGCTGTTAAAATTGATTTGTCAACCATTAAACAACTTGTTTCGGAAAAAGAGGCATTGGTTAGAATTAACAAAGTTACCGCTTTGGTAAGCGAAACCATAAAAACTGTTCAAAAACTAACTTCCCAGCTAAGGCCTCAAATTATTGACGATTTGGGACTTGAAGCTGCCATTGAATGGTACACAAATGAATTTTCGGAAAGGAACAAAGTTGAAGTTTTATTACACATAGAAACCGGTATTAATATTTCGCCCGAAGCTTCACTTATTATTTTCAGGATTATGCAGGAATCGCTAACCAATATTGCCCGCCACTCCAAAGCTACGCAAGTTGAACTAAATCTTCACAAAAAGGGTGAAACCATCAATTTCAGCATTGCTGACAATGGCATTGGGATTACCGAAAACGAGATAAAATCGAGAAAAGCATTTGGCATTTTAAGCATGAAAGAAAGGGCCGTATCGTTGGGAGGAACCCTTGAAATATTCCGCCAGAATAATTACGGCACCACTGTTAACCTTAGTTTTCCATTAAATAACGAGTAACCATGCGGATTCTAATTTGTGATGATCATAAGATTGTGCGTGATGGCTTAAAGCAAATACTGCTTCAACAAAAGGAAATTTCCTTAATATCGGAAGCTGGCAATGGTAATGAAGCGCTGCAGATACTAAAAAAAGAATCCTATGATGTGGTTTTGCTCGACATATCAATGCCTGATAGAAGTGGTCTGGAAATCCTTCAAGCCATAAAAACCAAATGGCCGACAATAAATGTACTGATGCTGAGTATGCATCCACAGGAACAATACGCAATCCGTGCCTTAAAACTTGGTGCATCGGGTTATCTTACCAAGGATACGGCAAGCGAAGAACTTTTATTGGCTGTAAAAAGGGTGTCAACGGGCGGAAAATATATTTCGCAATCGCTGGCCGAAACAATGGCATCGCATTTCGATTTGGATGCAACCAAACAGAAACATGAAATGCTATCGAGTCGCGAATTTGAGATTATGATTAAGCTTGCCAACGGAAAATCGCTTCAGGAAATTGGGAACGAACTTTGCATATCGGACAAAACAGTAAGTACCTACCGCAGCCGTATTATGGGCAAAATGCAATTGAGTAAAAATGCCGAACTCACCCGTTATTGCATTGAAAATAATTTATTATGAATATTGGTACAATACCCAATATTCATAATAAATAAAGTTGAATCCACTGCAAAAACCTAAAAAAATTTTCAACAGACGACCACTCATCATAATTATCACAAAGAAGCAACTTTGCCTCTTCTTAAAACGTGGTAAGAAAAGGTGGATATGAGTAATCCCGCTCTCCTAAACGTTTTGCACTACAACGATATTAGTTTTTCATCCCCTTCAAAATTTAACAATGTTTCAGATAATGCTACCCCTGTGCTGATTCGTTTATAATCCAGTTGCGAAACAACTTCCTTGGTTCGCTGTGTTTGTTGAGCCGGACCCAAAAGGTCAAACTTTTTATTATGTAGAACTTCAGCATATAACTCCTTTGTAAAACCCTCTTTATCAGCAACCAACAAAGATATTTTATTAATTATTTGTTCAATTGATTTTATCAATTCCATGTTTGCTCTTGTTGTGGGTATTGCTGCGAATAACATAATTGCCATAATTGGTTGTCCTGTATGGGCTGATACACAAAAAAATATTTGAAGCATCTTTTGCTATTTCCGATTCATTAACTATCTGAAGTGCTATCCGTGGCTCTATATCAATGTCTGATTTTCCGCTCCATGCCTTGATGATATCCCAACCACCAAATTTTAAAAGTTCGGGTACCAATAAACACATTCCTACTTATGTCCCCGATACTTTTCGTGCAAGCATCTCTCTAAACTCACATTCATTAGTTTTGGAGGTTATTGTCTTTTTTCTATCAAAAGTTTGATTTATTGCTTAATTATTTCGACTTCTTCATCTGTTTTATGTAGCTCTTTTTTTTTGCTAGCCAGAACGACTAATGGTCCGCTCAACACTTCTTTGGCTAATTGCAAACCCCGATTGGTTCATCTTTTGGGCAATGACCGCGCAATTTGCTTCGGGGTCTAAAAAACGATGTCGGATTAGCTGCTTTTCAACCTCATCAGTTCATTTATAGTGAACTTTTTGCCCCTTAGATTTTTCTGCTAATGACAAAAACCCTCCTTCTTCAAAATTATTTTTTATTGTACAAAAATATTCCTCATTTTAAAATTACAATAATGAATTGTTTGCTCTGATTTTAAAATAACAGAAATATTCCTATTGTAGAATTAATTAGCTAAATAAAATCGTTGAGAATTCGGTACCACATATCCACTACGGCGGAAGGACTAGCGCTGATTTTAGGTTAGTAGAACAAAAAAACCAAGCTAATCCGTACCTTTTGCATAACAACCTGCAGGAGTACCATAGTTAAAATCATTGGTTAGCACCTGGAGGATGCATGCAATAAATGGATAACTATGGGCTATCTCATCAGGGGCTTTGGCTTTATGCCCCTGATGAGTTTTTGAGATGGAATGGAACCCAAATTACGTAACTGGTTTTTAAACCCCGTTACTTTATTTCAACCACAGTTCCGGTAAGTACCACTTTCTTGACCAGCAATTTTTTGGCATCCGAAGACCCTCCAATAGCTATTTCATAGGTTCCGGGTTCTACCACTTGTTTTGAGTCAATGTTGGTTAAGGCAAAATCATCTGGATTCAAGGTAAAAGTGACAGTTTTCTGTTCGCCTTTTTTCAGGGAAACCCGTTGAAATCCTTTCAACGAAATAACAGGGACAATTGATGTAGCCGTTTTATGGGAAACATAAAGCTGCACAACCTCTTCTCCATCGGTAGTTCCGGTGTTTTTTACATCAACTGTAACTGTTAACGGCGATTGTGTTTCGTTGGTTTCATTGGCTTGCAGATTGCTGTATCCAAAAGTGGTGTAGCTCAATCCAAAACCGAACGGATACAGGGGTTCTCCTTTAAAATATCGGTATGTGCGGCCTTCCATTTCATAGTTTTTAAAATCGGGCAGCTGTTCTACCGATTTATAAAAAGTAATGGGCAACCTTCCCGATGGATTGAAATTGCCGAACAACAGCCGGGTTAAAGCGGTGCCGGTTGCTTCGCCGGGGTAAAATGCCTGAACAATGGCCGGCAGGTTTTCGTTTTCCCAGTTCATGGCAATGGCACTGCCGCTGAAATTCACGTAAACAATGGGCTTGCTGGTTTTGTGGAGTTCTTTCAACAAATCTTCCTGAATTTGGGGAAGGTTAATGTGGGTGCGGTCACCGTGAGTAAAGCCATCAATTTCGAGGGGCATTTCTTCGCCTTCTAAATTGGCCGAAATTCCGCCACAGAAAACAATAACATCGGCATTAGCTGCTGCATCCAAAGCTTCTTGACGGTAATCGTCATCGGTATTCATCCAGCTAAGGTTGGCGTATTGTTGGGTCATGCTGTTCGACCAACTATTGGGAACAACCTTTAATGTAGCTTCAAATTGGTATTGCTTTCCTTTTTCAAGATCTATGGCATTTCCATTCAATGGGATGCCGTTGATTTTTACTTGTACATTGCCGTTAAAACTATATTTACCCGATTTTACAGGTACCAGTAGTCCCGTCCATTTTACGCTAAATGATTCTTCAATTACTTTATTTATAGGTGATAATTCCCATACAAAGTCAATGTTTTTATCGGTGCGAACAATCTTTGGGGTACCTTTCAAGTCTCCATCCTGATAATATTCGGCAAGTAAGCCTTTTACGGTTTTCCCATTTTCGGAATGGAAGAAATTGGCCTTACCCACGATTTCAAAATCGGTAAAAACACCGGGGACGATAGGACATCCGGGAGTGTAAATCACATTTTCCGATCCCAATCGTTCTTTTAATGCTTTCAGAGGAGTTATTGGGTTAATGGGGTCGCCGTTATAATTGCCAATCAGAATGCTAAAATTGTTGGCATTTGGACCAATCAAAGCCACTTTGGTTACATTTTTTAAGGGTAAAATACCGTTGTTTTTTAAAAGCACCAATGATTTTTCGGCAGCTTCCAAAGTAAGATCCAAATGTTCTTTTGAACCAACCGCCGACATCGGGATTTTTGTATAAGGCTGTTGATCTTCAGGGTCGAACATGCCCAGCATGAATCGGGCTTTGAACAATCGTTTAACGGAAACATTGATGTCTTTTTCGTTGATAACGCCAGTCCGCACGGCTTCGTCAAAGTTATCCTGCACAAAAGCTTGGTCACCCTCGCAATTCAGGTCGGTGCCCGCTGAAATGGCCCAGCCCCAAGCTTGCGATGGCGTTTCAACCATATTGTGGCTGTTTTTTTGGTAAAAATCGGAAATGGCGCCGCAATCGGAAACCACATAGCCATTGAATTTGAATTGATTGCGGAGAATGTTGTTCATTAATAGATCGGAACCGCAGCAGGGTTTGTCGCGAAAGCGGTTGTAAGCGCACATAACCGACTGCACATTCGATTCCTGAACCGTGGCTTTAAAAGCGGGCAGGTAGGTATCGTACAAATCGCGATCGTTCACCGAAAAGTTGTCGGTGTGGCGGCTGAACTCAGGTCCGCTGTGCACGGCATAATGCTTGGCGGTGGCAATGGTTTTAAAGTATTTGGGATCGTTTCCCTGCAAGCCGTTGATGTAGTTTACCGCTATTCTTCCGGTCAAATAGGGGTCTTCGCCATACGTTTCCTGTCCACGGCCCCAACGGGGGTCACGGAAAATGTTGATGTTGGGAGTCCAAAAAGTAAGCCCCATATAAATTCCACGCACTCCGTTACGGGCAAAATAGTGATGTTTGGCCCGGGCCTCGTCCGAAACGGCAGTACCAATGCGAAGCATCAGGTTTTCATCAAAAGCGGCAGCCATACCAATGGCCTGGGGAAAAACGGAAGCTTTTCCGGCTCTTGCCACACCATGCAAACACTCGTTCCACCAGTTGTAGGCCGGCACTCCTAGCCTGTCAATAGCCGGTGCGGCATTAAATAGCTGGAAAGCTTTTTCCTGGAGGGTCATTCGGGAAACCAGGTCGTCCACTCTTTCGTCGATGGATAATTTTGTATCCTGATACGGAAGAAGGGTTTTATCCTGGGCAATTAAATGGCTGAAAAACACTGTCATTAGTAGTGTTATGATTCCTTTAGTTCTCATATTTACAAAAGTTAATTATTTAGTTAATTCATCATAATATATTAATACATTCAAATGCTTCTGATTTTGCAGTTACAAACCAATGTGGTATAGTTAGTGATTCCCCCCTATAATCCCCCAAGGGGGATACCTCCTCCGTAGCAGCATTGCTAGTCCTCCTTTGAGGGAGGTGCCCGAAGGGCGGAGGGTGAAATACTTTAACTAAACGATATTGAATTACAAACCAGTAATCACCTGTTCCGCAAAAGGAACCACCAAAGCATTATCGTTATCAAGGGCCTGTTGCTTTTTATTAACAATAACCGTTTTACTATCGAAGCCAATAAACATCAATTTAACCGATTTGAACTTTCCGGTGTAGGAACCTTCGGGCTTTCCAATGGTCAAGCTTTTTTGCGCGGGGTTATACACCAAATCCCTTTTAAGGAACGCCCCTTGCTCAAACTCATACGATACGCCATCGTCTTCATAATAAGTAAATATGTTGGAAATGCTCCCTTTGTAAATTTTCAGGAACAAGGTATCCGATGGCATTTCAGACGTGTTTTGAACCACGGTTTGCATCGGAATTAGGGAACTTTCTTTCACAAAAACCGGCAAATCGTTCATGGGTACTTCAATCAGGCATTCTTTTCCACCTTCATACAGTTCCTGGGTTGTATAGCGGTACCAGTTCCCTTTCGGGAGATAAATCTTAGCCACAGTAGCCTCACTCGAAATGGGTGTAACCAAAAATGCAGGGCCAAAGAAATATTCGTTCTGGAAATCTTTTTTATAAATGGCTTCATCAAACGTGTAATCAATAGCTAGGGAGCGGGCAACTGGCATTCCGGTTTGCGTAGCCGTGTAAAAAGCAGAATAAATGTAAGGCAACAATTGATACCTCAAATTCAATACATTGCGTGCGTGGCTTTCAACGGCATCGCCAAAAGCCCAAGGTTCTTTGCTTTTTTCACTGTTCACATTGTGTCCGCGGAAAAATGGGGTAAAAACGCCTTGCGTTATCCATCGGGTGAATAACTTGGCGGAACAATCGCCCATAAAACCGCCCACATCGGGTCCGGCAAAAGCAATACCGGCCAAGCCCATATTGCTGACCATCCTTGCCGAAAGCAACATGTGTTCGTCGCTGGCAAAATTATCGCCCGTCCAAACCGATGAATAACGCTGAACACCGGCATATCCGGCACGGGTTATCACCAAAGGCCGGCGGTTCATCAGTTTTTTGGTTCCTTCGTAAGTGCTTCGTGCCATCTGCAACCCATACAGGTTATGCCCTTCGCGCATGGTGCCGCCGCGGCCGTCGAAGTTTATTTCATTCACGCTCGGAAAGTTGGCACCCCACACGGCGGGTTCGTTCATGTCGTTCCAAAAGCCCACCACCCCGTTATCGATATAAAATTTGAACGATTCGCCCCACCATTTTCGGGTTTCCGGGTTGGTATAATCGGGGAAATGGGTTGGGCCCGGCCAAACGGATCCGTTATAAAACGTACCATCGGGATATTTAATGAACAAATCGTTGGCAACACCTTCATCGTATTGCTTATACCCTTTTTCGATTTTTATTCCCGGGTCGATGATTACCGCCAGTTTAAAGCCCATTTTATCGAGTTCCGAAGTCAGGTGCTTGGGATTGGGAAACCGTTCGGGGCTGAATGTGAATACTTTATAAGCATCCATGTAATGGATATCGAGGTAAATAACATCGCAAGGCAGTTTTTTGTTACGGAACGTATTGGCAACCGAAAGCACTTCCGATTCGGGGTAATAGCTCCATTTGCATTGCTGATACCCCAAACTCCAAAGCGGGGGAAGCAAGCTGCGGCCGATAAGCCAAGTGTAATCGTTCAATATTTGCGCTACGGTAGGTGCCCCAAAAAAGTAATACACCAAATTGCCATCGTCGGCGGCAAAGCTGGAATACAAGGTATTGGAAGCCCCAAAATTGAACGTGGTTTTAAAGCTGTTGTCGAAGAATATTCCATACACCTTATTGCCATGTATGCCCATGTAAAAAGGCTGCGTTTGATACAACGGATCATCGTTGAGGCCGTATGCTGGGTGGTCGGTATTCCAATTGGTTAACACTGTTCCAAAACGGTTTAAATCGCCGGTTTTTTCACCCAGACCAATGAATTTTTCCGAAGGTTGCAGTTTTTTATAATTGGTTACCTCGGTTCCTTGCCAGCGGATGCCTAAGCTTGGTAAATCCTGGTTTAACACTTCGCCCTGTAAATTGTAAAAACTAATGAGTATGGGACTTTTGGTTATCACTACTTTTAAAGCAGCGGTAGTAAGTTCAATTTGGGTGGTGTTTTCAATAATGTTAGCTAATCCCGCCGGTGCGGTTTGTATAACCGCATACGAAAAATTGTCGGGCGTTTGCTTACTTACCGATACCTTAATCAGACTCGGATTAAAGAAGGAAATGGAGACTGTAGCATTTTCAGTCGCAATATCAATACCGTTGCCGGTTTTTACCATGTTTTTATAGCTGCCCAACGGCTCACTTAAACGCGATTGGGCATATAAGCCATTGGCAAACAGAAAGGCAATTGTTAAAAGGACACCTGTTTTTTTCATAAGACCCTATTTTAGCAATGTTTACTTTGAAATGACCAAACATCATAGCAATGCTATAAATATTACAATCTTAATGAAAAAAAGTCGTTTTTTAAAATCTCAAATTGTTGGCAATAACAGAAAAAACTCAGAGCAAAAAAACCTTGACAAACCTACCTTTCGGAGTTTAGGGATGTAGCAACCACTCTAAAGAAGTGTTTTTGGTGAGCTTAGGTTTGTGTGGCGGTGGAATTAAAGTACCACACGAGAGGACTCGTAAGGTAGTGGGGAATTGGGTAATTGATATTAAGTAAAATCCAAAATCCCTTTTCTTATCATTAACAGGAGGTACTGTTTATGATTTGTATCCTCTATTTTATTCTTTTTTTACGTCAACATAATCGATGGTCAAGTTCATTTGTAGCAATACAAATGCTCGAATTTGTTTTGCAATTTTAAATGCTTGACGGATTTCATCATTCGAAAGGTTAACGGTTGTATCAGGATATCTAATTTCAACTGCAAAATTCTCTAATTCTGAAGCATTGTCGTATAATTCGTTTGAAATTTCAATCTTTTCAGATAAAAGACCTAAAAGATAGTTTAACGAATGCTGCTTTTTGAAGGGTATATTGAGGAAGATTAAAAACCCTTTTAAGTATTTTTCGGCAGCTTGTTGGCAATGAAAAGCAATGGTATCATAGTATTGAGGCAAATATAAAAAGGTAACCTGACCTGTGCCTAAATCATGGTCAGCTTTCTCAATCCATTGTTTTACCACTTCAATCTTTTCGCTCATAAAGCAGTTTGCTCCCTTTTATAGCAGTGTTTAAAAATGAATATCTATTCGAAAGTTCGACGTTAAATTCTGAGGAGGTATAAATTTTAAAATCCATTGGAATAGGCATTCCATAGAATAACCTACGCACTTCCAATCCTCGTTTATGTTTAGGTAGGCTGGTTTCTTTTACCAGTATAAAATCCAAATCACTATCTTCGGAATAATTACCTTGCGCATAAGAACCGAACAAAATAATCTTATCTGGATTATAATTTACTGCAATCCTAGTAACAATTTCATTTATTTGTTGGGTTTCTATCATACTGTTTGCGAAGATACTAATTTTAAAATTCAACAGTGCGTCTGTTCTTATGATATTATTATTTCGACAAAGTAATTTTTATTGACGACCAACTACATTGGATCCACATCCACCATAACCTGTGTGCTTTTAAATTCCGAGGTGGTTTTAAAAGCTTCCAGAATTGCTTCCAGTTGCCGTTTAATAGGGGTTATCTGGTTTCCTTTGTGCATTTTAATAAGGGCGGTGCGGATAAACTGGTTCTGGATTTTGTTTACCGGGGGCATTGTAGGTCCTAATACTTGCAAGTGGGGCAGTGCTTTTATGCGGTTCACCAGTTCGTAAGCGGCTTTGTCAACCACTTTGCTGTCGCGATGTTTTAGGGTAAGTTTAATAAGCCGGCTGAAGGGTGGGTAAAAAAACTTCCGCCGTTCCTCCAGTTGTTGCTGGTACATGGCTCCGTAATTGTTGCTGATTACCTGTTGCACAATGAAATTTTCTGTATCGCTGGTCTGAATCACTACTTTGCCTTGCTTGTTTTTACGGCCCGCCCGCCCACTCACCTGAGCCATTAACTGGTACGACCGTTCATACGCCCTGAAATCGGGAAAACGTAGCATGTTGTCGGCATTCAGGATTCCAACCACACTCACATGGTCAAAATCGAGCCCTTTTGAAACCATTTGCGTGCCAATGAGGATGTCCACATGACGGTTCTGAAAATCGTTGATAATGGTTTCGTGGCCATACTTGCCGCGGGTGGTATCCATATCGAGCCGGGCCACACGGGCTTCGGGGTACAGAATGGATATTTCGTCTTCCACTTTTTCGGTGCCAAACCCTTTGGTTTCCAAGCTGGGCTGGCTGCAATGGCCGCACCGGTAAACCCCGTCGGTGCTGTACCCGCAATAGTGGCAGGAAAGTTTGTTAATCCCTTTGTGATACGTAAGGCTCACATCGCACCAGCGGCATTTGGGAATCCAGCCGCAATTGTTGCATTCCAGATAGGGACTGAACCCCCGACGGTTTTGGAAAAGGATGATCTGCTCTTTTTTGGCCATGGCCTCTTCCATAATCAGCAACAAGGTATTGGTAAAGTGCGAATGCATCTCCTTTTTCTTGGTGGCTTTGCGTACGTCGGCCAATACAATTTTGGGCAATTGAATGTCTTGGTGCCGCTGCATCAACTCAACCAAACCATACCGACCGGTTTGGGCGTTGTAATAACTTTCAATAGATGGAGTGGCTGTTCCCAGCAATACCTTTGCCTGATGCATGGTGGCCAGTACCACAGCCAAATCGCGGGCATTGTAACGGGGAGCCGGGTCGTATTGTTTATAGGTATTTTCGTGTTCTTCGTCAACAATAATAAGCCCTAGGTTTTGGAACGGTAAAAAAATAGAAGAGCGCACCCCCAATATTACGGTGTAGGAATTGTCGCCGGGTTCAAGCACTTTGTTGTAAATCTCCA
The DNA here is from genome assembly GCA_041664345.1 of Salinivirgaceae bacterium. Lineage (GTDB taxonomy): Bacteria > Bacteroidota > Bacteroidia > Bacteroidales > SZUA-534 > GWE2-40-63. The sequence continues at coordinate 36,788 of JBAYKX010000001.1, forward strand.
CCCGTTCCGAATCGGAAAATTTGGAATGGTAAACGCCCACTTGGTTGCCAAACACATGGCTCAACCGCTGAATGATTTGTGAAGTCAAAGCAATTTCGGGCAACAGGTACAATACCTGTTTGTTTTGCTTTAGCGCCTCCTGCATCAAATGGATGTAAATTTCCGTTTTTCCACTGGAAGTTACTCCGTGCAGCAGTACAATACTCTTGGTTTCGAAGGCGGAATTTATTTGTTGCAACGCCAATTCCTGATTTTCATTCAGCTCCTTTGGCGCATTCATGCTTTCGGGTTTCATGGTCAAACGCGAAATTTCCTCTTCGGTTTCTTTCAATATATTCTTCTCCAAAAGCCCTTTTATAGATGCTTGCGAGGCATTCGCCTGTTCCAGGAGTTGCGGTTTCAGAAATGTTTGACCCGAGAAACAATCGTTTTTCAGCAAGTGAATAAAGAATTGAAACAATTCGTGTTGCTTGGGTGCTTTTACCAGTAGTTCCAGCGATTTTTCAATTTTATCTATCGTATCTATACGTTTGGCCAGCCCAATGAATTTGGCTGTTTTGGGTTTGTAGGTTTGTCGCATGTCTTCCTGGATCTGCACCCAACCTTTTTCCAGCATTTTTTTAAGCAAGGGTAATGGGTTGGCGCTGCCAATCAATTGGCTTATTTCGCTAATGGTAAGTACCTCTTTCTTTTGCAGAATGGTGATTATTTGTTGTTCCTGTGCATCGACAGTATCGGGAATAGAATCCAACTCTACCGGAAAAATCCGTGTTTCGCTTTCGAGCCGCAACCCCGATGGCAAAGCCGCTTTATAAATTTCCCCAACGCTGCACAGGTAGTAATCCGCGCTCCATTCCCAAAGGCGTATCTGCCATTTATTTACTACCAGAGCCGCATCCAACAATTGTATGATGGGCTTGGTTTGGTAGGCGGTAGGTTTATTTTGGTGAACCGAAAAGACCAGTCCGGTATATAGTTTTTTCTTTCCAAAAGGGATAATTACCCTCATTCCGGGTTCCACCTTCTGCTGAATTTCCATGGGAACTTCATAAGTAAAGTATCCTTTAACAGGGAGCGGTAAAATAACGTCAACAAATTGGGGAACAGGGTTCATGATTTAAAAATAAAGCCGGATAAAAATAGTAAAACTATCTTACTCCGGCACGAAATGCGAGAAGGTAATAAATTTTATATAGAAAGAATTTCCGAAATTTTCAGCAATTCTTCGTTCAGTCCCTTATGTGCTTTGATGGTTTTGTTGAAGGGTATATGTACAATTTTATTGTTCACAATTCCAATCATCACACTTTTTTGGTCATCAAGTAGTGCATCTACAGCCGCTGCTCCCATGTGACTGGCAGTTACCCGGTCGTAAGCCGATGGTGAACCTCCCCTTTGGATGTGTCCCAAAACGGTAACTTTTACATCGTATTGGCTAAAATCTTCCTGCACTCTTTTGGCAATTTCGTAGGCCCCACCTTGTTGCTCGCCTTCGGCAACAATAACGATACCGCTGGTTTTTTTATTTACGAAACCCGTTTCAAGGTATTTTTTTAATTTGGGGTATGGAGTATCCCGCTCGGGAACCAAAATGGCTTCAGCACCGCAGGCAATTCCACTTCGTAAGGCAATAAAACCGGCATCACGACCCATCACTTCCACAAAAAACAAGCGGTTGTGAGCACTGGCAGTATCGCGGATTTTATCTACAGCTTCCACCACGGTGTTAATGGCGGTATCGTAACCAATGGTATAATCGGTTCCGTATAAATCGTTATCAATGGTTCCGGGTATTCCTACACAAGGAATATCGTGTTCATCGGAAAACAGACGTGCACCGGTTAATGAACCGTCACCACCGATTATTACCAAAGCATCAATTTTATGTTTTTGCAAATTGGTAAAAGCCTGTGCTCGTCCTTCCACCGTGCGGAATTCAGCACTGCGTGCGGTTTTCAAAATGGTTCCACCCAGCTGTATGATGTTACTTACGTGGCTCGACTCCAACTTTTTAATCTGGTCGTTAATCATTCCATGATATCCACTTCGGATTCCATAAACTTCCAATCCATGGTAAATGGCCATTCGTGTTACAGCCCTAATGGCGGCATTCATGCCCGGAGCATCACCTCCTGAGGTTAAAACCCCTATCCGTTTAATTTTTGCCATATTATGTTTTTTTAGTTTTTAATTCAATTGTTGGTGAATGGTTTGAGCCACTTCTTGTAACAACCAGGTTGGGGTTGAAGTGGCACCGCTAATTCCAACAGTTTTTTTATTTTGAAACCAGTTAAAATCCAAATCCGAACTATCTGAAATAAAGTAGGTGTTTGGGTTCTCGTTCTTGCAAACCTGATATAAATATTGACCATTGCTGCTTTTTTTGCCTCCAACAAAAATAATGACGTCGAAATTTTTGGCAAATTTTTTCAACCAGGGTTCCCGGTTCGAAACTTGTCGGCAAATAGTATCATGAATTTTAAGATGTGATTTCGCTTTTTCTTGAATCTGATAGCACAGGTATTGGTAAGCATCCATGGAACTGGTAGTTTGCGAAAACACCTCCAAGGGTTGGTCAAAATTGAGGTATTTAAAATCTTCCATGTTTTCAATTACCAATGCTTCATTGTTGGTTTGTCCTAAAAGTCCAATTACTTCAGCGTGCCCCTTTTTGCCAAAAATAACTACCCGCCCGTTATCCTTTGATAATGCTTCCCAAGCCGCTTTTACCCTTTGTTGTAATTTTGTTACTACCGGACAGGTTCCATCGCTAAGATGCAATTTGTTTTTACTGGCAACATGGTAGCTTGTTGGAGGTTCTCCATGCGCCCGGAATAGAATATTTGAATTTTTTATTTTTGAAAACTCATTCAAATCAATAGTTTTCAAGCCCAATGACTTCAACCGATCCATTTCCTGATGATTGTGAACCGTATCGCCTAAGCTGTAAACCGGTTCTCCTTTTTTAAGCTGATCTTCGGCTAATTGCACCACACGGGCCACGCCAAAGCAAAACCCGGAAAGCGGATCTATTTCAATGGACACTTGTTTGCCCCGAATGATTAGTTCGTTATTTGCTTCGTTGGTTGACAAGTGCAATAAGTTTTTCAAGTTGTTCCTGTTTGGTTAAAAAGCTGTTATCCAGAATTATCGCATCATCGGCTTTGCGCAAGGGCGATATGTCGCGGTTGGCGTCAATAAAATCCCGTTTTTCGATGTTGTCCAATACTTCCTGAAACGAAACCTCTTGTCCGGTTGCCTTTATTTCGTCGAAACGCCTTTGCGCCCTTACCTGTGGCGATGCGGTCATAAATATTTTCAATTCGGCTTGTGGAAAAACTACCGTTCCAATGTCGCGGCCATCCATAACAATGCCTCCTTTTTTGCCCATTTCCTGCTGTAATTTCACCAGTTTTTCGCGCACAAAACCAATCTTGCTCACCGCACTTACATTGTTTGAAACGGCCAAGGTGCGTATTTTGTCTTCCACCTCTTGATGGTTCATCCAGGTAATATATCGTTCATGAGTTTCATCAAACGTGAAATGAATGGTTAAATCCTGTATTGAGTTTTTAAGTTCGGTTTCATCCACATGGTCACCTTCCATAAGTCCGTGTTCCATACAAAACAAGGTAACCGACCGATACATGGCGCCACTATCAATATAGGTGTATCCCAACACTTTGGCAAGATCCTTAGCCACCGTGCTTTTTCCGCACGATGAATGCCCATCGATGGCAATGGTCAGCCTTTTTTTTGGATTTTCCATTTGTTTTTTATCAGCGGTCAAAGTTATAAAGAAATGGTTGCTGAAAAATATCTTTCAACTTAATTTTTAAAGAGTGATAGTTTTTGCAATGTCAGGTTGCTTCCAGCCCTAATCAATTTAAGTGCAAAGGTTTTCGGAGGTTTTCGGTGCAACCATTTTTCAAGGGCGTTGGAACAAATGAGTGAAGCATGTAACTCTTATTGGAAACTATGTAACATTTTAAGCTATAAAGATATCGACCTTTGTATGTAAGAAAAAAAGATGAAAAAGAACCCATTTAAAATTGCTATAACAACGATGCTTTTATTGTTGTGGACTACTAATTATGGACAAGCCCCAGACTTAGGAACAGCTTCTACTTATGCATTATTTACTACCATTGGGGCATTTACCAATACCGGTGCATCACAAATTAATGGTAATATTGGCACTCATGCTGGGGCTTTATCCGGATTTCCTCCCGGTTTGGTGAGTGGCGAAACCCATATTGCCGATGCTTTTTCGTTGCAAGCCGGAAATGATGTTGAAACTGCATATAGCTATATTACTGCCATGTCATGCGGAAGTATAATTGGAAGTAGTTTAGGAAATGGCCAAGTGTTAACTTCAAATGTTTATTGTTTGATTACAGCATCAACGTTAAGTGGTGAACTGATTTTAGATGGCCAGGGTGATGCCAATGCCTTATTTATTTTTAAAATTGAGGGAGCCTTTTTGGTAGATCCATCGGCAACTATTTCATTATTGAATTTGGCTTCGCCTGCAAATGTATATTGGCAGATAAATGGGGAATTCTCCTTGGGAGCTAATGCTATATTCAAAGGCACTGTTTTGAACACCGGCGAAATAAATTTGCAAACAGGTTCTTCGCTTGAAGGAAGGGCTCTTTCCCGCCAAGGAGCTGTTAATATTTATGAGATACAATCGGCCATTTCCAATGAAATACCTTTATCCATTGAATTGCTTTCATTAACGGCTCATTGCAGCCAACAAATGGTTAAGGTACAATGGAGTACAGCTACCGAAAGCAATAACAATTACTTTACGTTGGAACGAAGCACTGATGCTACCCAATGGTTCCTAATTGGCTCAATTGAAGGAGCAGGAAACTCTTCTGGTATTAAGATTTATAACTTTACCGATATAAATCCAACACAACCTATTTCATACTACCGTTTACAACAAACTGACTTTGACGGAATTTCTTCTGTTTCGCAAACCATTTTTGTTGATACCAAAGTTGGTGATTTAAATGAATTAAACATTTTCCCTAATCCAAGCACAGGAGCATTTGAATTGCAATTTAATGATGATCCGGAACTTATCAGGGAATTGCTGATAGTGGATGTTACAGGAAAAAAAGTTTATTCTTCCGATAATTTTCAAAGTACTATTGATTTATTGAACGAAAGCAATGGAATGTACTTTTTAAGATACAAAATGGGTTCCAATGAATTTATAAAGCGTTTTATTATTAGCAGATAAACCACTGAGCACCTGGAACACAGAACTCATGCTAAATAATCCGGTATATTTCCATAATGCTTTCCAGGATTTTATCGAAGTCAATTTTCAGATCAATCAGTTTTCCGCTGTGGATATCAAAAACCCAACCATGAACCGTGATATGCCTATCTTTATAGGCTTTTTGTACGTCGGAAGTTTTCAGTACATTTACGCATTGCTCCTGTACGTTCAATTCCACTAGCCGTTTGTATTTTTCTTCTTCATCGGTAATGGTGGCCAACTCGTCTTTATGAATGCGATATACATCGCGAATGTTTCGAAGCCAAGGGTTTAGAATGCCCATATCAGCCGATTGCATAGCGGCTTTAACGCCTGTGCAATAATAATGGCCGCAAACTATAATGTGGTTCACTTTTAAATTGGTGACCGCATAATTAATTACCGACATGGCACTCAAATCGGTGTTGGGAACCATGTTGGCAATATTGCGGTGCACAAACACTTCGCCGGGACGCACACCCATCAATTCTTCGGCCGATACCCGGCTGTCGGAACAGCCAATGTAAAGAATGTCAGGATTCTGATCACCCGACAGTTTTTTGAAATAGGCTTCGTCAAGTCGCAGTTTCTCTTCTATCCAGCGCTGGTTGTTTTTGAATATCTGGGCTATGTTCATGTAATTAAATCATTTATTTTGCGTGAAGATAACAATCGCAATGGAAAAATAGTTCATTTTCAGGTATTGCGTACCATGGATTGTAAATCATTGCACATGAATTTATTAATCCAAGTTTATAGTATTTTAAACGACTACCCATGGTTTTTTAATCAGTTTTTTGTCAAATGGATATTAGGGATCACTGGGCTCCAACCCGGTATTGGTTGAAATGAGAGGAATCGTGCGGCATAGGGGATTGTTGGTTAATAGAATATGAAAATAATTGAGATTTATCTTATTGGGTTTTAAATCCTACTTTAGTGCGATTCTTCTGTTCAAGCTCATCCCGTTTGGAGAGTTCAAATTGTTTTATGTATTCCAACAGTAACATTATTTTGTCATCGTGATCAGCTAATTTAGTTTCAAACTGCTCAAATTTCAGTAACAAATCTTTATGAGTTGCCAACATATTACGTATTTTGGTATAAACACGCATAATTTGTATATTCACCTTTATTGCTAAGTCACTATTCAAAACACTTGAAAGCATTAAAACCCCGTGTTCTGTGAAAACATAAGGTATGGTTCGACGGCCTCCCCAACTTGAGGTCGCAATTTGCGACTTCAAGTTATTAAATTCAACTTGCGATAATTGAAACATAAAGTCTTCCGGAAAACGATTCGTGTTGCGTTTAACTTGTTCATTCAACCGTTTGGTTTCCACTCCGTAAAGCTCAGCCAGGTCGGTGTCGAGCATTACTTTTTCACCCCGAATAAAATAGATTTTACTCATTACAAATTCGTCAGGTATAATCGATAATGGCTTTATTTTACTCATATGGCTATTTTTTGCTCTCTAAATTTAATTTAAAAATTGGATATCACAAAACCGGATATTAATAGTTTTAATTTCGATAGGAGTCCTATTATGAACAGAATTGGCCCCATATCTTACAGTGACTGACATAGCTCGCCAAGCTCCAGCCCAGTATTGGACAAATGATTCCGACACCAACAGCTATCGTGATTTGGCATGTTGGCGTTCCATTCATTGGCGGATTAAGGAGAAGAAGAACCCGAAAATTTGGAATTCAATTCTTTGCAGCATGCGCTGCGATTTCCAAAAAGCCCGGCGCTGCTGCCAGACATTTTATTGCTAGCAACTACAAAAGGATTGACTTTGTTGAACTTCGATTTGTATCGTAGTAGATTAAAATACCATACGAGTGGACTCGTGCGGTAGCTAAGCATTAAACAAAAAGCCTGGCATTGAGCCAAGCTTTCTTATTTTTATGTTTTTATTCTATTAATAAACCAATGTTTGAATGGAATGGGCTAAAATTTCAACGGTAGTTTTAGTAGAACCTACAAACAAATTGTAGGTTATCGGGCCATCGCTTTGGTTCATTACCACAGTTGCCATGGTTCCATCGGTATTCAAAAACGAAGTGCTTATTAACTGGCTCCGGCTGCAAGCGGTGCTTACCCGTTTGGCATCGGGATGGATGAATTTCGAGAAATGGCCAATGTAATAATACGAAGGAGTGTAAATCAATTCTCCGGTGCGGGTATCGCCATGAATGGGCGCAAAGCAAAAATTCCCCACATGGTTAGGGCCACCTGTTTCATCCAAAAGAATGTTCCAGTCGGTCCAGGCAACGGTTCCATTATTGAAATCATTAATCATTGATAAGCCATATCTTTCGCCATTTGCCCACAATTGGAGCTTTTCAAAATTGAACCGTTCGTTGCATCCTTCGGTAAAAATCAGATTTTTGGTAGGATAATCTTCTTGTACCTTGCCCACATTTTCGAACATAGGTTTGCCACCACTCCAGCTTTCGTACCAATGGAATCCCATTCCCCATGCATATTTTGATGCTTCAGGATCGTCGAAAATTACGTTAGCACGTTGAGTCATCAAATCGCGGTTGTGATCCCAAACAATTATTTTTTTATCACTCAACCCTTGTTTTTCCATTATGGGTCCCAGAAAATTTTTCAAAAAATCACGCTCATTTTCGGCAGTATATATGCACGATTCCCAGGTTTGTTTTGCCATGGGTTCGTTTTGAACAGAAATAGCCCAAACAGGTATCCCTTCCTTTTCATAAGCTTTTACAAACTTGGTAAAATAGGTAGCCCAACTTTCATAAAATTCTGGTAGCAGTATTCCGCCGTGCAAGATATCGTTGTTGTCTTTCATAAAAGCCGGTGGGCTCCATGGACTGGCGTATAAAGGAAGTTTTCCGCCGGCTGCTTTAATAGCCTGCTTAATGAGCGGGATTCGGAATTGTTTGTCGTGTTCAATGCTGAACGATTTTAATTCTTTATCGCCCTCGGTTATATAGGTGTAACTTCCGCTGCTAAAATCACAACTGTGGATGTTGGTGCGCGCTAACGTATAGCCAATTCCTTTGGCTTTGTCGAAATAGGCATCCAAAAATTCCTGTTGCTTGGCTATTGGCAATTTAGCAAAAACCTCGGCACTGGCATCGGTTATGGCTCCACCAATTCCTATAAATGTTTGATAGGTTTTGGTTGGGTTCACAAAAACACAAACTTCTGTTTCAAGGGGTTGTACTGCAGGGGCAAAAACCAGTTTATTGGTCTGGGCTAATCGTTGATTGGCCGTTTCAGAGGTGGTGTAAACGGTCCCACTTTTCCCTTCGGTGGTGAATTTTTGTTGTGCATTCGACCCTGCTTTTTCCTGACAAGAAGCAAGAACAAAAAACAAGGTTCCTAAAATTGCGAGAATTGGTTTTTTCATCGTTTTAAGTTTTTGTATGGTTCAACTCTTAGTTTAAGTTTTACGATTTTTAACACATAGTTTGAACTGCGATATAGAAGCAAATTTAAATTAATATATGGCCAATGAAAATTAATCGAAAGAAATAAATTAATGCTACAAAATAACAGTCCATTTCATAGCTTTAAATTTTAACAAATAATTGGCCCGTGTGGGCAAAAAAAAACCCCTGAAAATTCAGAGGTTTTGTTGACCCATAAGGATTCGAACCTTAACTGGCTGAACCAAAATCAGAAGTGCTACCATTACACCATGGGTCAGTACCAATAATGTGGGTGCAAAAGTAAATTATTTTTCTTCCCTTGCAAAGAAATCACAAGAAAATTATTTGTCAATTTCAGGTATTGCTATTAAAGGCGAAAAAAGTGATTTATGTAATTGAATTATAACCTGTTAATGTATTCTATTTTCTAATATTTCAAGATACATTTTTATGTTTGAAATAGTTGCATCTTTGTTTTTTGCTTTTACTATGAATATTCATCGACCTCCTAAATGGTTACGGGCTCTTTATTACAGTGTTGATTGGAAAATTACAGACCAATCCAACAGCTTATTTCTGACTTTTGATGACGGTCCAACCCCTGAAGTTACCGAATGGGTTTTGGAACAGCTTGATTTGTTTAATGCCAAAGCCACTTTTTTTTGCATTGGCCGGAATGTGGAACATTATCCCGATATTTATTCAAAAATAATAGAAAAAGGACACGCCGTAGGTAACCACACCTATAGCCATTTAAAAGGCTGGAAAACACCTACCGAAGAGTATATAAACGATGTAGAATTAGCCTCCCAGTTCATTCGTTCCAATCTTTTTCGTCCACCTTATGGGCGAATTCGCCGGAAACAAATTAAAAAATTAAAAGCGCTGGGTTACCGTCTGTATATGTGGGATGTGCTTTCGGAGGATTACAATGCCGCCATTGGCCCCGAAAAGTGTCTGGAATATGTAATGAAATATACCGAGGCTGGATCTATTATCGTATTTCACGATTCGGTTAAAGCCAGTAAAAACTTATATGCGGTGTTACCGGCTATTTTAAAATATTACAAAGAAAAAGGATTTGTATTTCGGGAATTGAAATGATTTTATATATTTGCATCGCTGTTTTGGGGGATTAGCTCAGTTGGCTAGAGCGTTTGGCTGGCAGCCAAAAGGTCATCGGTTCGATTCCGATATTCTCCACAAAGACCCACGATATGTGGGTTTTTGTGTTTATAGCCATTTATACCCATATATTGTATTCTGAAAAATTTGACCGATTTTACTATGGACAAACAGAGGATTTACAATCTCGCCCTCAAAACCTAATTCGGTAAAAATACCTTCATCTCTATTTTTTTACCAACAACCAAAATAAGTTGAACCCCTTAAAAACAAATCAATTTTATTATTTTTGATAAAAATCAAATTAACAACCTATGAATGAATTTATCTGGAACAGTAAGAAAATTTCTTATATCGAGCAAGGACAAGGACTACCGGTGGTATTGCTGCACGGATATCTGGAAACCAAAGAAGTTTGGAACGGATTTGCCCAACGTATAGCCACCCATTATCGGGTAATAATTCCCGATATTCCGGGTCATGGTAGCAGTGAAGTGCTTTCGGAAACCCATTCCATGGAATTAATGGCTCAAGCTATTCATGCATTGTTGCAATCCCGTTCCATTAAAAAATGTGTATTGGTGGGGCATAGTATGGGCGGCTATGTAATGCTAGCTTTTGCGCAACTATTTCCTGAAAATGTGGCCGGACTGGTTCTCCTTCACAGCTCGGTTTATGCCGATACCGAGGAAAAAAAGAAGAGCCGGTTGCAGGAAATTGATATGATTGAAAAGGGTCGTTTGAACCAAATAATTGCCAACCATTTACCCAAGACCTTTGCATCGGAAAACCTGACACGGTTTCAACCCATTTTGGATGAAATGAATCAAAGAGCTCTTAGGCATGATACAAAAGGGGTTTGTGCCCTTATACGAGGCATGATGGAGCGCCCCGATAGACAAGAATTGATTCGCAACTTTAGTAAACCCATGCTTTTTATTTTTGGAAAAAAAGACAATTTTATTTCGGTGGATGCAGCAGAAAGGATGTTGCTTTTGAATGCAAAAATTCAATCGGAGTGGCTATACAATTCGGGCCACATGGGCTTTATGGAAGAACCGGATGAGGCAATAGCTACCATTGAAAGTTTTATGAATAATTCATTTTCGGAAATCAACAAAAACAAAAAGTCATGAAAAAATTTATTGTTTGTTTTCTATTCGTTTTTCCATTGTGGCTGAGTGCCCAGCAATCGGATAATTTAGCTGTAAAATGGGAAGAGCTTACCACGCCTGATTTTGTGAAAGCCGTGTCGCAATCGGGCAAAGTTTGCATTCTACCCATAGGAGTGGTTGAAAAACACGGGCCTCACATGCCGCTTGGTACCGATTTGATCAACATCCGAGCCACTGTGTTTGAAGCTGTTAAGCAAGAATATGCGGTGGTTTTTCCGGAATACTATGTGAGCCAGATAAACGAGGCAAGGCACCAGCCCGGTGTAATTGCTTATAGCCCTGACCTAATATGGAAAATGTTGTTGGAAACCTGTGACGAAATTGCCCGCAATGGATTCGAAAAAATAATTTTTGTAAACGGGCATGGAGGCAATGGCAGCTTTTTACCCTATTTTTGCATGTCGCTTTTGTCGGAAAAAAGGGATTATGCCGTGTATCTTTTCCAACCGGCACCCGATTCGGTGGAACACCTCAAGGTTGAAAAGCTAATGAATAAATTATCGCCGGAAGCGGGTGGCGGACATGCCGGGGCTACCGAGACCTCTTTTATGATGGCGGTGCGTCCCGACCTTATTAAAATGAATGAAGCTGAAACGCAATCGGGAGAAGACCAAAACCATTTGCCTGATTTGAATTACTCGTACACCGGAATTTGGTGGTATGCAAAGTTTCCAAACCACTATTTTGGACATGGAAAATACGCTACCCCGGAACTGGGGCAGGCAATGCTGACGGAAGATGTGAGTCAACTGGTTAAAATGATACGCGAAGTGAAAACCGATACCAAAGTATTGGAACTACAAAAAGAATTTTACGAGCGTTCGGAGCATCCCATTGACACCAAGTAATAAAAGTGATTTTAGTTGAGGGGTAAACCATAAGAATTATTCTCAATTCAATTCCCCAATCTGAATGTGGACTTGCAAAAGGTAAGTCCCGCTATAACACTCCTACATTGTTTTGCAACAAAATTTTGGAAAATTAATTTTATTTGTACTTTCGTTAAAGCAGTGTAAATATAAGAAAGCGTACCTATGAAAAAGTCATTAGTATTTTTGGTTTTGTGTTTAACCTTCTTGTATTCGAATGCCCAAAAATTGGAATTGCTTGTGCAATCGGGGCATACAGGTGTAGTTTACTCGGTGTGTTTTAGTCCCGATGGAAAATATATTCTAACCGCTGGGCAAGATAACAAAGCAAAACTTTGGGATTTTGCTTCCCGTACCGAGATCAAAGTTTATAATGGGCATTCTAAATCAGTTAATTCAGCCTGTTTTACTTCCGATGGAAAATACATATTAACCTGTAGTGATGATAATACGGCAATCCTCTTTAATACAGTAACCGGCGATATAATTCAACGATACTTGGGCCATACCGGTTATATTATGGACGCAGCCATTAGCCCTGACGGTAAATTTGTGGTAACCGGTAGTCAGGACAAAACAGCTAAATTATGGGATTTGGCAACAGGTAAGGAATTGAAAACATTCCCGGGACTTAGGTTTGATGTGTTAAAAGTTTGTTTTAGCCCCGATTCAAAAACCGTTTTGACCAGCCACATGCTCGATGGTGTTGCCATATTGTGGGATGTTGAAACGGGAGCAAAAATCAGGGAATTTGTTATGGAACCCAATATGGGTGTGCAGGTTTCAGCCATTAGCCCCGATGGCAAATATGTAGCTATTGGATATGCATCGTGGGTAGCCACGTATGATATATCAACCGGAGAGCGAATCCTGAATATTCAAGCCAATCAAGAACTTAAGCAAGTATCGGGAATTGCATATACTAAGGATGGCAGCTATTTTGCCACCTGCAGTTACGATAAAACCATTGTACTTTGGGATGCAAAAACGGGAGATAAAATTAGAACATACAATAGACATTGGACACAGGTCCGTTCCATAGCTTTTAGCCCCGATAACAAGTACATGGTATCGGGAGGGGGATATATGGACGATAGGGAGCAGGAAAGAATTCGGATATGGGATGTTGAACAAGGTTATCAGGTGGGAGCCTTAACCGGTAAAGTGAACGAATGGATATGGGCGGCCGATATAAGCGGCGATGACCGGTATTTGCTAACCGGAGGCGAAAGCCAGGTGGCAAAACTGTGGGATCTTTCACTCGGTAAAATTATTCAGTCCTATTCGGGCCATAGTGAACAAATTAATGCAGTAGCTATTAGCCCCGATTGCAAAATGATTGCTACAGCAGGTGGCGCCCATTATTCCAATGGTCATGATTTTACCATGAGGGTTTGGGATTTTGAATCGGGAAAAATGATAAATTCTTTCGACCACGATTATTATGTGAGTGATGTAAAATTTAGTGCTGACAACAAATTCCTTGTATCAGGAAGCATCGATTGCCGACCAAAATTGTATAATCGGACCACAAATACCATAGACCGGGTTTTTTATATTAATTCTGAACCAATAAACAGCGTTGCATTTAGTCCCGACAGTAAATCTGTTTTGTTTGGTTTGGGTAGTTTAGGAAATAACCGCGATAATTCTGCTCAAATATGGGATATAACAAAAAACTTTTATAGCCTCTGTACTTTCGGCCACAATAGAGCCGATTATAATATTATTACCCCGGTTGAATTTGTAAAATACAGCAATAACGGCAAGCTATATGTGTCGCAAGGCGGAGGTACGGTAATTGTTAGAGATGCAATAACAGGAGTTGCAAAAGACTCATTGAATAAACTGGATCAAGGCATTCATCTTACTACTCCTTTTTTCATGTCCGACGATAAAACCCTACTAACTGGAAGTGAAGAGGGTTCAGTTTTTAAATGGGATGTAAACACAGGGGCTGAATTAAGCAGGTTTACTGCCGACCCGTATATTCAAGCCATCGATAAAAAAGGAAAATTTATGGTAACAAGAGGTGAAGGAGCTTTGGTGAAATTGTGGGATATTCAAACGGGACAATTAGTTGCCACATTCATGTCGGTTGGGAAAGATGATTGGGCAATTGTAACGCCCCAAGGGTATTATATGGCCTCCAAGGGAGCAACAAACTATGTACGTTTTGTGAATGGTTTAAATTCATACACATTTGATAATCTCGATTTGATATTAAACAGGCCCGATATTGTAATCAAAAACTTGGGTGTTGCCGATGCAAGTCTTGTAAATACCTATAAACAGGCTTATTTGAAACGACTTAAAAGAATGAAATTAAAAGAAAGTGATATTTCGCTTGAAATGCACTTACCAAAAATTCAATTTGCCGAAAACAACTTCCCCATGGAAACCGATCAAAATAACATAACGCTTAAAATAGAGGTTTCCGACGATTTGTATCCGTTAGACCGGATTAACGTTTTCATAAACGACGTGCCTATTTACGGTATAAACGGCATTTCATTGGCCAATCAAAATGGGTTGCAAATAAACAAAGAAATAACTGTTAAACTTGCCGATGGAAAGAACAAAATACAAATTTCAGCTTTAAATAAAAAAGGTGCCGAAAGCCTAAGGGAAGGCTTTGAAATTGAGTATAAAACACCATCAGTAAAACACAACTTATACATAGTTGCCATTGGTATTTCAGAATATGTAAACAAAGCCATGAATTTAACTTATGCCGCTAAAGATGCCAATGATTTGCTGACCCTCATGCAAACAAAAAATGATTTGTATAATGAAGTAAAAGCGTTTCCCATTTTAAACCGGGATGCTGTTAAAGCAACTATCTTAAATGTGAAACAGGAATTATTGAAATCCGATATCAACGATGAAGTAATTCTCTTTATAGCCGGTCACGGGTTATTGGATAAAAACCTGGATTGGTACCTGGGTACACACGATGTTGATTTTAACAATCCGGCAGCCAAAGGGGTTGTTTATGAATATTTGGAGGGATTGCTGGATAGTATTCCTGCCTTAAAAAAGATATTAATTATGGATGCCTGTAATTCAGGCGAAGTGGATAAAGAAGAAAGCCAGCTTGTAACGGCTGTAACCGATACAACCAATAGCTTTGTAAAAAGCCGGGGTTTTAAAACCATCCAATCAACATCAACAAACAAATCGCAGGGAATTGGATTGAAAAACTCCTTTGAATTGATGCAGAGTATGTTTGCCAATATTCAAAAAGGCTCAGGAGCCATAGTAATTTCATCGGCAAGTGGTTCCGAATTTGCATTTGAATCGTCGGAGTGGCAGAATGGGGTTTTTACCTATTCATTGCTGGAGGGGATAAAATCGATGAATGCGGATGCCAATAAGGATTACACCATTACCGTTTCGGAATTAAACGATTATGTAAGTAAACGGGTTAAGGAATTGACCCAAGGAAAGCAAAATCCGACTTCGCGGAAAGAAAACCTGTTGTTCGATTATCGGGTTTGGTAAGTAACAGTTTTTTTGTGCAAGTTATTTCTAATTGCTACAACTTAGCGAAGCGTTCTCGCACCTGTTCTGATTTTTACTATACCCTTGGGCAGGAAAACTTAAAGCGGGTGATGGAAATGTAGATTTCCGGTGGACATAACATCAGGATGCTATAGATAGTTCTTGAATATAGAACCATTTGATTCTTTTCCCCTATTTTTCAATATTGTAATATTTTAAAAATCTATTGATAAATTGGATATATGTATCAGTAAATACTGCATAGTTGTCTTTTACTAACCTAATAAATTTATGCTGATTAACAAACATATTTAATTCTTTCATACTTACAACTTCAGAGGCTTCAAAGGGCTCAGTATTCATGTTTTTAAAAAACCATATTCTTTGACTTTCTTGAAATGAATCAAAAATTTTGCGAAATATTAAAAAATCGACTTTTTCTTCATCACTAAATCCTTGTTTCACTACCATATTATTACCTATTTTAGTTATGGATTCACCGAAACTAAGATTACTTGAATCAATATCCACTGATTTTATTTCTTTCTCTATTTTATTATGAAAGGAGTTAATCAAAACACTGAATATTTTTAGTGCTGCAAAATTTATTTTTATTAAGTCATTCTCATTATCTAGTAATTTCAATTCATATAATACGGTTTGTTCTGCTATACTAAAATTTTCTTTCAAAATTTTTTCATCGATATCAATCTTTAATGGGTCAACATAATCACCTAGATTTTGGATTAGCTGATGATTATCTAAAACTTTATTTATTGTTTGAATATCGAAAAATGTTTCAGATGAATTCTTTTTTAATGAATCATAATTAGACTTTAGCTTTAAATTATCCTCTTCTAAGAAGATTATTTGCTTTGTGATTTCTTCAATTGTATTATCCCGTTTACTTATTCTTTCTTCTAACTCTTTTATTGAATCGTTTTTTTCTTTGAGTTCTTTTAGGTCACTTTTCCGAAATTCTGCTACTTCATTCTGCTTAAAAAGGGTTTCTTTTGAAATTCTTGCTTTCCAATTATTTGCTTCCCTTCTACATAATTCTAGAAAGCTATTTGTTAGTATATTCAAAGATGGGATTGCAAGAATGTAACAAGCTGTAGTAATCAATGGCCACCATAGTAAAATACCGCTATTGGTATCAATTGATTTTAGATAATGAAACTTATCAGGAAATCCATTGAGGTATTCTTCACTTACAAAAAAAGTAATATAAAAGTACTTCCAGTTCCAACAAATCCAAGCTAAAACAAAAGTGCTGACAAAAATATTCCTTAATCTATCTTGTATATTTTCAAATATACTCTTTAAAAAGCCTTCCATAATTTTATATTTTGTTGGTTTGGATTGGCTAATTTAACACTATTTAATTTTGTCCTCCTCATTACAGCATATTGTTTTAATAACCTGCGAACTCTCTTAATAATTCAATATAATATTCTGATGACTTTTCATAATATTGAAATGCATAATCATATGTAAATTCCTTTTGTAAAAACGCATAATTACCTTCTAAATATCTTGTTTCATCAAGTGTATAATAATCCGTTTCTGTTTTTTTTGTTCCATCTGCAGTACCATATCTATACCGTACTGTGAAACACTTTTGTTTGTTAAACTGATAGTCGTGATGCCAAATTTCTACTAAAGATTTAAGTGTGTCTAATTCAGCATTACATATTGCTCTTGTTTGATCGCCATTAATTTCACCATCTTGTTGTCTTGAAAAGGCATTAACAATATCTCTTTTAGTTTCCGATGATTTTATTGTCAATTGCAATGACAAATGAAATAAATTGCGCATATCGGGGCACGAATCAGGTGTTATACTAACAATTTCAGCATTAGTAAACCTACTTTCCAGATTTGTTTTGATTAACTTTTTTATTGATGATTCATTAACAGTTTTTGACTCATCAACAGTACTATTATTACCTTTGTCAACTTGAGCACAAGAAGTTATGCTTATTAAGATAATAACACATGACAAGGAGTTAATTCTTTTCATAAATTCATTTTAGGTTTAATTACTTCAAATTCAAAGTTAACCAATTATTGTTTATAAAGTAAATTTAACAAAATATTAATCACGTTCAATATACGGATGGTCTAAATCAATAAACCGCTTTTGATAAACGGTAAATGACTCCTCTGAACCATTAAATTTAACTATTATTTTATCGATAGATTTAATGTGCATCGTTTGAATTATAATTTTGATGCAATTGGGTGACTTGGTGCCTTAGTCCCGATAGCTATCGGGATTTCTTTGTTTATGGTTTTCGGAGTGAATTCAAACAATGGATGAAAAATCAAGCTGTTTTTTTAGTTCTTAACAAAGCCAAATTATATTCTGTCTGCAAGCGCATCCAGAATTCGGCACTTATGCCAAGGACTCCTTCGATTTTCAGGGCGGTTTCTTCCCCAATATTGCGTTTACCGTTCAAAATGTCGCTAATATGGCTTGGATATATCTGAAGCAACATGGCAAATTTTGATTTTTTAATGCCCCTGGCTTCAATTTCCATCGAAAGGACTTCTCCTGGGTGTAACAGAACATCTGTTTTAACCTCTTTTTCATCTGCACCAATAACCGTGTACATTTTATGAGTAATAATAAGTTTAAAATATTTATTGGTAGTGTTTAGAAAGTTCCTCGATATGTACAATCTCGATTACATCTTTAGTAATACGAAACTCTAACCGATAACTCTTATCAACTCTGACCGAAAAAAAACCTGATTTTTCTCCCTTTAATGATTCAAAGTTCAGGCCACGAAACTTAGACAATTCAACGGTATTGGAAACGTTTTTAAGTATCAACACCGTCTTTTTAAATTTTGTTATTACAGCATCGCTGTATTTGGGTTTACCTTTTTGTGATTCCCCCGTATAGAGCTTTTCAAGGTACTGGCTTTCGAATTTTATAACCATTTCAAGAAATAGTAGATTTAGGACGAATTACATACCACAAATATAGTAATAAATTTTTATTACCATTAGATGGTAATAAAAATAGAATTATCGTTTAAGTTATTAAAGTTTTCAACGATAGTTTTACCATTAAATATAATTTTAAGCATTTCTTCCTATCAGGAACAGTTATTTTATTAAATTTGACCAGTACCTAATCCAAATCATGAAAATTATTCCTGTTTAAAAATATTTGAATGTTAGTAAAAACCTACGGAAGCGCTGTTTTTGGAATTAATGCCACCACCATAACCGTTGAAGTGAATATTTCAATTGGGGTTGCTTTCCATTTGGTTGGTTTGCCCGATAGCGCCGTAAAAGAAAGCCAGCAGCGGATTAATGCCGCGCTTAAAAATAATGGTATTGAATTACCGGGCAAAAAAATTGTCATCAATATGGCGCCAGCCGACATCCGCAAAGAAGGCTCGGCGTACGATCTTACTTTGGCGGTTGGCATGATGGCCGCTTCAGGGCTGGTGTTGTCGGAGGAGCTTGAAAAATACATCATTATGGGCGAACTCTCGCTCGATGGCAGCCTTAACCCCATAAAAGGAGTGCTGCCCATTGCCATAAAAGCACGCGAGGAGGGCTTTATTGGTTTTATTTTACCCAAGCAAAATGCCCGCGAAGCTGCGGTGGTAAATAACCTCGATGTAATTGGTGTTGAAAACATTACCCAAGTGGTTGATTTCCTGAACGGAAAATTGAAAATAGAACCCACCATAGTAAATACCCGAGAGGAATTTTATGCGGGCCTTGAGCACTATGAAACCGATTTTTCCGATGTGCGTGGGCAGGAAAACGTAAAGCGGGCCATGGAAATAGCCGCAGCCGGCGGTCATAACATTATCATGATTGGGCCTCCCGGTGCCGGAAAAACCATGTTGGCCAAACGGATTGCCTCCATCCTTCCGCCGTTTACCTTGCAGGAAGCGTTGGAAACCACCAAGATTCATTCCGTTGCCGGGAAAATTGACAACCACACCGCCCTAATGACCACCAGGCCTTTTCGCAGCCCGCACCATACAATTTCTGACGTTGCTTTAGTTGGCGGAGGCACGTATCCGCAACCCGGTGAAATTTCGCTGGCCCATAACGGCGTATTGTTTTTAGATGAATTGCCTGAATTTCAGCGCACGGTATTGGAAGTAATGCGTCAACCGCTTGAGGATAGGGTGATTACCATTTCGCGGGCCAAATTCTCGGTGGAGTATCCGGCCAGTTTTATGCTGGTGGCCAGCATGAACCCTTGTCCCTGTGGATATTATAACCATCCCGAGAAAGATTGTGTTTGCTCATCTGGAATCCGGCAAAAGTATTTGAATAAGATTTCGGGCCCCCTGCTCGACCGGATTGACATCCATATTGAAGTGGTGCCTGTACCGTTTGAGAAACTCTCAGGGAAAGAAGCCCTGGAAAGCAGTCATGCCATCAGGGAACGGGTAACTAAAGCCCGGGAAACCCAAATGGAACGATTTAAGGACTTGACCGGCATTCACAACAATGCACAAATGAGCACCCGACTTATCCGCAAGTATTGCCAATTAGACGCCACCGGTTCGCAATTGATAAAAACAGCCATGGAAAAAGTGGGTCTTTCGGCACGGGCTTACGATCGTATTTTAAAGGTTTCGCGCACTATTGCTGATTTGGAAGGTAGCGAATCGATTCAGCCGCATCACTTGGCCGAAGCTATCCAATACCGAAGTTTGGACCGGGATAATTGGGGAAGTTGAAATTTCAATTATCAATTGTCAATTAGCAATGAGTAATTAACAATGAGTAAATCAAGAACTTACTATGAGTATAATGCTTTAGTGGGTTTTCAAAAAAAAGGGTTACTAATCCATACCAATATATTGACGGCAACTACAAAAACATTGATCAATGAAACGTGCTAAAGCTTGGCATTTCTTATTTTTACGTTTTTAAAACAAACCTTTTGAAAATAAAAGTTTCCATAATTTCACTCATTGTACCATTCAGCTTTTGGTGCAGTTGGGTTACCGCTCAAACAGCACCCAAATATTCGAATGAATTTTTGAGTATTGGGGTTGGAGCCCGTTCGTTTGCCATGTCGAATACTTCCGTTGCTTCCGTTTCCGGGATTACTTCTGTTTACTGGAATCCTGCGGCATTGGTTACGTTAAGCAAATCGGTAAATTTGGGGTTAATGCATTCTGAATATTTTGCGGGCTTGTCGCAATACGATTTTGGTGCTATTGCCTTTAAATCGGATGAAAACTCGAGCTTTGGCATTTCCTTTATCCGGTTTGGGGTTGACAATATACCAAATACATTGGCATTGATTGATAGAGATGGAAATATCCGGTTCGACCGTATTCAGCCGTTTTCAATTGCCGACTATGCAGTAACTTTTACTTATGCCCGGCAATTAGCTATTAAAGGGTTGAGCGTAGGAGGGAATGCCAAAATAATTCGCCGTATTGGGGGCGATTTTGCCAGTGCCTGGGGTTTTGGTGTTGATTTGGCGGCTCATTACCAGTTTAACCTTTGGCAATTCGGTATTATGGCCCGCGACATTACAACCACTATAAATTCATGGACTTTTTATACCGAAAATCTGGAGGAAGTTTTTAAAATGACCGGAAATGTTATTCCTACCAGCAGCACTGAAATAACCTTGCCCCGATTTATTTTAGGAGCAGCCAGAACCTTCAATTTTGGAAAAAAATGGGGTGCTTTGGCAGAAATAAATTTAGACCTTTCTACCGATGGTAAACGAAATGTTTTGTTGAAAGGCGATCCGTTTAGTATTGATCCTCATTTGGGAGTTGAATTCCACTACCAGAAACTAATATTTTTGCGGGCCGGAATTGGCAATATTCAGCAGGAATACGAAGGGGGTAAACATACCACCTTACAACCTAATATGGGCATTGGTATAAGCTATCGGGATTTTTCGGTCGATTATGCGTTAACCGATTTGGGAAATCTTTCGGCAGCGGGATACTCCCATGTTTTTAGCCTTACTTATAGTTTCGATAAAACAAAAGGAAACCAGCCTAAGCTTTAAAAGTATGCAACCATCCATAAATATAATTCTAAAACGAATCCTTGTTGTTTTGCTCTATTTCAGCACGAGTATTTCAATGGCTCAAAACTATGGCAACGAATGGATAGCAATGAATCAAACGTATTATCGGTTCAGCATTCCCACAACTGGTATTTATCACATTACCCTGCAACAATTGCAGCAAGCGGGAGTGCCTGTAAACAGTAATAATCCGCAGAATATTCAGCTTTTTTACAACGGACAGGAAATACCTTGTTACATAAAAGGTGAAAGTACCGGACTGCTTGAATACATTGAGTTTTTTGCTCAAAAAAATACTGGCTGGTTTGATGTAGAAATATACGATAAACCGGAAAATCAGACCAACCCTTACTATAGCATGATTACTGATACGGCAGCGGTTTTTATAACCTGGAATAGCAGCTTTAGTAATCGCCGCATGACCTTAGAAACGGATCAGAATTTTACAGGGTATTCCGCAGCACCGTATTGTCGATACCAATCGCTGGTTCAATATACAGGGAGATACTTTGAATCGTGGCCCGATTGTCAATATACTGAGGCCGAAGGCTGGGCCGATAATAATGCAATTAGCCTTGGAAACACAGTAACGAAAAATATTTCCACGCCGAAATGTGTGGCAAACGGTTCTCCCGTATCTATAGATTGGTCATTACTTACATACTCTGTTAATTCGCATCACCTAAAAATAACAGGGCCAGACTTTATTACCGATACTATTTTCAGTACTTACAAAACCATTAAAAAAAGCTATTCATTGACTAATATTACGCTCAGCAGTCAAACTCCCATTAATTTTGAAAGCATTAACGATGTGAACGCGCTTACTGATTATTCTGCGGTTTCATATATCTCTATTACTTATCCCCGCTCGTTTGCCAACATTACTGAAAACAGTTTTTTATTCAGCCTTCCAGCCTCGCCTTCAAGAAAAACCTACCTGGAGTTTCCGGGCTTGAGTTCGGGTAATTATTCGCTTTTTGATGTGTCGCGGGGAATCAAAATTTCAGTTATTTCGGAAGGTGGATTGCACAAATCCTTGGTTCCTGCATCGGCCAATGAAATTCAACTCGTACTGGTTAAGAACGAAGGATTGTTACTACCTACCCAAATTCGTTTGTCGGTAATGGTGAACCACGCTTCAAAAAATAAGCAACATCTCATTTTAAGCCATCCAAAGCTTTGGGTGCAAGCTGAGGAATATGCCAATTATAGGCAGGCTTACCTCATAAACGCCGAATATTTGTACGACCAGTTTGGTTATGGCATCCGCAAACACCCAATAGCTATCAGGTATTTCCTGCGGTACATTGTTTCCAACTGGACTACCTTGCCTACTGATTTGTTCATTATTGGTAAAGGGGTGAATATAGGGCCAAGAGAATCGAATAGTATAGTAGAAACAAGAAATAATCCAGCAGCATTCAATGCCAGTTTGGTTCCGTCGATGGGTTATACAGCCAGCGATGAATTACTGGGTATGGGAGTGAAAGGAACCAGGTTGGAATCATTTATACCCATCGGAAGGTTGGCCGCACAAAATGGCAGTCAGGTAAGTAACTATTTGGAAAAAGTTCAACAGTTTGAACAGAATGAACCGGCGGAATGGATGAAACACCTGATTCATTTTGGTGGAGGCATAAATAACAGCGAACAAAACCTATTCGAAGATTACTTAAATTCATACCGGTTAATTGCCAACGACACCTTATTTGGAGGGTATGTTTCCACCTTTTTAAAAAAATCGTCCGATCCCATTACCATTTCAAGAAATGATAGCATAACCGGATTAGTAAATAATGGAGTTAGCCTGATGACCTTTTTTGGTCACGGTTCCGCTAGCGGATTTGACCAAAACATTGATGATCCATCGGCTTACCAAAATCAAGGTAAATATCCTTTGATGTTAGCCAATTCCTGCTACTCGGGCGATATCCATTTATACAGTCAATACAGCACAAGCGAAAATTGGGTATTTATCCCTGAAAAAGGGGCTATCGGTTTTTTAGCCATGGTAGGACAAGGTTATCCTTCCTATTTAAATATGTTTACTACCCAATTTTACCGGCAATTAAGCAGTCTATCGTATGGCAAACCCATTGGCAGTATCATTAATGAGGCAAAAAAAGCCATGCAGGTAAATGCTACTTTGGGTCATATTTTTAACGAAACCGTTCACTCATTTACGCTGCATGGTGATCCTGCGGTGGTATTGAATAGTTTTCCTTTGCCCGATTTGAGCATGATTCCCGAGCAGGTTTTCTTCACACCGGCGAATATTACCACAGAACAGGATTCGTTTTACATAAATGTGGTACCTGTTAATATTAGCAGGACAAGTTCTCAACCTTTTATTATTGATGTGCAACGCACCTTTCAGGATGGCGGTTCTGCGAATTATCAGGCGGTTGTTAATGGCCTCTTTTATAAAGATACCGTTAGGATTAAATTACCGGTTGATTTTATTAAAGGACAAGGGTTGAATGAATTTTTTATCCGGTTAGATGTCCAAAACCAATGGGAAGAGTTGAGCGAATTGAACAATACAGCATCAGTAAATACCTTTATTTCGAGCTCCGATATTATTCCGGTAATTCCTTATGAGTACAGCGTTTATCCACTTACCAACCCAATACTAAAAGCCAGTACCGGCAATGCTTTAAGCGTTGAACAAACCAGCATTTTTGAGATAGATACTACCCAGCTTTTTAACAGCCCATTGCTTATTAGCCAGGAAATAACTCATTCCGGAGGTGTGGTAGAATGGCAACCCGGCATTAGTTTTAACCAACAAACTCCTTATTTTTGGAGGGCTGGCAAAAAAAATACCAGTGAACCCATGAAATGGTCAACCAGCTCGTTTGCGGTTGAAGCGGGTAAAAGCGGTTGGCAGCAAAAAAATATGGGTCAATTAGTAGCGAATCAATACAAATTTATTGAGCCAAATGCATCAAGCAATAAGTTTGAGTTTGCCATAGCGCCTAAATCAGTGCGTTGCCATAATATTGGAAGCCCTAATAGTAGCAACTATACTGATATTGGATATGAAGTGGATGGAATCGGTGATTATTCATCGTGTGAAGCCGCCAGTGCCTTATTGGTAGCGGTGATTGATTCTACTACCCTAATCCCTTGGCAATCGGACCGGGGTGATTTTGGCCAAGGCAATTATCCTAAATGCAGTTCCCGAAACCGTCCTGATAATTACTATGTCTTCCACCTATCTTCCGTTCAAGCGGATTTAGATGCATCCTTGGATAATTTGGTAAATCTAATTGAAAACGAAGTACCTGATGGGTTTTACATCCTTATTTATTCATTTATTGCTGGTAATTTTCAGTTATGGCGAGAGCGGCATTATGAAGCATTATTGGAATGGGGAGCCAGCAATGACATCCGTTTTTTGCAAAACAACCAGCCCTATATTTTCTTTAGCCAAAAAGGAAATCCTTCGCTGGGGCAGGAAGTATCTGGTACTTCCACTGAGACCATTGATTTATATACCGACATTAAATCGAATTTCACTTACGGTACTATCGCCAGCATTCCTGTAGGACCCTCCACTCAATGGAAAACTCTTTCGTGGAATTTTACTACTGTTGAAGCTAATCCAAACGAAGTAGCCAATTTGCAGGTTTATGGCATCGACCCTTTCGGAAATTCAATCCTTTTAATGGATTCCATTACTCAAAATGAAACGGACTTATCCTCAATCAGTGCCAATTCATATCCCTATATAAAGCTTCAATTTTATACCCGCGATGAAGAGTATGAAACGCCAGCGCAGCTAAAATCATGGAAAGTACTGTATGAACCGGTAACCGATTTGGCTATCAATCCACAAAAAGAGTGGAGCTTTTACAGCGATTCCATTCAGGAAGGCGATAAATGCAGGGTAAAAGTGGCCTTTGAAAATATTGGCCCGATTGCTGTTGATAGTTTATTGGTTAGCTACTGGCTTTTGGATGCAGCCAACAATCAACAATCCATCAGCCGGCACAGGGTTAGCCCATTGGCAGCAGGAGAATCTGTTATTGATTCTGTTGAGTTTAATACACTCAACCATCGGGGAAAAAACCAACTTTGGATAGAAATAAATCCGGAAACAACTTCGCAGGCTGGGTTCGACCAATTGGAACAATATCATTTCAATAATTTGGCAAACAAACCCTTTTATGTGCAAAAAGATGAACGAAACCCGCTGCTCGATGTTACTTTCGATGGAATCCATATTATGGATGGTGATTTAGTGTCAGCAAAACCGGAAATAATGGTCCAACTCAACGATGAAAATAAGTTTATTATCTTGAATGACACCTCGCTTTTTAGTTTGTATATCAAATCGCGGCAAACAGGTATTGAAAATAAGCTGGATATAACCGGCAATCCGGACATCAGTTTTATTCCGGCTCAATTGCCCGAAAACAAAGCTCATATTAGGTATCAGGCAAATTTTACGCAGGACGGCACCTACGAACTTCGGGTGCAAGCTAAAGATGCTACTGGCAATGAATCAGGACTTTACGATTACTTGATATCGTTTCAGGTCATCAATGAAAATACCATAACCAACGTGTTTAACTATCCCAATCCGTTCAGCACTTCCACACAGTTTGTTTTTGAACTTACCGGAAGCGAAATTCCCGATGAACTGCGCATTGAAATACTCACTGTTACTGGGAAAATTGTTAAGGTAATTTACATGGAAGAACTTGGCCCCATTACCATTGGTAAAAATATTACGCAATATACCTGGAATGGCACCGATATGTTTGGCGATGCTTTAGCAAATGGGGTTTATTTTTACCGGGTTTTTGCGCGTATGCAGGGTAAAGAACTAAAAATGCGCGATACGGGAACCAATCAATATTTTAAAAACGGGTTTGGTAAAATGTATTTGATGCGGTGATAAACGGATGGACGGTGAAAAGGTGACAAGGTGACAAGGTAACAGGGTGAAAAAAAGGGAAGGTGGAAAGGTGGAAAGGTTACAAGGTGAAAAAAAGGGAAGATGGAACTTGCAGCGCTCCGCAAAAGCGAGACAAGCCGGTGCGAGAAAGTTACAGAATAAACCCGCATTGCTTATGATATAAGTGTTGTAGGCTGCTTATTTTACAATTTTTAATTCCTTCAATATTTTCTTTGTCAACTCAATCCGAAAATTATTATTCAAATCACTGAAATTAGTTACCATTACATTCATTGCAAATATATTTGTTCCAGTTTCGGTCTCAACAAAACCAACATACCAACCAATGACTTTGTTATCCCAACAATCCCCACTACCCGTTTTTCCATACAATTTGTAATCAGTGGTAGTTTCATAAAGAATTATACTCTTTACAGCATCCATGTTTTTATCCGAAAATCCTTCCAATTTATGTAAATACAGTCGCTTTAAAAATTCTATCTGCTCGTTTATTGAAATCTGGATTGAACCACAAAGCCAATAAGTATCTAATCCGCTCGATATATCGTTATTGCCGTAATCCAAATCGTTAACCATTTTTTGCATCCGCTCTTTTCCAACCCGCCTGGCTAACTCCTGATAATACCAAACACAAGAATATTTGATGGCTCTTTTTAAGGACAAATCGTGATACCAATATTTGAATGGTTCATTTGCCAATAGAACCGAATCCTTTGGATGAAGTTTGCAATCATAGTTGATAATAAATCCTGTATCAGAAATTACTCCCGTTTCCAATCCAATCAATGAGTTTGGAATCTTAAATGTTGAGCAAGGCGAAAATCTCTTTTTACACTGTTCAGGGTTGTATTGAATGTATTTGTCAGTATTAACATCGTAAATACTGAATCCACCCACAAAGTCACCGTAATAGGGTTTGAGGTCAATTGTATCAATCTTTTGACCAAACAAATCACAAGTCAATAAAACCAAGCTATATAATACTATTTGTTTCATTCGGAGATGTCTTTTTAAGTGGAACAGAACGAGTACTACTACCAATTTAGTGGGTAAATTTAGCTAAAAAGGGTATAACAATTAGGCTATTACGACTTTTGATCAACTGAATTCCTAAAATAGTGTTATATACCATATAATCAATCATATAAATGTTTAATATTGTTAAGTTTAAACTGTATTTGCAGTAGAGCCATCTTTTTTCAATATAAAAAATATGGTGTAGATTACCTTGAAGCGTTGAACAAGCAGAATGAGATTAAAAAGATAACGGGGCTTTAACGTTCTGCTTTTTCTATTGTGTTAAACTTAGTTTTGCTAATGAAATGGTCAAGGGAAGCATAACCCATAATTAAAAACCATTAAAAATTAATCGGTACCGTAAAAGAAACCCGTGCTGGCTTACCAGCTTGTTTCCCGGGAATCCAATCAGGCATAGCCCGTATTATTTCATTTGCAAAATTATCCAGTTTTTGGTTGTTACTTCGCACAACTCTTACTTCGTCAATTTTACCTTGCTCATCAACCACAAAACAAACAAATACTCTTCCCTTTTGAATAGAATCAGTATTTGCTATTGTTTGCTCAACCGAGTTTGAAATATATTTTCTCAATTCAATATCACCACCAATAAATACAGGCATTTGCTCGACCACATAAAACACCATGGAATCTTTTGCAACTGAACTGTAATTTTCCTCATTTCTTTTAATTTTAAAAAGGGTTGTTGTTATACGTCCATTTATTGAATTAACATAAATTGCAGCGGAATCGTTTCCTGTGAGTTTGAATGCCAATTCATCCTTTTCTTTTGGCTCATTCCTCCGAAAACTAAATTGGTAATTACCGCTGGGCAGATTATTAAAAAACAGTTGTCCATTTGGAACAGCATTGCCATTCATGGTTACTTGCAGGTTGGTAACTAGGCCTTTTATACTAATTAGGTTGGATTGGGAAAATGTATGTAGCTGAAATGTCAGAATAAGTAAAGTGAATAGTTGTTTCTTCATTTTGTAGGATATTATCTTCCCAAAAGAGCAAAAAAACCAGCTATTCCATAAGTGAGCATGCAATTGCAGGTACACGGCACTATAAAAACAAGGTAACAAAATCTATATCGGGGTAAACCCAATTAACGCAAATATTTCGCTCCTAAAGCCACTCCTATTGCGTAATTTGGGTTTAACAGTTTTTTAGTGCTACCAATTTTCCTAACTTTGCTAAATTGTTGATTGACCTTTGATTGTGTTAACTAAATGCGAAGTAAGCTCCTTTTCGGCCTTTTATTTTTGTTGCCATTTGCACAAATGGCTGAAAATAAAACGAACGTGCATTTCATTTCACGTCGCGAGGGATTGTCGAACGGTGCCGTAAATACCATTGTTAAAGATGCCGAAGGGTATATTTGGTTTGGAACCTGGAACGGGCTCAACCGGTACGATGGCAGCAATATGGTTACTTACCTTCCGGGGAGTAATACCAATTCCATTCACAACCATGTTATCAGGGGATTATACCCCACAGAACCGGGGCCCATATGGATGCTTACCAATAAAGGAATCGGCCTATACGATAACATCCACGACCGGTTCACCTCATATTTTACCAAGGAATCGGAACAAATAAACTATGAAGATGATATTGCCATTTGTTATTCAAAGAGCTTTGGAACTTTGGTATCTGTTTTTGGAAGAGGGATATTTCATTTTGACAGCATCACAACACAATTCAATAAAATTGATTTCGACGAAGGTTCGCAACAATTAGCAACCAGTATAAAACGGATTCACTTGATAGAGAGCCGTGCTTACAGTATTTCTTCGGATGGCAAATTATATGAGGTGTTGGCGAATCATCTTCAAGAGGTTTTAAAACTTCCATTAACAGGTATCCTATCAACCTCTATTTCAGTTAACATCAACCGTCGTCCGTATATTCTTATTACTCAACGAGCCGGGGCTGCTCTGCTGGTTGATTTGGAAGCTAAAGAAGTTCAGTTGCTTAGCATCCCTAACGATATTATTACCTCCTTTTCCCTTTCAAAGGAAAAGGAAAGAATCTGGGTTGGAACCGAAAAAGGGAAAATATACCGTTTAAATTTGCAGAACCGTAATTTTTTATTATTCAATATACTCACCGGTTCGTTTATCGATAACCCCATTGCTACCCGAATATTAAGTATTTATGAAACCGATACGGATCTATTATGGATAGGAACCGACGGGAATGGGGTGTATGCCCTTAATTTTACTGATTTTCCGAATAAAAGTTTGTCGTCGAATCAGTTAACATATCCCATTGTCCGTAGTATTTTAGTGACCCGGAAAAAGGATGTTTTAATAGGCACCAAAGGGGGTGGAATTGATATATTCGATGCCAATGGAAGACGCATTAAATCCATTTCGGTTAAAAACGGGTTGAACAATAATTCCGTACTTTCGTTCCATGAGCATAACGATGGTTCCATTTGGGTGGGTACTGATGGAAAAGGAGTTGATATTATTTCGGCTGATTATAAAACCATCCGCAATTTTCCCCGCGATTTTAAAAACAGCCAATCTATAGAATTTGCTTCGGTTTATCGCATCCTTAATGGCAGCGATGGGCGAATATACTTGGGAACGAGTGGCTTTGGGGTAATATTGATTGAGCTAGATACAAAAAACGGTACCTTGCCCATAAGTTGCGAACAGCTGATACTCGACAAAAGTATTGAAAGGCCCAATCAGCAAAAGCAGATAGTATATGCCATAACGGAAGAAAAACCGGGTACTATTTGGATAGGCACCCGTGGATTGGGATTATACCGGTACAATACCATCACTAAGCGGGTAATGGGTCAGTACAGCACCCTTTCGCAACCAAATGCAATTAAGAACGATGATATCCTTTCGTTGTTCACCGAATTGAATGGAGACATTTGGGTAGGAAGTAGCAATG
Source organism: Salinivirgaceae bacterium (assembly GCA_041664345.1). GTDB lineage: Bacteria > Bacteroidota > Bacteroidia > Bacteroidales > SZUA-534 > GWE2-40-63. Next base: position 67,059 of record JBAYKX010000001.1, read on the forward strand.
GACTTTTTGGTATTAAGCCTATTACTGCCGATTCTATAAACGTTATCGGGATTGGTGTTCAGTCCGATGTTTCCAGTACCAGTATTCATGCCATTCAGTTGGACGACCTGGGTAACTTGTGGGTAACCACCAATCAGGGGCTTTCAATAATTGACCCTAGCAGATTGAAAGTAAGGAGTTTCGATTTGAGTGATGGGCTAAATAATATTGAATACAGCGATGGCGCTTCGTTTTACGATACAAATACAGGCAGGATTTATGTTGGAGGTACCATGGGTGTGGATATTGTACAAACCAATGAAATTAAAAACACCACATATTTTCCGCCAATAGCCATTAATCAGCTTTTTATAAAAAACAATCCGGTAGCTATTGGAAATGATAGTCCACTTATAAGTCGCATCAACCATCAGAAGAGTTTGAAATTAGCCTACAACCAGAATTCCATTACATTTTATGTTTCGCCTCTTGTTTACTGGGGCCAGGAACGATACCGGATTTCGTATTGGCTTAAAAATTTTGACAACGGGTGGGTTGTTAACCCAACAAATCAGCCTATTAATTATTCCAATCTGGCATGGGGGATTTATTACCTGCAATTACGGGTGAGCGACGAGAATGGCAATTGGTCAGGCGAAACCCGGGAAATAGAGATTTTAATAGAGCCCCCTTTGTGGGCCACATCGTGGGCAATAGTGAGCTATATTCTGCTAATTATTGCAATCCAGGTTTTTATATTTGTAACCTACCGCAAGAGGGCTGCTCGTAAAAAAGAAGTTGCCTTAAAGGAATTTCAAAAGGAAAAAGAAGCAGAATTGCAGAGCTATAAAATTGAGTTTTTTACCAATGTAGCCCATGAGTTCCGCACACCGCTTACCCTTATTAACTCACACATTCATGCCTTGCTCGAAGATACACGGAATACGTTGGAAATCCGCGGCTCTTGAAGGTTTACAACAATAGTGTAAAACTTCAAAAGTTGGTTTTGGAAATTATGCAATTCCGCAAATTGGAAAAAGGTAAGGAACCTTTAAATATTCAATTAGCAAAACCTGTTGAACTATTAAAAGAAGTGGTTTCTGACTTGGAACAACTTGCCACACAAAAAAATATTTGCTGCCAGATTATTCCTCCTGAAAATGAAATTGTTTTTAAAACCGATGCCGATAAATTTCAACGTATTGTTACTAATTTAATGTCGAATGCAATAAAGTACAATAAGCCTGGAGGATTTGTGAATGCCACTGTTACATTGGATAATTCAGCACTCATAGTAAAAATTGAAGATAATGGGCTTGGTATAAAGCCGGAGTATTCCCAAAAGGTTTTTGAACCATTCGGTATCTCCTCGGTATTGCGAAAAGGCAGTTTTCCAGGATACCGTTCCACCGGGTTAGGGCTGGCCGTTACAAAAGGCCTGGTTTAATTGCTTAAAGGGACTATTAGTTTTGAAAGCGGATTAGAACGGGGAACAACCTTTATTTGTACGTTTCCAGACGTAATGGAAATCAATTCAGGAGCATTCGTAAATGAGCCAGCTGAGGTATTGAATGAAATCAGTTTTAACAATGAATCCAGACTGAATCAACCTAATGAAAATCCAGTACTTTTTTCAGGAAAACCCCTAATATTGCTAGTTGATGACGAGCCTGATATATTGCAAGTACTACATGATTTTCTGAAAGAAGATTATAATGTCATTTTTGCTGAAAATGGATTGGAGGCTTATGAAAAAGTGATTTCCGAAAAGCCTGATTTGATAGTTTCCGATATCATGATGCCTAAATTGGATGGAATAGAACTCTGCGGTCGGTTGAGGACAAACTTTGATACCAGCCATTTGCCCTTGATCCTGTTAACTGCCAAAGCTGAAATAGAAGACCGTATTGTTGGGCTTAAAGCAGGTGCCGATTCTTATATCCCAAAACCTTTTCATCCGGAACATTTGAAAGTGCGGGTGGAAAAATTGCTGCAACTGAGGTCCAGCATTAGAAGCCAATTTGGCAAACAAGATGTATATCCTGCTTTGGTTAAGGAAATTCCGGATCCGTTTTTTCAGAAAATGCTTAACTATATTGATGAAAACATTGATGATGAAACCCTTTCATCAGAGAAACTTTGCGATAAACTGTCCATCAGTAAATCGTCGCTTTATAATAAAACCAAATCGCTCCTGGGTACTACGCCCCACAGCATGATAAACCAGCGCCGATTAAGTAAAGCAGCCATGCTTTTAAAGTCAACTTCATTAACCGTAAGTGAAATAATTGTACAAACCGGCTTTGCAAGTAGAACCCACTTTTATGAGTTGTTTAGCAATGCATATAATTGTTCCCCATCCGACTATAGAAACAAACCCAGCGGAAAGTAAAGAATTTTCTAAAAGAGTATTTCTTTGTAAATGAATTAGTTGATTTTTAAGGCACTACACATATTTGAATGAAAAAGGCAGATTCATTGACATAATTTTAAGTTGAGTGCTTGGAGCATAGCTAACAAACTCTTTACACTTAGGTAAAACCCTTCCGATCCCTAGTAGGGTTATCTATGTGACTGATCCCGAGCGAAGCTAATGTATCTCAGGATAAAACTCCCCATAGCTCTTCTAAAATATAAAATTGTTTTCAGGCAATACATCTTCAGCTCTGCTGCGAGGTAGTTTATTATCCAATACATTAGAGGATTTCACCTTACTGTAATATGTATGCATTTGGTTGATGCTCCAGCAATACATAACACCTACCTTTTTCCTGCATTTTAATCAAATCGCGCAGCAATAAGTTGCGCAACCGATAGGAATAGATGGGCTCACTATTTCCGCGTTCAAAAAAGCGGGTTTGCGAAAGGTCCACGGTTAGCCCATAATAATGCGATGAGTTGTTGGGCGTGGCATTTACATTGGTTTTGCGTAGTCCCTTTTGATCGTTCTGTGTTCGCATGATAGAGGTAACCGAAAACCGGTATGGCCGGATGCCTTGTGCGGCGAGGCTTTTCTCAAATTGAACCCCCAAATCGTCTAAAAAATCTTTGGCATCGTCTTTTAAATACGGCAACGAATGCGACAAATGAGGAACCTCATAATACCGACAGTCCTTTATGGCAGCCAAATCATAATTCCTGACGTACTTGTTTTTATGGTCAAGCATCTCTTTTTGCGATTTGAATGGTTTGGGAATTCCATTTTTCTGACCAACTTCCAGATGATAGGCGTTTGGATACTTTTTCAGGGCCTTGGTTTCAGCCGGAGATAGTACAACTACCGAAACCTCATCAATGGTTTTGCCTTTTACAAGCATCTTAACTAATACCCGTACCAACAGAATAACTCCCAACAAAGCCAATACATAAATCGCTATTTTTTGTTTATCGTAATGCTTTGCTACCGACATGGGCTTGCTTGTTAGGTTAAGTAACAGTTTTGCCAAAGGTAATAAAACCGCTTAATCAGAGACCGGTTGTTAGTAAGTTGTGTAAAAACTTGGGCAATGCTTACTCTCACTCAAGCTGGTTGCTAGTTACTGGTAGCTGGATGCTGGATGCTGGTGGCTGGATGCTGGATGCTGGTGGCTGATTACTGGTGACTTGTATCTTACTTCTCAATGTTGCGGTGCATGTAACGTTGCCATTCCATTGAAAAATTATTGGATGCACCGCAAACGACGCACGTTATTCCACCAAGGGAGCTGCCCTTGGCTTTGTTCTTTCGCCCCTTTGGGGCTTTTTCGTTTTCCAACTTTGGTCTTCCTTCTTCCTTAATCTGACTTCCAACTTCCATCTTCTAACTTCTAATCTCTATCTTCCAACTTCCCAGTTATCGTTTGCACTTGAAATACTTAGGGAAACGGAACTATTTGTATTCAAATTTGTTAATTCAACAGTAAAAAACGTTTTTTTGTTTAAATACTTAATAAGAGATGTAATACGGGCAAAAAATCAATTATTTTTGCACCACTTTTTTGAGACAGTAAACAATGTAAAATATTTCAAAACATGACACATAAAAAAGCAATTTTAATGATTCTCGACGGTTGGGGAATTGGCGACAAATCAAAGTCGGACGTAATTGCAACCGTGGGAGCACCCAATATTGAAGGGCTTACAGCCAAATATCCACATGCGCAATTGTTAACCAGTGGCGAAGACGTGGGCTTGCCCGACGGACAAATGGGAAACAGCGAGGTAGGCCACCTGAATATTGGAGCCGGAAGGGTTTTGTATCAAGATTTGGTAAAAATAAATCTTGCCATCCGCAATAAATCTATCGAGAAAAACGAAACCATTGTTGAGGCATTCAATTATGCCAAGACGAATAATAAAGCCGTTCATTTTATTGGGCTAATTGGCCCCGGCGGTGTTCATGCCATGAGCGAGCATTTGCTTGCTTTGACTGACATGACTGCGAACTTCAACCTTGACCGGGTATTTGTTCATGCATTAACCGATGGCCGCGATACCGACCCAAGAAGCGGATTGGGATTCATGAAAGTGGTAGTGGAACATCTCAAAGGAACCAAAGTAAAAATGGCTTCCTTAATTGGCCGCTATTATACCATGGATCGTGATAAACGTTGGGATCGCATAAAACAGGGCTACGATTTAATGGTTTCGGGAACAGGAAAACATGCCACCGATGTCCTAAAAGCCATGGAAGAGTCGTATGCCGAAGGATTAACCGATGAATTTGTGAAACCTACTGTTTTTGTGGATGCCAACAACAAACCCGTTGGAACCATCCAAGAAGGCGATGTGGTTTTTTGCTACAATTACCGGACCGACCGTTTGCGCCAGATAACAACGGTACTTACCCAAAAGGATATGCCCGAATTTGGGATGAAAACCTTACCCTTGTATTACGTTACAATGACCACCTACGATGAAAACTTTAAAGGCATTAAGGTGGCTTTTACCAAAGATAACGTATTAAATACCATTGGCGAAACCATTTCAAAAGCTGGATTGAAACAAATACGCATTGCCGAAACCGAAAAATATGCCCATGTTACCTTTTTTATGAACGGTGGCCGTGAAGATGAATTCAATGGTGAAAAACGGATTTTAATTAACTCCCCAAAAGTAGCCACTTACGATTTACAACCAGAGATGAGCGCCTTTGAAGTAAAAGATGCCATTGTAGCGGAACTGAATAAAGGGGAGGTTGATTTTGTGGTCTTGAATTTTGCCAACGGCGATATGGTTGGCCATACCGGTTTTTACGAAGCCATCAGTAAAGCGGTTAAAACCGTGGATCAGTGCGTGGGCGAAGTAGTGACGGCTGCCCGCAACCATGGCTATGAGGTGGTAATTATTGCCGACCACGGAAACGCCGACATGGCTGTTAACGAAGACGGTTCGCCTAACACGGCGCACTCCTTAAATCCCGTTCCTATTATTGTGGTCTCCGATGCCATAAAATCGGTTGAAAACGGCATTCTGGCCGATGTGGCTCCAACCATCTTAACTTTGATGGGATTGCTAATACCGTACGACATGACCGGTAAAGTACTGGTGAAGATGAAGTAGTTTTACAGACATTATAAGGAAAACCCCAGCTAAAACTGGGGTTTTTGCTTATTTAAAAAAAAGTTTGATGCTGCCTAGGTACTGTAGAATTAAGCGACATGAGGAAAATTAATTTATAATTGCAAATCGATGACTTTTAGTTAAGGTTTATGAATGTTATATGAGTCGTAAAGAAACTGGGAATATGAAAAGGGTTTCAAGGTTACAGGTTTCTATTTTCTATTTTCTAAACTCTTATCTCACATCTTCTGTCTCACATCTCATATCCTAACACTAGAATATTCTTTCGGCTAGCAAAACGACATTGAATTCCAAATCCGTAAACTGTGTTTTAGTTTCAATTCCATTTTACTAATTTGCACCCAAAATAATTTATTATGCCTTCTGCCGAAAACACTCCCGTTTACATTAAAAAATACATTGCTTTTTATGCTGATAACCAGATAGTACAAAGGGGTAAAGATATATTACAGAGCAAAGCGGTAAATTTTGTTGAATATGTTGACAAAACCGATAGCTGGCACTTTACCGTACAGGGAACTTCCCGTTATACGGTAAAAGTTTCGGGAGTAAAGAACCACGATATGGAATGTTCCTGCACCTGCCCTTACGATTGGGGTAAAATATGCAAACATACTGTAGCATCGTTGCTCTATATTTCCGACAGTTTTAATAAAGCATTGCTGCCTTCATCATCTCAATATGCCCATAAGCCAATTGCTTACCGTGGTGGCCAAAATTCGCGGTATCAAATAACCGAATACAAGATTATTACCCGGAAATGGGTTGAACTCAATTCCGATACCCGCATTTTTAATCAAGCGCAATATTATAACTATGGCTACGGCATTTCGGGTTTTGAGGTCTCAAAAAACAAGGTGGTTTTCAATTTGTCGGGTTCGCTCAATGGCAATGTTTGTTTTGAGTTTGAAAACGGTTCGGTTTATACCTCATCGGAAGGTACTGAAAAAACGGCTAAACTTCGGCAAAACGAAATATACTGTTTGCTCCAAATTGCAAAATCGGCCACTCCCGATTTGTTCGATATTGTTTTTAGCCCACGGCTCAATGATTATAACCAAACCATCCTTAAAAAATACGGTTTCCCGGAATCGTATCCTTTCGAAAACCATTTTGAGCTAGGATTCGATCCTGGTGTGGGGATATTTGCAAAATTCAAAAATGAATCTTATGGGTTAATTCCTATCGAGAAACAAGATTCAAATGAATTGCTGGGGTTCATTAATCAATCGCAAAAAACCACACCACTACCAAACTCAATTTTTAAACAAAAAGAAGCCCGCAGCCTGGGTTTTGTATTAAAAAAAAATTGGTGGAAAAACGGATTCTCTAATGTTGATAATTCCTATGAGGATGAAGATTTTGACGAAGACTTTGACGATGATTATGAAAACGACGAAGATGATTCGGCCAACCCAATTGGAAATTCCGCAAATTCGCTGAATGAACCAAAAGGATTACTGGAACTGGTTCCCATTATTGGTAAACCGAATAAAGCGTGTATTGAATTGGCCAGCCATATTGAGGAATATTATCCGCAACATGGGCATAATTACCAAATAACAATTTCCGATAGCGCCAACGAATTGCTTAAATTGGCAGACGAATTAACCTACATTAAGCAACCCAACGAGGCCCTGCAACACAAAAAAAGAATGATGGAGCTGTTGGTAGATCAGCCACTTGTGTATGCGCATACCGTTCCTGTCCACCAGATTAAAAAGGGAAACCTGCAAAAGTTCAATTTATCGGCAGAACCTGCTGAAATACAGTTCAATGTAATTGAAGACAACGACCTGATTAAGGCCGATTGCCAATTTAAAATCAATAATTCGTTTTACGATTTGAATAAATTCGACAGAAACAATTCCGATTCCCATTTTTTGCTGATAAACAAAACATATCACCTGGTAAAAGACAGCCTCACCAGCCAGTATATTTATAATCTGCCTGTAAGCCTAAAAATGGTGAAATCCCACAAAAAAGAGTTTTTGGATAGCGTAATCATCCCAATTTCAAAACACTTTGACGTGGAATTTCAAAACGAGCTGTTCCAAACAGAAACCATTGAACTCGATTTTCACAAAAAGCAGGTTTTTTTATCGGAAGTTAACGAATTTGTGATAATTACCCCTCAGGTTGTTTACGACAACGGGGTGGAAGCTACGCTTCACCAAACCGGAAATATAATTGCCCAGCAACCCGACAAGATTCTGATTTACAAACGAAACCTGGAATTGGAAGACGATTTTGTGGCACAATTGGCCGACATGCACCCTAAGTTCGCCGATCAAAGCAACAACCGGATATTTTATTTGCATTATACCGATTTTACCACCAACATGTGGTTTTACAAGTTTTTTGACCAATTGCAGGCAAACCACATTGAAGTATTTGGTTTAAAGGAACTTAAAAATTTTAAATATTCACCCTATAAAGGAAAAATAAGCACTTCAATTAAATCGGGACAAGATTGGTTCGAAGTGTCGGTGCAAATAAGTTTTGGCGACAATACGGTCAGCCTTGCCGATATTAAAAAAGCCGTTATCAACAAACAACGGTACATTCAGCTAAAAGACGGATCGGTAGGTATTTTGCCATCGGAATGGTTCCACAAATTGGAAAAATATTTCCGTAACGGTGAGATAAAAAAGGACAAACTGAATATTTCAAAACTCCGTTTCTCAATAATTGATGAGCTTTTTGATGAGCTTAACGAAAACGAAATATTTGCCGAACTGCATGATAAAAAGAAGCGCCTGGAAACCTTTACCGAAATTTCGTCCACTAAAATCCCAAAAGAAATATCGGCTCATTTGCGCGATTATCAAAAAGAGGTGCTCAACTGGCTCAATTTTTTGGATTCCATGCAATGGGGCGGTATTTTGGCCGATGACATGGGATTGGGGAAAACCTTGCAGATAATCACTTTTATACAGCATACGGTAAACCAAAAACATTCCACTCAATTGGTGGTGGTGCCTACCACGCTGCTTTTTAACTGGGAAAACGAGTTGCGTAAATTTGCACCCAAACTTAAAGCCCATTATCATTATGGACCTGACCGCAATCAATATACCGAACTGTTTGGTGAGCACCATATTGTATTTACTACATACGGAATATTGCTGCGCGACATTGAATTTATAAGCAAATTTACTTTCAACTATGTGTTTTTGGATGAATCGCAGGCCATAAAAAACCCGGCCTCGCGTCGTTACAAAGCCGCTAACCTTATTAGCGCCAAAAACCGGGTGGCATTAACCGGAACACCAATTGAGAACAGCACGTTCGACCTTTTTGCCCAAATGAATTTTGTGAACCGGGGAATATTTGGCAGTCCACAGGTTTTTAAGGAGAGTTATTCAAACCCTATCGACAAAGAGGGGAACGAAGCTATTGCCAGCGAACTGCACCGGCTTACACATCCTTTTATATTACGGCGCACCAAAGAGCATGTGGCTAAAGAGCTTCCGCCTAAAACCGAGGACATTATTTATTGCGAAATGGAACCAGAACAGCGCAAAGTTTACGATGCCTACCGGAACAATTACAGGAATAAACTGCTCAACAAAATTGAAGGCGAAGGGCTCGAAAAATCGAAACTTATGGTGCTTGAAGCCCTCACCAGGCTTCGCCAGATTTGCGATTCACCAGTTTTATTGAACGATGAATCAATTCCAGAAAAACAATCGGTAAAAGTAAAAGAGATTATCCGCCATATAACCGAAAAAACCGCCAATCTCAAGATTCTGGTGTTTTCGCAGTTTGTTAAAATGCTTACTATTGTTAAAGATGAACTGCTGAACCTTAACATCCCATTTGAGTACCTCGATGGCCAGTGCAACAATATACAACGGGAAAAAGCGGTTACCAATTTTCAGGAAAATGAAGGATTACGGGTGTTTTTAATTAGCCTACGGGCGGGCGGTACGGGCCTTAACCTTACCGCAGCCGACTATGTGTATCTGCTCGACCCATGGTGGAACCCGGCAGTGGAAAACCAAGCCATCGACCGTTGCTACCGTATTGGACAAGACAAAAAAGTATTTGCCTACCGCTTGATTTGCAAAGACACCGTTGAGGAAAAAATTATGAACCTACAGAGCAAGAAGCTTAAAATTGCCACCGACATCATACAAACCGACAAAAACATTATGAAAACCATTGATGTCAATGATATTAAGGAACTGTTTTCGTAAACCTAAAACCTTTCCCCAATCCCCTCTTTTCCCGAACTGACCAAAAGCTTGCCAAACAAGGCGGCTTCGTGGGCATATCGGGTATTCACATCAGCCGTGTGGTTCAGTTGCAGCATTTTTTTTGTGGCTTTCACCGCTTGGCTATTCAGTTTGCCAAAATAGGATTCCATGGAAGAAATAGTCGCATCAAGGGTACCTTCGGGAATCAACCGTTGTACCAACCCTTGCTGAAGCGCCAAATCAGTGGGAATGTTTTCGCCCGTCAGTAGATAATACGCCGCTTGGCTATAACCTATTTGAATGGGAAGCTTCACCGTTCCCCCTGCTCCGGGGATAATGCCGTATTGCAGTTCAGGCAATCCCAGTTTTGCGGTTTCGGTTGCTATCCGCACATCGCAATGCAACGCCAGTTCCAGTCCACCGCCCAAACAAACACCGGAAATAAATGCCAACGTAGGAACCTCAACCGTTTGTAAAAGCCGAAAGGTATCGTGGATAAAGTGGCTCCGGCGTTCGGCCTCCTCTTGTGTCAATAGTTTCATCTCTTTTAAATCGCCCCCGGCGCTGAAAGCTTTTTCGGAACCGTAAACAAATAGGGCATTCACCGCATTAACTTCAATAGCCGAAATAGCATGATTCAGTTCTTCTACCATTTGAAAGCAGATAGCATTTAGCTTATTAGGTCTGTTTAACTGGATGTGTGCCACTCCTTGGCTGCTGAACGATTTTATGTATTGGTACTCCATAATCTCAGGTAAATGAAGGGTTAAATCTACAAAAAATACCCATGTTTTAATTGCACCGTACCAAAATTCGAATTTAATTGCTTGCAAGTCACGGCGTGACTAATTGATTAAAAGTCACTTATTAAAGTCGATTAGGTAATTATTATTAAAGAGTCACACCGTGACTATTAGTAGGGTGATATAGAAACTTAAAACTCAGCCTCAAGAATTAACATCTTTCGGAAAATAGTTATTAGATTCGCATACTAAACATAAATAACAAATCGGAAATGAAAAAAAACGAAAATACCCTCATACAAGTGAACCAATTTGGCATGGGCCAAGGCAACGATGAATTGGGACTTAAACTAATTGGCAACTATTTCAAAATTTTGGTAGAAGACAATCACCTTCCCCGTTTCATTGCATTTTACAACAGCGGGGTAAAGATTATCTGCAAAGGCTCACCTATTATTGAAGTACTCAAAACGATTGAATCAATGGGAGTAAAACTGTTGGCTTGCAAAACCTGTCTCGATTTTTATGAATTAACCGACAAAATTGAAGTAGGTGTGGCCGGTACCATGCATGATATTGTTTTGCTACAGGCCAATGCCGATAAGGTGATTACGTTGTAGTTTGATTTATTAGCTTCTGGGTGCTGGATACTGGATACTGGTTGCTGGATGCTTGTAGCTGGTTACTCGTTAAATGGTTCAAATCTCTAATTTCTAATTTCTTGTCTTTGGTTTATGTACTTCTTACTTCTCCATATTGCGGTGCATGTACATTGCCATTTCATTGCAACCTCGTTTGATGCACCGCTTTAATTATACCCTATTCTACCAAGGGCTCCCGATAGCTATCGGGACTTGGCTTCGTTCTTACGCCCCGTTGGGGCTTCACCAGCATCTAACTTCCGTCTTCCAACTTCGGTCTTCGGTCTTCCAACTTCTAATCTTTAGTATGGCTGCTGGTTGATGAGTTCTACTATCTAAAATCTAATCTCTATTTTCTAAATTCTAAACTCTAATTTCTCACTTCTAATTGTTTTTGAATTGAGCTCTTTACCTCAACCAACAACTCCTCGTCACTTTTACCAATGCGTTCCACCGGTTGAAGAGCCGTATAAGTAAGCCATAACCCAATATTCAATGGAAACTGTCCCCATTTATGCAGTTTATAGTTACCATCAATCACCAAAGGTACTACTAGAGCCGATGGCGCTGCTTTCAACAAGGTTTTGAAACCTGCCAATTGGAATTCCTTCAATTGCCCGGTTTTACTGCGGGTGCCTTCCGGAAAAATGCACACGCTCCAGTTCCGCTCTTCCATGTTTTTGCCCAGTTTCAATATTTCGCGTATCGACTGCGATCCATTGTGCCTATCAATAAGGACTGAGCCTCCTTTGCGCAAATTATAGGAAATGCTGGGCAGGTTTTTACCCAATTCCTTTTTCGATATAAACTTGGTATGATGCTTCCGGAAACCCCAAACCACCGGCGAAATATCGTACATGCTTTGATGGTTCGACACAATGATCAAAGGTTGATTTTTTGGCAATTCATTAAATCCGTAAAACGACGGACGGCAAAGCAATGTGTAAAGGTTTTGTACCAAAAGGAAGTTTAATAGGTCAACGGCTCGTTTATGGGCCGAATAGCCAAAAACCGTGTAAGCCACTACCTGAATGGGATGAAAAATTCCCAATAAGGTAAACATCAGGAAAAAATGGATAACCGAAAAAGGGAAGGCCAAGACTTTGCGCATAACTTGCTGATTTAGGAATAAAAAAAGGGGGCTAGCACTCCCCCTTTTTATAGCGATTAAAATATACTGGTAGCTTATCCGCACTTTGAGTATCCACAACTCTTGCAGGTAAGGCAACCATCTTGATAGACTATGGTATTCTTTTCTTCACATTCTGGACAAACCGTACCTTCTTTTGCCTTGGTTCCATCCTCAATGTATTTTTTCATGGCACGGGCTACTCCGTTTTTCCAGGTATTGATGGTCTCAGAATCCAACACCAGTGAATCAACCAGGTTAATTACCTGTGGAATAGGCATTCCGTAGCGCAACACACCGGAAATTAGCTTGGCATAGTTCCAGAATTCGGGATCAAATTTATGCGACAGCCCTTCCACCGTGGTTTTATACCCGTATTTGTTCACATACTGAAAATCATATCGGGTATTGCCTTCTTCGTCTTTATTTTTGATTATTTTTCCTTGTTCCACGGTTTTTGGTAGCGGCAACACATCGTCTTCGGCTAAACCGGTGAATATCTCGTAAGGTTTGTTTTCCATCAATCCTACAAAAGCAATCCACTTTTCGTTGTTGTTGTTGAACCGCAAAATATCGGCCTCCAAAACCCGTGGACGTTTCAATTCAAACATGGATATTTTTTCTTCGGGTGCTTCTTCCTTCTTCTCCTCTTTTTTGTTCGAAACCAGCACTCCCGAACGGGAACCATCGCGATAAACAGTAACTCCCTTGCAACCGCTTTGCCAAGCCTGTACATACAATTCGCCCACTAAATCCTCAGTGGCATCGTTAGGTAGGTTTATGGTTACACTAATAGAATGATCGACCCATTTTTGGATTCCCCCTTGCATTTTAACTTTCTGATGCCAATCCACATCGTTTGAAGTAGCTTTGTAGTAAGGTGATTTTTCAACCAAAGCTTGTACTTTTTCTTCACTCATGTGACGGATGTCTTCGTCGTAGTGTCCGTTCACTTTCATCCAGGTAATAAAATGGTGGTGGAACACATTGTATTCTTCCCAGCTATCGCCGATTTCATCAACAAAGGTAATGTTCACATTTTGATCGTTGGGATTAACCTTACGACGGCGTTTGTAAACGGGCATAAATACCGGTTCAATACCCGAGGTTGTCTGGCTCATTAAGCTGGTAGTGCCCGTTGGTGCAATGGTAAGTAAAGCAATATTGCGTCGTCCGTAGCGCATCATGTCGTTATACAAGGTTTCATCGGCTGCTTTTATCAGCAAAATCATGGGATTGTTTTTCTCCCTTTCGGCTTCAAAAATGGTAAACGATCCACGTTCTTTGGCCATTTCGGTTGATGACCGATAAGCTGCCAATGCCAATGCTTTTTGAACCTCAATGGAAAATTCGTTGGCATTGGGTGTACCATAACGCAATCCTAGTGCGGCAATCATGTCGCCCTGTGCAGTAATACCCACTCCGGTACGGCGACCTTCTTTAGCTTTTTGTTTAATGTTTTCCCAAAGTTTGGTTTCAATGCGTTTTACTTCATGCTCTTCGGGGTCGGCAGTAATTTTATTAATAATTGCATCAATTTTTTCTAATTCCAAATCAATAATATCATCCATAATGCGCTGAGCGTAGCCCACATGTTTTTTGAATTTTTCAAAATTAAACGATGCTTCTGATGTAAATGGATGCTCAACATAGCTATATAAATTCACGGCCAACAAACGACAGCTATCATAAGGACACAAAGGAATTTCACCACAAGGATTTGTTGATACCGTTTTATAACCCAAGTCGGCATAACAATCGGGAATGCTTTCGCGGATAATGGTATCCCAAAAAAGGATTCCAGGTTCAGCTGATTTCCATGCGTTATGAACAATTTTTTCCCAGAGTTTGTGTGCATCAATCTCTTTTACAACGGAAGGGGACTTTGAATCAACTGGATACTGAGTATGATAGGGAATGCCATTAACAATTGAATGCATAAATTCATCGTCAATTTTAACCGATACATTGGCACCGGTTACTTTGCCCGATTCTAATTTTGCATCAATAAACGATTCGGCATCGGGGTGTTTAATTGATACGGAAAGCATCAACGCTCCACGGCGGCCATCTTGTGCTACTTCGCGAGTTGAGTTTGAATACCGTTCCATGAATGGGACCAATCCGGTGCTGGTTAAGGCTGAATTTTTCACCGGGCTACCTTTTGGACGGATGTGTGAAAGATCGTGTCCCACACCACCTCTTCGTTTCATTAATTGCACCTGTTCCTGGTCAATCATCATAATCCCTCCGTACGAATCAGCGGCATTGGTGCGTCCCACAACAAAGCAGTTCGAAAGTGAAGCAATCTGATAATCATTACCAATGCCGGTCATTGGTCCACCTTGTGGAATGATGTATTTAAAATCCTTCAGTAACTCAAACAACTCCTCTTCGGATAGTGGATTTGGGTACTTTTTTTCAATCCGGTAAATCTCAGCCGCTAATCGGCGATGCATATCATCGGGATTGCATTCATAAATGTTTCCATGCGAATCCTTCAACGCATATTTATTCACCCAAACGGTGGCGGCTAAGTCGTCACCTTTAAAATATTCCAACGATGCTTTTACCGCTTCTTCGTAGGAATAAGTCTTTTTCTTTTGTTCTGTTTTTACAGCCATTTCTTCAGTTAACATTTTTGCACAATTTATCCGGTTTAAAACTCGTTGAGACTACTTGATTTTCGATCTTCTGAGGGTGACAGAATCGTTATGCGAAAATAGCGCATAACCGAAAAAAAGTGAAATCCACTTATTAACATTTTATGACAAAAATATTTCAAACGTTTGTATTCGAGAAGCTTATCCAGTTGATTTCTCAATTTTGGGTCAATAAAAGACTTTAATATCTGAAATAAAAAGCTATTTAAATAGAGGCAAATAATGTATTTTGAAGGATTGTTTGAGTCCCACCCTTCATACTATGAACGTATTTTAAGGCAGCTTTTCCAGCACTAATTTGAATATCTTCCGATTGAATCAATTCATCCATCTTTTGCTTAAAACTGGAGTACGTTTTGATGGAAAAACCAGCTTTTTGATCGATTAAGTCACAAGCTTCCTGAAACCGAAGATAGTTTGGGCCAAATACAATGGGAAGCCCATAAGTAGCTGCTTCCAGCGTGTTATGGATGCCTTTACCAAACCCTCCACCGATATAAGCAATTTTACCGTATTTGTATAACGACGAGAGTATTCCTATGCTATCAATGACTAAAATGTTGAATTGGTTTATATTTTGAATCGTTGATTTGGAATAAAACATCAATTGTCCTTGAAACAAGTTGTTGATTTTATCGAGATGGGCTTGGTGTATTTCGTGCGGGGCAATTATCCATTTGATGGTCGGGTTTTCTTTTGAATAAAGTGCAATTAGTTCTTCGTCTTTTTCCCAAGTGCTTCCGGCAACAATTACTGGATTGTTTGCTGTAAATTTTTCAATTAACGGCAATTCTTTTGAAGTTTGTGCTAACGCAAAAACCCGGTCGAATCGGGTGTCGCCGGCAACTATTATTTTGGTAATTCCTATATTCTTAAGTAACTCCGCCGATTCTTGATTTTGCACATAAATCAGGGTAAAGAATTGCAGCATCTTTCGGTACCAGCTCCCGTACCATCTAAAAAATAGTTGGTTGCGTCGGAAAATGGCGGAGAAAAGGTACGTGGGAATTTCTTTTTTTTGAAGCCGATTTAAATAATGAAACCAAAAATCGTACTTTACAAAAAAAGCCACTTTGGGGTTTACGGTTTGAATAAACTGTCGGGCATTTCTTGGGGTATCGGCTGGTAGATAAAATATATAATCGGCTCCGGAATAATTCTTTCTGATTTCGTAGCCCGAAGGGGAAAAAAAAGTTAACAACAGTTTATACTCTGGATGAGCCTCACGAAAGGCTTCCATAACCGGCCTGCCTTGTTCAAATTCACCCAACGATGAAACGTGGAACCAGACAATAGGTGTTCCAGCAGGGATACTGTTTTTCAGGTTTTTGAGTAGGTTCTTTCTGCCGGCTATCCATAAATTGGCTTTTTGATTACCAATGGAAGCTAATCTGATTATAAATACATAAACGTGAATGCCAAGGGTGTAAATAAGTTGCATGGGGGTCCGTTTTTATCTTTTGGGGAACTTAAAAAAATCAATAGTAAAAGTATCCGGTTGATTGCTTCTGTCGGAAAGGAATGTAATAACCCAGTTTAAGTGCATAAATTAAATCAAGACGCTTAGTATCAATTTTTTGCTGTGTTGCAAAATCCCAATCACGGCGGTTTTCAGTAAAAGCTTGAGTAAATTCAAACCCAATTATAAAATGATACGCCCCCTTGGTACTAAAGTTTTGCCAGCCAATAAATTCTCCTATCAATATTCCGTTGCATAACCTATCGTAGCCTTTTACATAATCACCCGTTACTTGAGGCACATTGTTTCCATTACTTTCAATATAAATTTTATGCTGCAAAAAACCCAAATTGCCACGAATAAATATTCCACTGTTTTGATTACCCCAAAAACAGGAATTATTTTTCCCAACGTGCCAATTACTTTAAAGCCCGATTGCCGCATAGTAATCATACCCGGCTCACCATACATGTTGGTTATTTGATTGCTGCTATTGAGAATTCCTTCCAAGGTGTTTTGTTTTACTTCGCCTCCAAATAACACGGTAGCTTCGGCTCCAATCATCCAATTCAATTTGGTTTTAACACCCGCTCCACCACCAATTTCAGACCCTTCGCCAAAATCATTTACCAAATCGCCCGACGGAATCTGCAGGGAATAGGTAGCATAAACATAAGGAAACAATTCTTTTTTTTCTTTAGTTTGACCATTTACAGTCACTGATGTTAGACTGATTAAAGATAAAACAGCAAAACAGGAACAGAATATCTTCATGAATTCACACCTTTTTTAAATTGTTGCAAATGTAACCCAAATTGAGCGATTTGGAAAAGCAAATCACTCAATCGACTAAGAAATTGTATGTAATTCACTTTATATTGTTCATCTGATTGGTGAACTGCAACAATTTCTAGGTCAGCCTGTCCCGATTTCTCGGGAGGGTTATTCCTAAGTAAAGCGCTTTTTCCCCCGAAGACTCGGGGTTAAATCGCTCAACTTAGGTGTAATAATCTTTTTCAGTTCTATGAGCCGTAAGGATAAGCACACTTATTTGTTTAAAAACAGGCCCATCAATCAGGGTGTGAAATTTATTTGTTTAGTTCCACAAAATATTTGTAAAACAAGGGAATGGTTTCAATTCCTTTGTAAAAATTGAATAGCGGAAAGTTCTCATTGGGAGAGTGTATTGCATCCGACTCCAACCCAAAACCCATAAGTACTGTTTTAATTCCCAGGATGCGCTCAAAATCAGATATTATGGGAATACTTCCTCCGGAACGAACTGGTACCGGTTGTTTGCCAAAAGTTTCAGTATAAGCTTTTTCAGCAGCTAAATAAGCGGGGGTATTGGTCGGGCATACATATCCTTGGCCTCCATGCAGCGCACGAACTATTACTTTCACACTATTTGGTGCAATGGATTCAAAATGCTCTTTAAAAAGTTTGGAAATAGTCTGATAATTTTGGTTGGGAACCAACCGGGTAGATATTTTAGCGAATGCTTTTGATGGCAATACTGTTTTTGCCCCTTCACCGGTGTAACCACCCCAAATGCCACAAACATCGAACGAAGGACGTATTCCGGTATGTTCACTGGTGGTATATCCTTTTGCTCCGGCGAGTTCTTCTACTTCGATGGCTTTTTTATATGCCTCTTTGTTAAAAGGTGCTTTAGCCATCAGTGTTCTTTCCTGTGCTGATATTTCAATTACATCGTTGTAAAAACCCGGGATGGTAATATGCCCGTTTTCGTCAAGCATTTGAGAAATCATTTTTGCCAGAACTATAATTGGATTACCTACCGCACCACCAAACAAACCAGAATGCAAATCACGGTTGGGACCGGTAACTTCCACTTCCCAATAGGCTAATCCTCTTAATCCCGAGGTAATTGACGGAATATCCTGAGCTATCATTCCTGTATCAGAAACCAGTATTACATCAGCTTTCAACAATTCTTTGTGATCCTGGCAGAACAAAGGTAAATTGGGCGATCCCACCTCCTCTTCACCTTCTATCATAAATTTTACATTACAAGGCAGTTGATTGGTGCTTACCATAAATTCAAACGCCTTAATGTGCATAAACGATTGTCCTTTGTCATCATCGGCTCCACGGGCAAAAATTTTGCCATCGCGCACTTCTGGTTCAAAGGGTTTCGATATCCATTTTTCAATGGGGTCAACAGGCATTACGTCCATGTGGGCATAAACCAAAACCGTGGGAAGTTTGCGATTAATAATTTTTTCAGCATATACCACTGGATTTCCTTGGGTTTGAAATATTTCAGCGCGATCGGCTCCTGCATTCAGTAACGCTTGCTTAACATACTCAGCGGCCTTATGCATGTAGGGTTTATTATCGGCCAAAGAACTAATGGATGGAATTCGGATATAGTCAAACAGTTCGTTAAGGAAACGTTGTTTATTGGTTTCAATGTATTCTTTTAGTTGGTGCATGGTAATTACTATTTAAAATTAATAATTTGAACAAGTGCTGTTATATTAAAATGTTTAAAGCTACTATTATAGAAACTAGAGAAGTTATGATGTAATTCAAAAATTAGTAAGTAAACTCATTTATGGGTAATGTTGTTCATAAATTAATGACTTGTCGCTTAAATGCAGTTGAAAGATACCAATGAACCGACAATCCAAAAACCGGATAACTTTTGCTGTAACTGGCCCACAAGGTTGCACCAATTCCCATATCGAAATAAAATTTCCAGGTTCCCTGTAAGGCCAAATATATTCCGGGTTCAAAAAACTTTTGGCTCCAATCTCTTCCCACGCTGTCGGTATATAAATAATCGTAACCCCAATTAGCCGATGGACCGGCAAATATGGAATAATTAGCATGCAATTTTTCGATTCGCAATCCATAAGTTAGGTGCGTGCTTTTCATCCCATGAGGGTTTCGCGAGAAAGGAAGAAAAAGTCCGGTGTCTCTATCAAAAAACTGATCGCGCGAAGTTAAAAACCCAAATGCCAGGTAATGCTTTTTATAAACCCTGAAATGGGCATCCAAATTAAAATGAGGCTCCAATCCTTTTTCGTTGAAATTGTACCCCGACCCAAAACCGATGGTAAACCAAGGGCTGTTGGGTACATATTGTCGTCCTTCGTATATAAATTCGCGGTCCATATTGGTTTCCAACTGACTGTAAGTAAGCACAGAAAAAACCATTAATAAAGCCGTAACTAAGGTTGCTTTCATGATGAAAATTCAATTTGCGTTTTTATTCATAGCCAAAATAAATTTTGAGAGCAAATTAACATATTTTCCGAAAACCATCGAAAATTCAGTTGAGGTGGGTTTAATGAATGAGAACAAGGTTAAAAATTACACATTGTAGAATTGGATTTATAGCGGGTTAGCAATAGTTACTTTATACTAATTTCAAGATTTTTACCCAATCCTGTTTCAATTATTTTTCGTAGTGTTCCTAACTCAACATCCGTTCTGTCGTTTTCAATTCTTGAAATATATGTTCTCGATGTTCCGCTCATTAAGGCTAATTCCTCTTGTGTTAATCCAAGTGAAATTCTTGATTCTTTTATTAATCTTCCTATTCTTAAAGCCAAATCCGATTTTTCAGCATTACTATATTTCAATAAAACATCAGCTCCAATTTCAAAAGGTACTTTCATTTTCTCTTTGTTTCGCATAGTAATGAATAATTCAACATTATTCCATGATAAAGTATTATTTTCCAGTTCCACTTTTGAGAATTCTTCAGTCTTATAAAGAATTCTTGCTGGTGAATTTTCAACTAGTTTTAAACTATTTAATACTTTTCTAAAGTCTATTATTCGGGATTCCCCATTGTTAAAAACAACCGAAATTGATAATTCCTTAACCCAATTAATCTTTAAAATCCTTGGCATTTTTATCGTCTTTCTCATAACAATTCTGGATTTAATTCATAAAATACCTCTATAATCACCACTGTAGATAAGAATTTTGATTCCATCGATTATGTCAAGTGTTGACATATTCCATTTTTTAAACAAATGTACCTTTTTAGATACAATCTACAAAAATAATTAAGCTGAAAATTAACAAAGAGTTCTTTTTTTAATTGCTAACGATGGCTATAAACCCAGTACTTGTTAATAACCTTACAATGGATTTACTACAATACAAATAACCAAATTTATAATTGAAATGGGAAATTTAACAAATACTTAAAAATCGCAGCAAGCATTATAGTGAATTTAAAGGTTGTAGGTGTAAGCAGAAAATACGGAACTCAGAAGTAGTTAATCCTCTCTTTTATAATCCTTTAATTCGTTGGCTGCAATTTCCAATTGTTCATACCAATCTTTTCCGTATTTGCGGATGAGAGGGGTTTTTACAAATTTATATAAAGGCACTCCAAGGGTTTCGCCTTGAATCCGGGCTGGCATACAAAGTTTGTTCGATTCATAATTTACTGCATCGTATTCGTTGAGTTTTTTAATGCGTATGGGGTATAAATGGCAGGAGATTGGTTTTTGAAAGGTTATATTCCCTTCCAGAAATGCTTTTTCGATGGCACAAAAAATGATTCCTTTTTCCCCCACATAGGTATAAACGCATTCCTGAGTATCATTGAGCGGAGTTACTTTGTCGCCTTCAAAATCAACCGTCCAGGTTCCAATTTTTTCTACCGTTTCAATACCTTTTGGGGTCATATAGTTTTTAACTACCGGGTAGATTTGTTCCAATATACTTATTTCATCGGCTCCCAAAGGTGCACCGGAGTCCCCTTCGGCACAGCAAGCTCCTTTGCAGGCACCCAGGTTGCAAACAAACTTTTTCTCAAAAATATCAAGACTAATTAATGTATTCTCTATCTGTAACATGCTAATTTGTTTTGTTGGGCAAATTTATAGGAATGGGTTGGGTTATGCAAATCGGATGTTTTTAAAGTAGATGTAAAATCATTACTTAGGTCGAATAATGCCAGAGCAGATTTCATCGGTATTAAAATAGTGCGATTCTTTTAGCTTATAGTGGTGGTTTATTTCAGGTAGCTTTTGGCAATAGGCAATCAATTGGTTTAAAGGCGGTGTAAATTGGCTTCCAATTAGCAAGTGATTGCTCCGCTGGCCTTGAATCATCCAATCGATATTCACTTTATAAACTACCGTATCAAGGTCGTTTTTGTTCATCGGGGTAAGATACAGTTCCGTTAATGACTCAAGCAGTAAATTTACTGAATCAACTTGCTTTTTGTTCAACTCAATAAAAAAGTTTTTTTGGTATAAAACACCATCCTTGTTAAACCTGCTGGTGCGAAATATCAATTTTCCCTGGCTATTTAGCTCCATGCATTCAGGCAATAAACCTTTGGGACTTAATTCATCGGATATCACAATGGAGAATTGTTCTATCGTTTTGTTATTATCAAAGGAGCAAGCACTATTCAGACTTGTTATAATGGCGAGTGCAATAACATGAAGGGGCGTATAAGTAATTTTCATTCTATCAGATAATTGTTTGAAACCTATAACCGATGAATAGTAAAAAGGTTTTCGGACAGGGCAATTTGGATGATTTTTATCCACGGGTAAAAACACATTCATTTCCGTTGCTTAAACGGTCGTTATACGAATAACCACTTTCGGTAAATTCTTTGATTTGTTGAGGCTGCGAAATGCGGTTTTTGATAATATAACGGCTCATCATCCCCCGAGCTTTTTTTGCAAAGATGCTCACCACATTAAATTGTCCGTTTTTACCCTCTTTAAAAGCGGGTGTAATAATTTCGGCTTTTAGTTCCTTAGGCCGAATTGCTTTAAAGTATTCGTTCGATGCCAGATTAATCAAAAAGTTATCGCCCTGTGTTTTAAGTTGAGAGCCAATATTTTTCGTGATTTGATTGCCCCAGAATTCATACAAAGAACCCCCTTTTTTATTGGGTAGCTTAATTCCTATTTCCAAACGGTAAGGGCTAATGTAATCCAACGGACGAAGCACGCCGTACAAGCCTGATAATATGCGGAGGTGTTCCTGTGCAAAGGCAAAATCCACATCAGTCCAGTCATTAACATTCAAACCTGTATATGCTTCGCCATTAAAAGCACAAATGGCTTGGCGCATGATGGTTTCATCGGGTTCTTTTTGCCATGTTTTAAATCGGGATACATTTAACAAAGCCAGTTTATCACTAATATCCATCATTCCCATTAATTCCGATACCGAATACTTTTTCAACAGTTGAATCAATTGGTTGGCTTGATTGTTGAATTCAGGAAAACTCTTCTGCTCAATAATACGGGCGTTTTCAAAGTCAAGGGTTTTGGCAGGTGACAGAATTATGAGCATGGTTTGATTCTTAATAGCGCTCTATTTCAACCATAAGTTACTTTTCAATTGCTGTTTAGGCGATGCAATTTTTGCTACCCCCTGAGTAGCCAATAAACTCTTTTTCCCTGCTGGTTGGGCAATACCTGTAATTAGTTCAATAGCTTTACCCAATTGGGGATCTGTTTTATCGCCAAAAGGAACGGCGTGCATCAAATCATCTTCAACATAATAATCAGGCATCAGACCATCCTTAAAATCGGTTTTGCCATTGGCATTAGCATATTTCATTACAATGGGTAACATTCCCCAATTATGCCTGGGGACGTCTTCGGTATCGGGGATAGCCCACATTCCAGTGTATTTACCATAAGTGTTTTCACCAACCTGCACTACATTCATATAGGGTTCAAGCCCAACAATTACCAATTCACTAGCTGATGCCGTAGAATAATGGGTTGTCAGGAAATACACCGTTTGTAAATTTAAGTTTTCGTTGGCAATGGTTTTAAACCGATAACTGGATTCATTATTCATATCCATATAAGCTTGAAGTTGATCGTTGAATTTCAATGTAACAAATAACTGTTGGTTCAAGGTGGTGGTATAAGGAGCAATGGCTGATGCCAACCAAATTGCTGCCTGCATTTCACCTCCACGGTTGTATCGTAAATCAACAATAAGGTTGTTTATGTTTTGCGATTTAAACGATTTGAAAACGGGTGATGCCCATTGAACAAAAGCTTCTTCCGAAGTAAATTCAGAAACCACCAAATATCCAATATTTTGACCAATCACATTTAACACTGTATCCAAGATAATTGTGTTTATAGCTAACACTTCCGATGTCATGGTTAATTTTTGGTTGGTATCAAAAATTCCATTCCCTGAAACTTCGGCCAAGGTTACTGTGTAGGAATCGCTGTATGCTAAATCGGCATAGTTCGAAGTGGTTAACTGCTGGTTGTTTATTTTGGTTATAATGTGCCCTCTTTTTAGTCCAGCCTTTTGTGCTGGAGAGTTTTCATACACATATTCTACTACCATAAAAACGTTTTCAGAATTGTAGTATTGACCAAAGGCCGGGGAGAATCCCATGGTTTTAGGGGTTCCTTCAAATTCGGCCATCAACCCGGTATAATCGTCGGTAATAAACGACCATTTATCTTCAGTGGAATACAACAGTCTATTGAAATACGATTCAGGTTCTTCAATTCCGGTGGGTTCCATTCCATCAGGTATTTCACTATACCAAAAATATACCTCACTCATTACATCATATATCCATTGATTTACTACCTGATTTTGTGGATCCTCTTTTTCTTTTTTACACGATGATAGAAAGAAGATTGCTATAGCAACAAGGCCAAGAAGAGAAATAATTTTTTTCATTTTTGTAATAGAGGTTATACGGAACTATTTTTCGAAATTTAAGGGTTCAAATCTACCAATAAATCTGAGATTTGAATATGGCCTGTAACTTTTTTCCCATTAAATAATTAACCCTAACCTTTAGAATATTTCTTTCGGTTAGGGCTAATTAGAGCTCAAAAGAGGGAGTTATCTATTCAAATACCTTAAAAGCCACTGCAGCCATATATCCAAATAGGGTACTCAATCCGGTTACCCGGTTGCCACCAATATGCACTGCCTCAGGTATCATGGTTTGGGCAATCATGGTTAGCATGGCTCCGGCGGCTAGGCCTTCAATCCCAATTTCAATGTAATTCGGAATTTTTGCCCCATAAAAATATCCAATTGAGGCACCTACTGCTGTCATTAACATGAGCGATGTCCACAAAATAAGTATTTTACCGGCTTTCCATCCCATTTTTTTCATTCCAATAGAGCTCGACATAGCCTCAGGAAAATTTGACAGGAAAAGACCCGCAATCAGCGTGTAAGGGACCACATCGGCAAACTCTACCGCTCCCTGTCCCAATTTGGCCGTTAAAATAATAAGGAATCCGGCACCTATTACAAAACTTTCGGGAATCCCATCGAGGAATATTCCTAACCATATTGAAAGGGGAGCCGAGCCATGCTTTTTGGCTGCTTCGTTAATTTCCGTCTGTGAAGGAATATAGCTTACAGGATGCAAGTGGTCGGAGGCTTCAATAGCCCATGTTTGAGCATGGTTATTTGTGTTATTTTCCGATCCGTTATTGGCTTGTTCAGCCATTAATTCAAGGGCTGATTCTTCTTCCATTATATGCTGTAACTCTGGGCAATCATCGCGTAACGCATAAAAATCGGATTGGTTTATTTCAAAGGCTTTTACCGGAGTTTTGGCAACAGCTGTAAAAGCTGCGGGTTCATGATGGAATAGTGCTGTTTCACCAATCATGTGACCGGCACCAATAACCTCTAAAATAGTTTCTCCATCCATAAATGCAATTTCGCCTTCTTCAATAACCAGAATGCGGGTAACGGGTTGTCCTTTAACGAAAATACTCTTACCTTGTTTTATATGCAAATGCCGGATGTGCTTAACCAATGCTGCCATGTGAGTCCGGGGCACGTGCCGGAAAAGTTTTATTTTGGATAACCTTTTTATAGCCACACGAAACCGATGATTTCTCTTTTGATTTAAGTATGAAATTGTTGTAGAAACTTTACGTAAATAACCTCCTTTGCTATTGAGTGCTTCATTTAAAATAAAAAAAAGGAATCCGCCGGCAATACATCCTGAAATTAAAAAGATAAATTCCAGCGATTGTTTGTGTCCTTCGGTATCATGCATCGATCCTTTACTTTCGTTAACAAATTCCATTACTGTTGGGGCAATTAACTCAACGCTTAAAGCGGCCAATAGAGCACCGGCTCCAAAGGCAGTAAAGGCTGCGATTAAAACAGGTTTGGGTTGCCAAATCAATCCAAGCATGGAACCTAAAACAAGCGATACAGCACTGATACCACCTAGCAAAAATGCCCAAAAAGCAAATTTGTAGGTACCTTCCAATTCCGAAGGGTTTATTCCGGAAGAAGCAAAAAGTGGGGAAGTAACAAGAAAAAGGATAATTACACCAACACCAATAAATACAAGGGATTTTGTTTTCATAGACGGACAGTTTTTATTTAGCATTTGAAACAACCAATTTAATAATAAGTTTAATAAGAGTTAAATTTATACAAAATGTTGGTTAATTCTTCTATTGAGTTGCTGATTATATCTACCTTCTTCCTAAGATATTCCCCGTATCCAATTTCAGGATGCCTACCTTGTTCGAATATTAGGTAAGAACGGTGCTGTGGCTTGACAAAAATGCGGGCTGGCGGTGGGTGAATGCCAAATGGTTAGCCCCATGTGCAAGGGTGCTTGCGTTTTGAAACGGAAATTTTTCATTCAAATGACTTGCGTGGTAGAAATATTCCAAAAATTGAGTTTCATTTACCTTGCCGTGGGGCTTACAATTTGGCAGAGCGGGTGGAAGCATAGTTTTGTCTAGTCCGAGGACTCGGGGTCAAATCGCTCAACTTAGGTTGAACTTACAATCAGTTGTTGCATAGTTAAGTATGTTGTTAAAAATTACCAATCATTCATTTGGCAGGCAATTGCTCGATTCCAAAGCAAATTTGTATTGATGAATAAAAGTGCAAAGAATCATTTTTTATCTTCCTTTAAAAAGCAGGATAATTGCTCCTGAAGGGTTTTTTTATGCAGGGTAATAGAATAGAATCGTATTCCTTCCTCTTTTCCCAAATTGATTTTTATATCAATTATTTGTTTATTCACAAATTCTGGAAGGTCATTTTTATTGATAACATAGAGAAATTGCATGATAGACTCATC
The DNA here is from genome assembly GCA_041664345.1 of Salinivirgaceae bacterium. Lineage (GTDB taxonomy): Bacteria > Bacteroidota > Bacteroidia > Bacteroidales > SZUA-534 > GWE2-40-63. The sequence goes on from JBAYKX010000001.1 coordinate 93,521, forward strand.
GTCAAGATATTGTATATCGTATAAATCTAATAAGTATTTTTTTTGGTTTGCTAAGGTAACTTCCAGTTTGTCGTTTAATTGCATACCAATTGGTTTAGCCGGAAAAGGGATTGGTTGTAACCCCAAAAAATAAGTTGACTTATTGCTAACAATGTTCCCTTGAAGTTCTTTGGAACTAGACCAATATAAAACGGTGGGATCCATATAATAGAGCATAGAACCATCGGAGGCTAATCGGTTATATATTTCACATTGGGAAAAAGAAGAAAGTGAAATGGCCAAAAATCCTACCAACACTAATTCTCTCATAAATAAAGATTTGCTTCACCCAAATATAACAAATTTGAGTATGCAATTCAAGTCAGCTATATTTCCAATGGAATTCATCCGACTTCAAATACATGATATCCCCATGCCGGCATATCCAAAAATAGTCCACCCGAAATAAGTTCATTTCCATGACGATTGTAATATGCCTCACCCATTAAATCCTTAAGAGAGATTGTAGTCCCCAAAAGGTCGGAAAAAGGAAACTTCACATAGCACTGGCCCTGGTAGTTCGCATAATTTACCACCACCAATATTCGCTTGCCATCAGTTCCTTCCCATGAAAAGGCAAGATATGAATCCCAAGTACCATTTCCGTCCCAGGCTTGCTCACATGGAAGCAAGCGCCAACTGCCATTTCGGAATACCGGGTTTTTTAATAAAGAAAGCAAATCGGAGTAAAACAGTTGCAACTCCTCAACCAGTTCTTCTTTTGGGGCACGGACCAAATGCGGGGAAATGCGTTTAAGCCTACCTTCGAATTGGCCCTGATGAAAAAACCGTAACCCTGGCGATAAATAGGTGATAATAGCGGCGGCTTCATGTTTGTTTGGCTTAAAAGTCAATGCTGCTCGAGGCTCATCGTGATTTTCAAGAAAACGGGCTAGTTTGTTTTGATAAGTCAAGTCAGCATAAAAATGCTCCCGCACCTCTTTGGAATGCCCAAGATGCAACCGGTCGTAAAGTCGTTTATCATAAGTATAATCAAAACCCAATTGTTGAAGATCCCACTCCATGTCCCAATACACTTCAGCCATAAAGCAAAAATCCGGAGTTTTTTTGTGTACCGCTTTTATGGCTTCGGGCCAGAAACTTTGGGCTTTACGACCCCAGGTTCGTTCAAAAACATTCGGAAGGACGAGCATGGCCATATCGCAACGAACTCCATTGCATTGGCTTGAAATCCGTATCAGTTCTTTGGTCATAGCCTCCACTGTGGCAGGATTGCTATAATCAAGTTGAACCGTATCAGGCCAACCCGAAAAGTAAGGATCTCGTCCGAATGCAAAAATCAAATCTCCCTTTTTCCGTTTTACCCGGATGAAGTTTTGTGGATTTTGTTCCAGATCTTTTTCCGTACCTGTTATAAAAAACTCTGGATGTTCCTCCACCCAAGGGTGGTCGGGACCAATATGGTTAGGTACAAAATCGAGCATCAATTTTAGGCCACGTTTTTGGAGCCGGGTACGAAGCCTTTTGAGGGCCTCATCTCCACCCATATCTGGGTGTACCCTATAATCGGCAATGGCAAAGCCGGAACCGCCAATATCCTCTTCACGAAGATCGGGCAATGTTTTTTCATAATCGTGTCGCCATTCAGGAACGATTCGCGAAATACTACGACCCATTTCGCCAGTGGTCCAAACGCTCAGGAACCATATCCAGTCGAAACCCAGAGATGCCAAGTGATCTAATTCGGAATCGGGAATGTCATCGAGTGTGGCACTTCTTCCTAAAACACTCGATAATTCGGTTAACCATACTCGAGTATTGATTTGATAAAGGGTTGGATAAAGGGGTTGTTTCATACTAAATTATTTACATGGTCCATATTTTGAGTTTTGATTCTTTTTTGATTTTTGAGTATTGATTTTTTGAATTTTTTATTAACATTATCTAATTCAATTTAGTCCCCAATTCTTAAAAAATCCTTTTCACCTTATTTGAATGCATTCAATAACCCACTATACCGGAACCTCAGTAGTATCAGTAGTATCAATATTATCAGTATTCAGCCAACCAATGAACAGTTTATAACCAATTGACATTATAATGGCACCGGTAAAAAGTCCAATAAAGCCGGAGAAAATGAATCCTCCAATAACCCCAATGAATATTACCAACATGGGAACAGGGGCACCTTTCCCTAGCAAAATAGGTTTGAGTATATTATCGGAAGTTCCAACCACCAACATTAATATGGTCCAAACAATGGCCGGTGCCAATTCTTTGGTTGAAAACATATAGATTATAATAGGAATGGTAACAAAGAATACGGGAATTTGAAGCACACACAAAACGAATATGAGAAAGGTCCATATTCCGGCATAGGGAATACCTGCCAGAATGAATAAAATGGAATTCAACATGGCCAAAATTAACGCTACGCCTATAATTCCTTTTACCACACTTCCAACGGTGCTTAATGCTATATCTGCAAAATCATCTCCTTTTTCTCCGGCTAATTTCCTGAAAAATTTACGTACATAATCGCCTGTTCCCCCAATAGCCAAAAGTATTCCGGCAATAATAAGCGCGGCCATTATTTGAATAACACCACTCACCGAACTTAATATTCCTTTTGCCAGAGTTTTTCCGAATCCTGCCAACGGTTCTTTATACTTAATAATGGTTTCTTCCAGGTTACCCGATATCGATTGCCAGAATTCGAAGAGCTTTTCACCGAAAACTGGCCAAGTTTTAACCTTTTCATTGGGGAGTGGAATGGTTAATGTTCCATCATTGAAGCTCATTTTCAGTTCTTTAAACTCGTTAACCAACGAACCAATGAGAAAAAACAAGGGGACAATTATAATAACCAACAGGGCCAAAAAGATAATAGCAGAAGCTAATTTAGGCCGGCCACCCATTTTTTCCGTCAATTTATTATGGATTGGATAAAGGGCCAAAGAAAGTATGATGCTCCACAATATAATGCTGGCAAATGGAACCATTATCATCAAGCACCAGGCCACTATCAAGACAAGTATGAACAGCCGGATGGTTGTATCGTAAATTGAATTGTTCGAAGTTGAGTTATTCATAACTTTTGATTCTTTTTTGATTTTTGAGTATTGATTTTTGGACTTTTCTTATTGACACTATTTATTCTTTACACAATTAATTTACTGTAAGACTGGTTTGTTGCTATAGATTCAAATGGTTGCTTTTTAATGCCACAAATTCGGCAGTGGCAATTATTTTGGATTCCTTTCCCAAAGTTAAAGGATTATTTTGCCAAAATATTATACTGAATAATAAGTTTTTTTCTTTTTGAATGATAATAAATTTGCTAAATGAGCACAACAGAACCCATTGTATTAACAAAAGAAGAAGCCTTGGCCCTATTTTGCTTTATGCATATAAACCCGGTTTCAATTATTAAAGAGAAACAACAACAACTTACCGCAGCAAACTACGAAACGTTGATGCGGGATATTAGAGGCATGCTTTTAATTACGATAATACAACCACTTTGTGGTTGGGTATAACCTATTACATATTACCCCGCATTACTTGCTTCGCTTCGTGAGATCGCCTTTGGCTAAGTTTCATGCAGGGCTATTCACATTCAATCCTTTCAGATTGTGCGAGGGCTCGGGATTAAAGTCTCACTGATTCAAAATAAGGTTCAATTTGGATACCGCTTAAAAATTTACTTGCCGGATTTTATATCCGGAAGCAATAGTCTTAAAACAATCCGTGGATTTCAGCGTCAATTTTATTGATGATGCTGCTCAGGTCTTCGTTTTTTTCGCCAAAATTGAGGTGGTCCACATCAATTACCAGCAGTTTACCTAAATCGTATTTTCCAATCCAAGCTTCGTAGCGCTCGTTGAGGCGTTTCAAGTAATCGAGCCGGATGGTGTTTTCGTAGTCGCGTCCCCGTTTTTGGATTTGGTTAACTAAGGTTGGTACCGAAGCCCGCAAGTAAATCAACAATTCAGGGGGTTGCACCAACGAACTCATTAATTTGAACAATGAATAGTAATTGTCGAAATCGCGGGAACTCATCAACCCCATAGCATGGAGGTTGGGGGCGAAAATATGCGCATCTTCGTATATGGTTCTGTCCTGAACCACTGTTTTTCCCGACTTGCGGATGTCGAGTATTTGGGTAAACCGGCTGTTCAAAAAGTATATCTGCAAATTGAACGACCAACGCTGCATGTCGTTATAAAAATCGTTCAAATACGGGTTTTCATCCACATCTTCGAAATGGGCTTCCCACTTGTAGTGTTTTGATAATAAACGGGTCAGCGTGGTTTTTCCCGAACCAATGTTTCCAGCAATTGCAATGTGCATAATCTATGTTTTAAGAATAGCTAAAGTAAGTTTTTTTTAAGTTCAAACCGATGGAATTTTCCCTTTTTGTTGCGAAATATCTGTAAAAAAGTTTGATGGTTTGGATATGAAACACATACACTAATGGATCAATGAGGAAAAAAATTTTTATGAAACCCGAATGCATGGTGGGCAAAAAAACAGAAAGGGAGCCACAAATTTTGCAACCCCCTTTTTTATCACTACTACTTATGAAAACTACTTATTGAATAGGAGCGTTTTGTATATTATTTGTTTGTCAATGGTGAGTTTAATCAGGAAAATTCCCGATTGCACCGATAGTTGGTTCATGTCCCAAGTAATTTCCGATGACGGGTTATCAAGTTTTGGTGTTCCAATTACGCGGCCTGTTACATCCAACAGTTCCAATTGGTCAATAACTAAATCTTCGCTTGTATTTAAGGTAACAGTGCCTAACGTGGGGTTAGGATAAAGCGAAACTTTTGATGAAATCTATGAATCCCTGATCCCGGTTGGTAACACATTAACTTTTATGGTTTCCGGTTCGCTGTTCGATATTCCATCGTTTACCGTGAGTTCCAGTATAAATTCACCCTCTTTGTCGAGGCGCAGAATGGAAATTGGTTGGTCAAACTGGTAAAGCTGACCTTTACTATCAGTAGGTTTCGAAATCAACTTCCAGGAATAAGATAAAGCATCGCCGTCAACATCGTAGCTGTTTGAACCATCGCAATAAAAATATTTTTCACTTATTGATAGCGTTGTATCAATTGCTAAAACGGCCACCGGGCGGTTTGATGCAATGATTGTAACCACATCGGGAACACTGTTATTTACTCCATCATTCACCGTTAAGCTTATTTTGTAAATACCGGCCACATCGGGTGTAAAAGCAATATCCTGCTGGGTCGGATTGCTTATGTTGGCTTCACTGGAAGCCGGTTTTTCCTCCAAATTCCAATCAAAAGTCAAGGTGTTTGAGGTTTGACTCATACTTAATGTGCCTGAAAAAGAAACGGCCATTCCGGGAGCAACCACGGTGTCGTTTCCGGCAATGGCTATTGGTAAATTGTATTGCGATTAAAACTTTATTTTAAACGCAATTCCTTTTGAGAATTCCGGAAGTTGCAACTGATTAGTCAATTGAATCAAGGCTACATTTACTGTCTTAATTACCTCGCCGCTTACCGGTAGATAATAGGATATAGTATAATTGGCAAAAGGAATGTTTTTGAGTTCGCATACTGCACCGGTAATGTTGTTGCTAAAATTGGGGTCGTAACTGTAACCGTAAAAACTTTTGCCTGACGATAAACCCAATGTTTTGAATGTTTTAGTGGAATGATTTATGGTAACCGGGTAACTTTCTAAGGTAGTTTCAGCCCCAAAATCTTCTTCCGCCAAATAGTCCATGGGCATGGTAAACAAACCAGCCCACGATAAATCGAGGTAATGTTCCCAAATCCACATATAATGAGGAACTTGAGTCATAATTCCATTCCATATAGCGTTCCGTTGCATATCAATAGGCACATCAGCTTCTACATTGGTTCCGTATTCACCATTTATTATAGAGGTATTGTTGAGTTTATTCTGAAAGTCAAAGTCCAGATTCACTTGATCATCAAGCATCTTGTCGGAATACAAATGGTATTGCAGCACATCCAATTCCTTAATGGTATCTAATTGTAATAGCTGGTTGTTATCGGCACTGGTAGTTTGAATGTGGTTAAACGGGTCGATGGATGCCACGTATTGGCTCATTTCGCTATGCCAGGTCATAACTCCGGGCCACCATTGAGCCGTTTGACTGTTATGGATTCCGGTGAATTGCACTTCGTTAAAGAATTCCCAAGCAAATAGGTTTTTGGAATATCCCCAACGAGCCACAATATAACGGAGCAATTTTTTAGTCTGTTTTTTACAGTCGGCATTGTAAAAATACTCTTCGGCGCGGGTTACATAACCTCCGTTTGCTATATTGTAAGGGTTATCGGCCCACATGGGATTCACATTTTCGGAAAACATGCCGTGTTGAAAAATAGCCAACTGCATATAAACGTTGGTAGCTTCACCCAGGTTCAACAGCGAATCGGTCATGGCTGCTGCTTTTTGACTGTAGTAGCCCAATCCATCGTAAAAAGTTGTTTTTTTCCACTCCAACGCTTGCTGGGCAAAAGGGGTGTGCCAATATCGGAACGTGTTGGCTTTTGATTCTGATAAATTTTGAATGGTTTGGATGTAATTGGGCATATTGTTCCACCCTATATTTATTCCCATGGGATAAAACGATTCGCCAGTGGTGTGGCGGTAGTATTGATAGTTGCTGGCATCGTTATGAATAAAACCTTTGTTGTTGCCTTGAGCCACTTCAATTTCAGCAATATCGGAACTTACGGTTCCACTCTCATCAGTAACCTTCACTATTACTGAATGGGTACCCACTTGTTGGGTGTTAAAACGGAACATCCATGCCTGAAAGCTGGAATCGGCTATCCATGCAGTGTTTTCGAGCCGGGCTTTCATATAGTAAAAGCAGGGAATGATGATTTTTTTGCCATCGGGACACGTTATTTCAGCGTCTGCTTTAACCTCATCGGGATTATACACATTGGTATAATTGGCATTAATCTGGAAAATACCTTCTATTTTTTTGTTGACTTCCGGTTGCTGGGTAGCAAAAGTAAGTTTGCTCAGTTTTTGTTCCGGATCCATCACAAATAGGGTGGTTGAAGCACTTGATTTTTTCCCATCGTTATCGGTTAACGTCAATTTCAAGGTATAGATGCTATCTTGCAAATAGGTATGTATAGCAGTTACCCCACTATCTGTTGAACCATCGCCAAAATCCCAATGATAATCGGTAATCTGTCCGTCGTAGTCGTACGATTCGGAGGCATCCATCGAAATTTGTTCGCCAATATTAACCTTGGTATCCGAAACAGTGAACAATACTTTTGGGGAACCATCGCCCAATTCGGGATTGCTCAGTTGCACATCATCGAACCAAACATCTGCTTCACCTTCACCTTCATTATCAACACAAGCTGCTAATTGCAACGAGGTAAACTGTTGCTGCATGGCCGGGGTCAAATCCATTTTGCATTCTACCCAAGTATTGGCCGGAGGTTGGAACGCCCATTCGGGTGCCCAGTCTTCGATGGGAACCTGACTTCCGTTCCAGAATTTGGCAAAAATACGACCTTGAGCACTGCAACGGAGTTTAAAGGTTAAGGTATTGTTATAACCAATATTTATTCCATTTGGAAAGTTCATGGTAACATAATGCCAGTTGCCTGCAAGTTTTTTATAATAACCCACTTTGGCACTGGGGTTTGAGCCACTTGCATCGGGATTGTCCACCACGCCAAAAGTTCCTTCAGCGCTTAACTCGGGTGTAGTGCCTGCGGTTTCAAAATCTGCAATCATTTGTGCCGAAAGCCAAGCGGTTAATTGAAAGGCAAAAAAGGTCAGAAGTATCAGTTTTTTCATTGGTCTGTGTTTTATTTTTTTATATTTTGAATGTTGTGATTTAAAAGTTGTTTCTCTTAATTTTTAAATTAGAACTGAAAGCCACAAAATTAATTGAAATAACCACCAACCATTGTAAGAAATGTATCCGGTACTATAACGTATGTACTATTTTTAAATTACCCAGTAATTCATTGCAACTTTCATTTGAAAAGCATACCATAAAAAGGGTATATAAAATGCCCTTTCTGTGGGATTTCACATTTTTTTAAATCAAACCAACTTTGTATCGTAATAAAAATCAGTAACAATTTTGAAAATGAAAAACTACGCATTTTGCCCCATTTCCGATACAAGAATCAACGAACGGGTTGCCCGCACCAATGGTGTTATTACTGTATTAATTCTTTTAGCTTTTGGCTATTCACAAAACCTCCTGTTAATAGTATTCCTGGGAATTGATTTCTTCTTCAGGGCTACTCCCTATTCAAAATACAGCTTGGTGGGAATTACTTCGCGCACCATTGTAAAGCACCTGCCGTTTGAGATACAATTGATAAATGCTGGGCCTAAGATTTTTGCAGCACGCATTGGGTTGCTTTTTACTGCATTAATAATCCTTTCTGCACTCTTTTCATTGGTAACTGCATCATTGGTAATTGCAGGAGTTTTAGCGTTGTTTTCCCTTTTAGAAGGCGCTTTTGGAATATGCATAGCCTGCATTATTTACCCATACATTTATAAACTTACCTACCGTGCAAAATTCAGTTAACGCTATTATTTTAAAAAGGGCTATTCGTTTTGGTTATAAATATCCTGAACTACTAATCCGGCAAGCATAAAACCATAAATAGCGGTAATGTGTGCAACCGTTCCATTAATTACCGCTTTTTGGCTACACCACTCGTGTTCGGCCAAATCAGGATCGCCTGGAGCATACTTTAATTTTGGACACAAACAGGCATCGGTACCACAGGAGGCACCTTGACCTTTATTAGCAAGCAATTCCTCACTGTAAACACACATAAACTCTTTAGCTGGTAAGTCGCCTTTCCGTATCTTTTTTCGAAGGATTGCCCCAAACGGACAGCCTTTTACCTTCCAAAATTCGGCCACACGAATTTTAGTTGGATCCATTTTTAACGATGCACCCATCGATGAAAAGAACACAGCATTTGTGCGAGTGGCTTTGCGTATTAAATCAATTTTATTGCTGAGGCTGTCAATGGCATCAATTATATAGTGGTATGAATCCAGATCAAAGGAATCGGAAGTTTCCGGTTCATATATTTTCTGAATGGCTTGAATGTTAGCCGATGGATTAATTTCAAGGAGCCGTTGCTTAAGCACATCCGTCTTTACTTTGCCAACGGTTTCTGTGGTAGCATGCAACTGACGGTTAATATTGGTAATGCAAACCAAGTCGGAATCCACAATGGTCAACTGTTGTATTCCGCTCCTTATGAGGCTTTCGGCACACCAGCTTCCTACACCTCCGATACCAAAAATAATTACCCGCTTCGATGCCATGTTTGTCATGACCTCGTTCCCCAACAGCAACTCCGTCCGCTGAAATATTCCTTTTTTTGATGCCATTAACAATTTTGTTTTTAATGCATTTCAGTTACTCAATTTAGAACTGAGGCCGCAAATTTATAAAAAAAGTTAGTGTGGCAAATGCTACCGCACGAGTCCCCTCGTGTGGTAGGAAAACCTCTCCCTAAAAAAACTTAGGAATGCCCGCCAACAATAATGCGCATAATTTTAAGGTTTAGTAAAATAAACCGAATTGCTTGCCATATCAGGTTTTTGCGCCAATAACGCGTTGCTTTTGTTGGTAAAGGTGGATACGACTCATCGTAGTATGCACGTACAATATTCTTAGCTATATAATAATTCTCCTAGTTTATGTAAAACAATTAATTTATTCCGGAAGCAACCACCAAAATGGATAGCCTTTTGCTTTATGTAAAAACATATAATGCAGGAATATTTTTATCCAATGTCCAGCCAGCCCAGCTTCGCCAACTGTATATTGAATGTCCCTTCCCCATTGAGGATACTTTTCCCAATCGGGGACAATTGGAAATACGGTCATGGTTGCGGCGTTCCCTTTTAGCATACCGTAACCGGCTGAAACAACGCAGGCTGCACCCATCCGTCCCATCGAAGCTTTGTGCTTAAAGTCGGTTCGGCCCGTTTTTATATGTTCAACTATATTAAGTGCCACAATTTTGCCTATTACACCCGATGGCATACCTGTTCGGGGAGGTGCAGGGGTTATTAATGTACCATTGGGGCTTTTCATTGGTTTTGATATCTGGTGTGGAGGCGCAAATGCAATTCCAGGGGCAAAAATATTTGGGAAAACAGGACTTTGGTAAGTCGATGGCCAATCGTCAACCGACCAATCCTCGAATTCCTTGGCAGAATAGTCGGCATCAACTTTCATAAACCCATTGGGCGCAAATAACTGTGCTGTTATATCTTCGCCGGTTTTATTAAAGGCTTTTAATCCCACACCTGCAAAAGCGGGAATGAGCATGGCAAAATCAAAACTTATGGTTTTCATTTCCCCGGTAAGTGTTTCGTAGTGAGCCAAGCCCTCTTCAACTTTTATTACTCCCGCTCTTTTTATCCATTTTATACCATATTCTGCAAAAATTGACTCACTAAATACTTTTGTTGGCGTTATATTACCACCCCTTTTAATAAAAGCACCACCCATTCCAAAATCGCCCAATTCGTATTCGTTCGAAATCCAGGTAATATCTGCTTTATCTTGCAACCCTCTTTCTTTTATTTGGTGCGCTACATTAAGTGCATATTCAAAAGCTGCCCCCTGGCAGGTGGCTGTTGGATGCCCTGTACCAATAAGGAAGCGAATTTTTTCGCCATTTTGCATTCTCGTAAAGCAGCCTTTAAGCGCTTCCCAAGTTGAAGCCGCATGGTCGCAACTGCAAACCGAATGGGTAAATTTACCGGGGCCGAGGCCATCGGTAGCGGCAAAATTCAACTTTGGGCCGGTGGCATTTACAAGATAATCGTAATCAATGTTCTCCGTTTTCCCCTTATTGTCTTCATCGGTATATTCAATAGTTACAAAAGGGCGCTCCAATCCATTGCCTCCTTCCGGGAAAATAGCGGTAGTCTTGGCTTGCCGGAAATCAATGCCCCATCGGTCGTACACTTTTTTTAATTTAAAGCGTACCTGGTCAATTGTCATTTTGCCAACTCCCACCCATATATTCGACGGTATCCATTGATAATAGGCCGTGGGGCATACTACAACAACCTGGTGTTTTTTACCAAGCTTCTTTTTAAGAAATGCAGCAGCCGTGTGACCTGAGATTCCTGCCCCTAATACCAGAATTTTTGCCATGGTTTTTATTGTTTTGTGTTTAATTAAATGGGTAATGAATAATTTTCCGCAAGAATGACTAATTCAAACATTAAATTTATATGTATGCCGATAAAAATACAAACTTCGGTGATTAAAATCAAAACAATTAACTGTATTTAAAATCATTCCCTTTCTGAAAACCATTTAAGATAGCCACTATGTTTTAAAGAATCTTTTTGAACAAGCTAAAAACTTTGCCGGTTCTAAAATTATAATCACTTTCGTTTCAAATTCTTTCTAATAATATACTTATGGACAAACATAAATTTCTAGAATTTGTAAAAGGTGTAAGCCTTTTCGATTCGTTGAATGAACGCGAAATAGAACAGTTAGCTGTTCACTTAGAAAGTAAAAGTTATCAAAAAGGAACCTATCTTTTTAAAGAAGGAACCGCCCGCGATGCTGTTTACATTATCTACGAAGGTGAGGTTGAATTATTTAAAAGTACTCCATTTGGTGAGGAAAAACGATTGTCGTTTTTCAGAAAATTCGATTTTATGGGCGAAGGCTCTTTAATGGAAAACTCTCCACATTCTTCTACAGCAAGAGCCATGACAGACGTTACAGCTCTGAGGTTGAGTAAAGAAACATTACTCGATATTTTCAGCCGTGAGGGAGAATTAGCCGCAAAGTTTTATAAATTTCTGGCTAAATTAATTGCCCGTCGAATGGATCATGCCAATTCGCATATAGTAAATATTGGAACTCAATATGTTTCAGGGCGCTCCAGAACTGAACACGACTTGCTGGGCGACCGCGAAGTACCTGCTGAAGCTTATTATGGAGTGCAAACGCTACGAGCCATGGAAAACTTCAACATAAGTGGGGTTACTATAAGTTTTTACCCCGTGTTTGTTCAATCGCTGGCAATTGTTAAAATGGCTGCTGCCAAGGCAAACTACGATCTAGGTTTATTGGATAAAACCTTAACCGAAGCCATTGTAAAGGCCTGCGATGAAATAATAAAAGGTAAATTCCATCGGAACTTTGCTGTAGATATGATTCAAGGAGGTGCCGGAACTTCTACCAACATGGCTGCCAACGAAGTTATTGCCAACCGTGCATTGGAGATTCTTGGTCACAAAAAAGGAGAATATCAATATTGCCACCCCAATAACCATGTAAACCTCAGCCAATCAACCAACGATGCCTATCCTACTTCGGTTAAAATAGCACTCATGCTCAATAACGCAAGGTTTATTGAGGTACTCAAGGACTTGATTGCATCGTTCCGTGAAAAAGCCCGCGACTTCCGTGATGTAATAAAAATGGGTCGAACCCAGTTACAGGATGCCGTGCCCATGACCTTAGGACAAGAATTTGAAGCTTATGCGGTTACCCTTTCTGAAGAAATTGAAAGACTGGAGCAAAACGTTAGCCTGTTTTTAGAAGTTAACATGGGTGCTACTGCTATTGGAACCGGCATCAATTCTGAGCCCGGATACAGTGATCTTTGCATCGATTACCTGCGTGAAATTACAGGCATGGATATTAAACTAGCCGGAAATCTGATTGAAGCCACCCAAGATACCGGTGCATTTGTTATGTATTCATCGGCTATTAAAAGGTTGGCTGTAAAACTTTCAAAAATTTGTAACGACTTACGCTTACTTTCTTCTGGTCCCCGCACTGGTTTTGGCGAAATAAACCTTCCCCCAATGCAACCCGGTTCATCCATAATGCCAGGAAAAGTAAACCCGGTAATTCCTGAAGTAGTAAACCAGATTGCTTTTAAAGTAATTGGAAACGATCTGTCGGTAACTTTAGCATCCGAAGCCGGACAGTTGGAATTGAACGTAATGGAGCCACTGATAGTGCAAAGTATCTTTGAAAGTGTGGAGATGCTTAAAAACGGAATGGAAGTGTTGAAATTCCGTTGCATCGATGGCATTACCGCAAATGTTGATCATTGCCGCAATTTGGTTTACCGCAGCATTGGACTGGTTACTGCATTGAACCCTGTCTTGGGATATGAAGCATCGTCAAAATTAGCTCAAGAAGCTTTAAAAACCGGACAGAGTGTTTACGATTTGGTTTTGGAACAAAAACTGCTTTCAAAAGAGGAACTCGATAACTTTCTGTTGCCTGAAAACATGATTAAGCCCCGCAAAATGCACTGATAAATTAACTTTTTTACTGACAAATAAATTGGCAATTCAATAGGTTACCCGCCTTGGATAACAGAAATAAGTGGAAGAATAAAGTGAGAATGAACAAATTACTAAAACCGTTCGTTTAAAAACTTTAAATTTTTAAACTTATTGAAATGAAAAAAAATCAGATTATTTTTTGGGTATCCACCGGATTAATTTTCTTGTTTGAAGGAGTTATGCCAGCTTTCACTTCACAAACAGAGCTTGCCAAAGAAGGTATTCGCCATTTAGGATATCCTGATTATTTTGGTAACGCCTTTGTCGTGTTTAAGGTGTTGGGAGCTTTAGCGTTAGTAATTCCTAAAATTCCGGCTCGCATTAAAGAATGGGCTTATGCCGGTTTTGCATTCGACTTTATATTTGCCTCTATAAGCCATTGGGCAATTGATGGATTTGGTTTTCAAGCGATATTTCCGCTTTTAGTATTTGGAATTTTAATTGTATCCTATGTTTTTTATTCGAAAATAAAGCTTAATTACAAAAGCTAATAACACACTGATTTGTTGATCTTTTAATGCGCTATTTATATTTTACAAATTATTTTTATGCTTATTAATGTCCTAAATACAAAACCAACCATTGAGAACGAAGCCGTTGTTTTTTTTATCAATTTCGAAAATCCCAATTATCCTGAAAAATTGAATGCAGGGAGTATTGAATCTATCGAACGGCAGATTTTACTCGATAAAAGCATCATTGAAGTACATCAAAGCAAATCTTGCATCTTATTAGTTAAAAAAAAGGAAGAAACAAGTTTAGAACCCTACCGAAAATTGGGTAATGAACTGAGTCAGATAACTCAAAAAGAAAAATTGGGTGTAATTACTATCGACGGTCATTCACTGCAACCGAATGAATTACTGGCTTTTGCCGAGGGTTTGGCTTTGTCTGGCTATCGCTTTCTTCCCTATTTTAAGCCCGAAGCCCGAAGCAAAAAAATTTTCTCGGTAACACAAATCGATCTTTATCATCCCAATTTAATTGAAAAGGACGCCGAAAACCTGAATCATTTAATTAAGGCAACCTTTTGGGTACGAGATATGGTAAATGAACCAGTAAGTGTTATGAATGCCATCCGCTTTTCAAAGGAAGTTGTTCTTAAAGGGCAGGAGGCTAGTTTTAATGTGGAGGTTTTACACAAAATGCAGATTGAATCACTGCGTATGGGAGGCTTATTGGCCGTAAATCGTGGGAGCATCGATCCTCCAACATTTACCGTATGCGAATATAAACCGGCTCAGGCAATCAATCAAAAACCAATTGTTTTGGTCGGTAAAGGGGTAATGTACGATACCGGTGGTTTGAGTCTGAAACCCACTCTAAATAGCATGGATCAAATGAAGTGCGACATGGCCGGCGCCGCTGCTGTGGCCGGAACTTTTTATTCCCTTGCCCTTCAGCAAGTTCCTGTTTGGGTAATTGGTTTAATGCCGGCAACCGATAACCGTCCCGATGGTAACGCTTACACTCCCGGTGATGTTATTACCATGTATAACGGCTTACATGTTGAAATAATGAACACCGATGCGGAAGGCCGTCTCATATTAGCCGATGCATTAACATATTCCGACCAATATGAGCCTGAGTTAGTTATTGATTTAGCCACTTTAACCGGAAGTGCGCAAATGGCGTTAGGCCAGGAAGCCTCGGTAATGATGGGCAATGCTTCCGATTTGTGGTTCCAGAAATTGGAAGAAGCGGGTTCCGCTGTTCACGAAAGGTTGGTTCGATTCCCTTTTTGGGATGAATACAAAGAACCCTTGAAATCGCCTATTGCGGACTTGAAAAATATTGGAAAAAGAGAAGCGGGAGCTATTTCGGCAGGCAAATTTTTAGAGCATTTTACCAAATCGCCTTATATTCATATCGATATTGCCGGAACAGCTTTTTTAACCGCCGATGATTCCTACCGTTTACAGGGGGGTACCGGTGTAGGTGTACGATTACTGACAGAATTCTTCAAAAAAATTTCGAATACTCAACAGAACCATTAAATTTGTGGGTTACACCTAATAAAATTTAAGATGACTAATTTTAAAGTTCGGGTAGGAATTACCCAAGGAGATATTAACGGAATAAACTACGAAGTAATTATAAAAACCTTTCAGGATAACCGCGTACTTGAATTTTGCACCCCGGTAATTTATGGTTCACCAAAAGTAGCGGCCTATCATCGTAAGGCATTGAATATTACCTCTTTCAATTTTAATTCCATTCAATCGGCCGATGAAATTGCCTATCATAAAGCCAACTTAATAAACGTGTTGGGCGATAACATCCGGGTAGAATTGGGAAAATCGTCGCAAATGGCTGGTGAGGCGGCGATGCTTTCTTTAGAAGCCGCTGTAAAAGATTTACAAGCCAATAAAATTGATGTGCTGGTAACAACTCCAATTAATAGGGAAACTACACAAACCGAAGAATTTAATTTTAAAGGTCACACCCAGTTTTTAATGGAGCGCTTCAAAATTCAAAATACCTTGATTATAATGACCAGCGAAATGATGAAGGTTGGGGTAGTATCGGGTCATGTTCCTTTGAGCGAAGTAACCAAACACATTACAGAAGAAAACATTCTGAAGAAATTACGCATGATGAACAAGGCTTTAACGGTTGATTTTGCTATCAGAAAACCTAGAATTGCTGTTTTGGGGTTAAACCCACATGCCGGAGATAGCGGATTAATCGGTAAAGAGGAATTGGAGATTATTATTCCAACCATCGAAAAAGCCAATAAAGAAGGAATTTTGGCGCTGGGACCATTTTCGGCAGATAGTTTCTTTGGTTCTGGTAGCTTTAGTAAATTCGATGGTATTATGGCCATGTATCACGATCAGGGAATTGCCCCGTTTAAAGCATTGAATTTTGATACCGGAGTTAATTATACAGCAGGGTTACCCATTATTCGCACCGCACCCGACCATGGTACGGATTATGAATTAGCCGGATTGGATCAAGCCTCTCCCAATTCATTCCGCGAAGCCGTTTATATGGCGTGCAACATTTTCAATAACCGTAAAATGCATGCTGAACTCACAAAGAATCCGCTCCCAAGCTATGATGTTACCGATTAATGGCATCTAACTTTAAAAATGGTTGATTTTATCGAAGCAATTAGGATTCTAAAGAATCGGGTGTACGACAATATTCCCTTTTTTTCAAAAGATTACAAGTAATCTTTTATTTTAGTCCCGAGAATTCGGGATTCGTACCTTCTGCTGTTGAAATTGACTTTTTATTTCATAAAAAAAAAGCTAGCCGCGAAAAATACAAAAAGCACAATAATTTATGATACGGTTTAAGCTTTCAGGACAACAATAGATTGCTTTTCCGGGTACACTCAATAGTGTGTTTTTTGTCATAAATCAAGAAATTATAAAACAATCCAAAATAAATCAATTTTATACTTCAATTTATCTGCAATTAATAGTTTTAGCCGTTTTATTGCTTTAAAAGGAACAAATAAAAATCGAAGCCCTAACTCGATTTACGGGAAATAAAAATCAATTATTTGAAGCACCACAATTTTATTTTCAATCATTTAAGTAAATTCTTTGTTATTTAATGCAATAAGTCAATCGTTGGTCGTCTATAATAGTATGGAAAGTAGAAAACCTGAAATAAGAATCGAGGATTTCTTTAAAAAGGAATATAATAAACTGGTTCATTTTGTACAAAAAAATATGGAAAAGCGCTATGCCGATGCTTCGCCAGAAGATATTGTTCAGGACGTAGCCCTAAGTTTGCTCGATAAATTAAATATTGATGTACAGATAGAAAACCTGGCAGGTTACATATACCGCTCGTTGCACAACAAAATATTCGATACCCAAAAGAAAAAAAGAATAACAGTTTCCATAGATACCTATGATAATCAGATATTTGGAAATGATTCAAGCAGTAATTTTTCCAGCGAAACCGATGAAAAATATGTTTTAAACGATTATGAGCCACATCAATTACTGGCAGCTATTGAAATGCTTAACGAAGTAGATAAATACATTATAAATGGGACGCACTTTGAGGGGAAAAGCTTTATGCAGCTTTCTGCCGAATTGAATACCCCAATTGGGACGCTGCTTTCGAGGAAACACCGGGCGCAGATAAAACTCGGTAAAATACTGGAAGGCAGTAACCACAATTGAATGACTGATAATTTTAATACTAATAACTAATTTTTAAACAAAATGAGGAAAAGTGAATGTTGTAATGAAAACGGCCGCTGCCGTTGCAATGTATGGAAATGCATAGGTTGGGCAGTTTTAGGTGTTATAGGTTTTGCTGCCATTGTGGCCTTATTGGGTTTGGCAATAATGGCCTTGTGGAATGCCATTATCCCCGGAATTTTTAATTTGCCTGCCATCGGATATTGGCAAGCAATTGGTTTAGCGGTTTTGTCGCGGATGCTGTTTGGTGGCTTGGGCTTCCATCACTTCAGGCACAAACACCATGGTGGCAAGAATGGCTGTGGCTGCAATTGCGGCTGTAATTGTAGAACGGAAAAGGAATGCTGCACCGACAAAACAGATGAAGGGGAGTGCTGCAAAAAAGATGAAACTACACAAGCATAACCATGCCAAAACCAGTTCGCTGGGTTTGAGAAAACGTTGCGGCAAAAATTATACAGAGGCTGTCTTATTCAATAAAGGCAGCCTCTTTTTTTGCTTTTACTTAGCAATAGGATAATAAACAACATATAGAGTGTAACCATTATAAAAATATTGATACAAATGAGAATATAAAATTAAACCTATATGTAAAACATGTGTTATAAGTGGGTTGTAACGCTTAAAAGGTTTAAATTGCATCAATTTTTTAACAAAATAAATTGAATCCGAAATGAGAAAACTTTCATTGTCCCTATTGGGATTTTTACTTACCGTTTCAGTTTTTGTAAAGGCTGACGAGGGTATGTGGCTGCCCCTACTTATTGAAAAAAATATGGCCACCATGACAGAAATGGGAATGCAGCTAACTGCAGAAGATATTTATAGTATTAATCAGGCAAGCATTAAAGATGCCATTATTGCTCTCGATAAAGGTAGTTGTACCGGCGAATTGATTTCAGGTGAAGGGCTGGTGCTCACAAACCACCATTGTGGATACGGTGAAATTCAATCGCACAGTACGGTAGAACACGATTATCTTACCGATGGTTTTTGGGCAATGAGTAAAAAAGAAGAATTAGTAAACCCAAATAAAAAGGCCTCTTTCTTAATACGGGTTGAAGACATAACCGAACGTATATTGAAAGCTATTCCTGTAACAGCCGATCAATCGCAACGAAACACAATTGTTGATAGCATTGCAACTGTTATTGAAAATGAAGCTACCAACGGAAATCATTACGAAGGACGTGTTGAAGGAATGTTTAAAGGAAATTTTTATTACCTGTTTGTTTATGAAACCTTCCTCGACATCCGTCTGGTTGGTGCACCACCCGAATCGATTGGAAAATATGGCGCCGACACCGATAACTGGATGTGGCCTCGTCATACAGGCGATTTTAGCTTATTCCGCATCTATTGCGGCCCTGATGGTAAACCAGCCAAATATTCTGAAGAAAATGTACCCTACAAACCCAAACATTTTTTACCTATTTCGCTCGATGGAGTTAAAAAAGGTGATTTTGCTTTTATTATGGGTTATCCTGGAACAACCACACATTATATGACATCGTGGGAAGTAAAAAATGAAATGGAAATTACCAATGCCAACCGGATTAAAATACGGGGATTAAAACAAGGTATTTGGCAAGAATTCATGGAAAATAGTGATTTAGTGCGCATCCAATATTCCTCAAAATTCGCCCGTTCATCCAATTATTGGAAGTACTCCATAGGCCAAAACAAAGGATTAAAACGGTTGAATGTAATTGATAAAAAACAAAAATTAGAGTCAGATTTCACACAATGGTTGAACCAATCGGAGGCTCGAAAAGCCAAATACGGAAATGCACTGTCTCAAATTGAAAAAGCAATGGTTGCCAACAGTGCTTACGACCACGCCTTGCAATACTTACTAGAAACCCAATGGGTGGGTGCCGAAGCCTTTAGGTTTACATTAAATGCAGCTAATTTAGAAGGAGCACTTTTAACTCCTGACAGTACTCAACTCATTAAAAATGCTACCGAAAAGTTTCAAGCCGCTGCCGATGCTTTTTTCAAAAATTACGATGCAACCACCGATAAAAAAGCTTCAGCTGCCTTACTTAAGCTATACCTGAAAGAGGTACAACCAAAATACTATCCTGAATACATTAATACCGTATTGGTAAAAAAATACAAAGGCGATGTGGATAAATTTATAGAAGATCTGTTTAAAAAATCAATTTTTGTAGATCAAACTAAATTGAATTCTTTTTTAACAAAACCTAATGCCAAAACTATTAGCAAAGATTTAGCTTATATAACAGGTAAAAGTATCAGGGCACAACTTATTGCTTTGAATGGAACCATGGAACCGAATTATTTGCAAATTGATGAAGGCATGCGTTTGTTTGAAGCCGGATTAATGGAAATGAACCCTGACAAAGCCTACGCTCCGGATGCTAATTCTACCATGCGTTTAACCTACGGTACCGTTGGTGATTACAGTCCTGCTGATGCCATCCAATATTCCTATTATACTACCTTAGAAGGTTTAATGGAGAAAGAAGATTCCACCGAACGTGAATTTACAGTTCCTGCCAAATTAAAGGATATTTATAACCGAAAAGATTACGGTCCTTATGGAAATGCCGATGGAAGCATGACAGTATGTTTTACTACCAACAACGACATTACCGGCGGTAATTCCGGAAGCCCTGTTATGAATGCAAAAGGGCAGCTTATTGGTGCAGCTTTTGATGGTAACTGGGAAGCCATGAGCGGCGACATAGCTTTTGAACCCAAACTTCAAAAAACCATTGTGGTTGATATTCGATATGTACTGCTAATAATTGATAAATTTGCTGGAGCCCAAAACCTTATCGATGAAATGAATCTGGTTAAAACCCAAGAAAAACCGGCACTTCCAGTTTTAGAGACTGGAACAGGAATGACCAATTAACTTTTAATTATAACTATACAAAAATAAGGTGCTCCAAGGGGCACCTTATTTTGCTTCAGCCTTCCGAATCCAAGTGTTTATATAATTCAACAAACACCGAATTCCTTTTCTAATAAATCTTTCGCTTTTAGAATAAAGCCTTTCAAATTTTCAGACAACCCTATTCAATTATGTATTATTTTTTAAAAAATATTGTTCTTTTTTTATCAGAGATTCACTGCGTTTTGTACCTTTATCTATAATCCGTTTGAAAAATCTTGCTGTCGTTGCAAATAGTTAAAGAAAAACCATTTAATTACTTTGATTTTAATATTCAAATATAATTTAGTGCGAATCAAAAATCTAAAATTTTGAAGCCTATGAAAAAATCAGTAATCATTATTTGTTGCATAGTACTTTTTTTGTCGAATGTTCATAGTCTGGACATTGGCCAAAGTGCTGGGGGTAACCGATTTTACTATGGAGCAAAAGGAGGCTTAGTATCTAGCATGTTTGCTCAGGATTTTCAAAAGATGGAAACTACCGAAAGCAGAACCGGATTCTCCCTTGGAGTGTTTACAGGGTATCAAATTTCTGACTTTTTTGGATTGTCTGTGGAGGCTCTTTATGTGCAAGAAGGAACCATGCACCTGGATCCAAACTATATTTATTATTACAATGGCATTAGCTCCAGTGAAACTTACTCTCAGAGTATTACCATACAGCGGGTAAATTCAAACATTGTTCTTCATAATTTTGAGTTTCCTGTATTAGCCTGCTTTTCGTTGCCAAAATTAGGCTCATTGAATGCTAAACTATTTGTAGGCGGTTCCTACGATATAATTTATAATGCTTACGCTTATAATTTGTTATCGGTTACTTCGAACAACACCAATCCTAGTACTTCCTATGTTTTGCCCGATAGATACTACGATAATGTTACGAGTAGCTTTGCCGCCTATAACCTGAGTGGAATACTTGGAATTGGTTTTGAATATGGAGCTTATTGCGTTGATATCAGGTATAAATTAGGTTTTGTTCCAATTAACAGTATGGCAACATACAATCTCCAAAATCAATATAAAGCTGATTTTACGAGTAGTGCACTTATGATTTCCATAGGTGTAAATATTGTAGAATTGTTTAATAAATAACATAAATCGTTAACTATGAAAAAAATAACAACCGTTTCAATGATTACTTTATTATCTGCATTGGTATTAACTAATGCTTGTAAAAAAGAAGAATTCTCCGAGGATGATGCCATCCAATTAATCAACAACAATACTATGATTGCTGATTCTATGGCTAATGCTGTTTTCTTTACCATTAAAGTAGTTGATGCTTCAACCGATTTTTCCTATAAATCGGCAAGCACAACTGAAAATTTAAATGGATTGGGTGGTGCAACAATTATTGTAAAAACCCACAGTTCCATGGATACGGCTATTACAGGCACCGATGGTTCGGCAACCTTTGATAACTTGCGGGCTGGCTCCTACTCGGTACATATTGATGTTGCCAATTACACTTCCGTTGATTTTATTGCCAATGCGGCAGTTAACGGATATTTTAGTGTCCAAATCCCTGTTTTATCCACAGTTCCTGCTAATCAAATGACGGTTACAGGAGTTGTAAGCTATGAAACCGATTTACTAAATACGGCTCCGGAGGTTGCAAATGGTGCTACTGTTTTGGTTGAACCCGACATCGAATCTTTCTTTAATAATGTAGTAGGAGTGTCAAATTTTACTTTCTCAGGATTTACTACTTCATTTACCACCGATGCCAATGGTGTTTATACTGCATCCCTTCCTTCCGACAAAGCAGGTAAGCTTACTTACGACATTTCAGTACCAACTTTTGAAGCCAATCAAGTACTCATGTTAAACACTTTAAACGGAGTAATTGCTAATGGCCCTGGAAATTCGGCAAAGACCGTAACCACAAGGTTTGGTACCAGCATGACATCAGCAACCACCATACCGATTGTAAATCCGGTATACTGTGTGTTTGGTGCTCCCACCCATGCAGTTAATGCCGCTGTACTTCAAGCTGAAATTTTCAATCCCAAATCTTTTGTTTCAGCTCATGTTAATTCTTCAGGCAAAGGATATACCGATGGAGCAAGATTCACTAAAGTGGCGCCCACAGGTGAAGTTGACGCCGTTTTTCAAATTAGGACCGACAATTACGGCCTTAATAAAGTGGAATACATTGATATTATTTCATCTGGAAGTGGGTTTGCAAATACCACCCTTAATTTAGCATTTCAACAGCAGGATCCGAATTGGGAAGTAAGTTCTGTAAGTGGAGGGGGAGCTATAACCGGTATCGATAGGATTAGTAGCGGGAGCATTGACGGACGCGGACGGTTTTTAACCAACAATCCAAATAACTTTTCTTTATCGGTTGCCGGCGGAACTAACGCCTCAATTAGCATATCCAGTTTTACAGCTACCGACTTAGGTTTTCGCATCAATGGTTTTAATGTAAGCAACGGGGGAACAGGATATACCGTAGGCGATAAAGTATCAGTTTCAATTGTTGCAGAAAATGTAACTGAAGCAACAGCAACAGGTTATTTATCTAATTCTTTGGTAACCAATATTATTGTTTCCAATTCAGGGGCAGGATATCCTGTAAACTCAGTGCAACCTATTAAATTCAGTTATGGAGATGCTACTGCTGACGCCTATATCGATAATTTTGGTAGGGTAGCACAAATAACTGTTTTGGGTGGAAGTCCAAATTATGTGGCATTACCCACTGTTACCATTGATTATGATTTAAACAATAAAACTGCAACCGCCGATGTTGACGTTCAGGATGGTGAAGTAAAAAGCGTAGTTAATTTAGATGGCGGCAAAGGGTATGATTTAGTGCCCACATTAATATTCTATAGTCAATATGCAACAGGTAACCCTGAAATAGCTGTAGATACAGATGTTACTATTAATTCAGCTTCACCCTATTCCGTAAATTCTGTTACAGTTAATTCAAGTGATGGATTAATTAGCAAAAACATGAGCGCTTTAGATGGGACTGGGGTTATTTCTAATTTAAAATCGGTGCCGGGTGGCAAGGAATACCGTAATTTTTATTTAGGTACGGGTGTTCGAACTGCCGGAGAATAATCACGGTACACCTTAATAAAAGTAATTCCGCTTAATTCTGGGCGGAATTACTTTTTTTACGGTTCTATTTTTGGGGTTTTACTCTCATTCAACGCCTCAAAAAAACGCCTAACAATTGTTGCTTTTGCCTTACCAATACTCGTTTCCAACTCTTCTATACTAGCTGATTTTATTGCCTCAATGCTTTTAAAGTTTCCCAATAAAAGTTCTACCGTTTTTGGACCAATACCTTCAATTCCATCAAGTTCGGAAGTGATGAAATTTTTCGAACGCTTTTGGCGGTGAAAGTTAATCCCAAAACGGTGCGACTCATTGCGTATGTGCTGAATTACTTTCAGGGTTTCACTATTTTTATCGAGGTAAATGGGTACCGAATCACCAGGGAAATAAATTTCCTCCAACCGCTTGGCAATACCAATTATGGCTACTTTACCTATTAAATCAAGTTTATCGAGACTTTTAACAGCAGCACCCAATTGCCCTTTGCCCCCATCAATTACAATGAGTTGCGGCAAAGGTTGGTTTTCCTCCAGCGTGCGGTGGAACCTGCGGTAAATAATTTCTTCCATCGAGGCAAAATCGTCAGGGCCTTCCACTGTTTTTACATTAAAGTGCCGGTAATCGCGCTTACTGGGTATGCCATTTTTAAAAACCACGCACGATGCAACCGGATTTGTGCCTTGAATGTTCGAATTGTCGAACCCTTCAATATGGGTGGGAAATTCCTTAAGCCGCAAATCCTTTTTCATGGTTTCCATAATCCGATCTACCCTCTTCTGGGGGCTTCGGTTCATCTCATCCTTCTTCTTCTCCTGTTTAAAATAAAAAGCGTTTCGCATACTTAAATCCAAGAGTTTCTTTTTGTCACCGCGCTGGGGAACTAAAAACGAAACATTTTCAATAGAAAAGTCGAGTTCAAATGGCACCAATATCTCACGCGAAGTACTCATGAGCCGTTGTCTGATTTCGGTAATCGCGGTGAGCAACAACGACTCTTTTTCTTCATCAACCCGCTTAACAATTTCTATGGTATGAACCTGAATAATGGCCCCATTTACCACTTTCAGAAAGTTAACATAAGCACTGTTTTCGTCCTCAATGTATGAAAACACATCTACATTGTGGATGGTTGGGCTAACAATGGTAGATTTGCTTTGGTAGTTTTCCAAATGGTTCAGTTTTTCTTTGAGTTTTTGAGCCTCCTCAAACCGATACTCACTGCTCATTTGAGCCATTTTTTCTTTTAATAGCTTAATAACCTGCCCAATATTGCCCTTTAAAATGTCCTTAATATCGTTAATGTTTTGCAGATAATCGGCTTCTGTCTGGTCACCAATGCAGGGCCCCAGACAATTGCCTATGTGGTATTCCAAACAAACTTTGTATTTTGCTTTTTGAATGGCTGCAGGTTCCAAATTCAACGAACAATTCCGTAACGGATAAAGCTGCCGAATAAAATCCATCATGGTATGTAGCGTCCGCCCTGAAGTATAAGGGCCAAAATAAGTGGAACCGTCGCGGATAAAAGTACGTGTGGTAAAAACCCGTGGATATTTTTCGTTCTTGATGCAAATCCATGGGAACGTTTTATCGTCCTTAAGCATCGCATTATAGCGCGGCTGGTATTTTTTTATCAGATTGTTTTCCAGCAAAAGGGCATCTTGTTCCGAATCGACTACAATATGCTTTATTTCAGCAATTTTGCGCACCAAAATCCTGGTTTTGGCGCTGTCGTGGTATTTGGTAAAGTACGATGAAACTCTTTTTTTTAGGTTCTTGGCTTTACCTACATAAATAGTGGTACCATCGGTATCAAAATATTGATACACCCCAGGATTATCGGGCAACAAAGCCACTTTTTCTTTAAGTGATGTAATATGTTTATCATCGGAACTCATGCCTGCAAATCAACTAAAAATATCTGTATTTTGAGGAACAAAATGTATATTTGTGCACAAACTGGGTATAAAAATGAGAGAGATAATTATTCGGTCATTAAATGAGATGGATGCGGCTGCTTTGGATTTTTTAAAGGCTACCGAAAAAAAGCGGCTTGTTGCTTTTTACGGTGAAATGGGAGCCGGTAAAACCACCTTTATTAAAGCCCTTTGTACCCAACTTCAAGTTACTGATGGGGTAACCAGCCCAACATTTTCAATTATAAATGAGTACCATTCTGCCAACGATTATAAAGTATTCCACTTCGACTTTTACCGGATAAAAGACTTGGAAGAGGTTTATAATTTGGGTTACGAAGATTACTTTTATTCAGATGATTATTGTTTTATTGAATGGCCGGAATTAGTGGAAGAACTGTTACCCGATCTCATTCTGAAGGTATATTTAACGGTAGCTCCTGATGGAAGCAGAACTTTGACTTTTTAATGTTTGTGACTTTTACAATAGACACCGTATAGATTCTAGGGCTTTATCTTTAGTAAAGTTTCAACGGGGGGCTAATATGGACGTTTCTTAGAATCTCTTCGATTATCCCAGAAAACCAGTAATTCAATTTCCTTCTTTCTTGGTTTTATTCGATAATACAAAGTATTGTGTTCAGTTATAAAACCTTTTCTTATATCTTTATATTTTTTGGATACCTCAAACATATTGGGCGTTTCCTCAATATGCTTGATTACTTTTTCAACTTCACCAGCAAAATTATTCAATACTGTTTCTCCCCATCCTTCTTGAAGATAATCAGCAACTTTAAAGTAAGTACTCAAAGCTCTCTGAGTCCAGATTATTGTCATTTCTTAAAGATTGTACCGATTTTTGATTTGCTTCATTGCATCGGCATGAGTAATGGTTTTACCTTGGTCTGCTTCTTCTATGCTTGCTTCGAGCTCTTCTTTTAGAGTGTCGCTTAAAGTGTCAGCCCAATCAATCCTGACTATAGCTTCTTTCGATAAAATGACTTTAATGGCTTGTAAAATACTCAGGTCATTAGCCCTTTCAACTAGTTGATGTAAATCTGATTTTAACTCTATTGCATTCATTGTTCTAATAATCATATTTTATACAAAGTTAACGATTAATATTCATATTTAGTTTCAGTTTAATAATATCGATCCGTTTAGGGTCATTTCCTCCTCAAGGCAGTTTGTATTTTGCATAACGTAGTCTTATGAGTACATTGAATATCATCAATTAGAAATTAGTCCCACTTCTATTTTATATTATAAACAGTATATTTGTAACAAATCAATTAATCATTTATGCTATTTTCAGACGTAATTGGACAAGAACGGATTAAAGCGCATTTGCTTTCTTCAGTTAAAGAAAACCGTATCAGCCATGCTCAATTGTTTTTAGGCAACGAAGGATATGGTACTTTACCTTTGGTTTTGGCTTATGCGCAATACATTATGTGTCTTAACCCAAAGGAATACGATGCATGCGGCGAATGTTCTGCTTGCCGCAAAGTGAGCAAATTGCAGCACCCCGATTTGCATTTTGCTTTTCCGGTTGTTCCCCGAAAAGATACTGATAAACCGGTGAGCGACCATTATATTAAAGAATGGCGCAATTTTATTGCTACACAACCTTATGGGAACTATAACGATTGGCTGGATGCCATAAGTGCTGAAAACTCACAGGGAATTATCCGTGTTGATGAAAGCCGGGAAATCATCCGGAAGCTGAACATGAAATTATATGAATCGGAATACAAACTAATGGTTATTTGGTATGCCGAAAAAATGAATGCCGAAACAGCCAATAAGCTGTTGAAACTGTTGGAGGAACCTCCGGCTAAAACTTTCTTCTTTTTGATTGCCCAAAGTTCAGAATTTTTATTAACCACTATTTTATCGCGCACTCAATTAGTTAAGGTAACGCGCATTACAGAAGACGATCTGTTTTTGGGAATAAAAAAGCACCACCCTATGACCGATGATAAAGCCCGTGAATTGGCTCGTTTGAGCGAAGGAAGCTACTTGTTGGCTAAGGAATATATTAGTGCCTCGGTGGATACCAAACAAAACTTCGAAAACTTTACCCAATTGATGCGCCTGAGCTACAAAGGCAATTTTATTGAATTGGTAAAATGGGTCGATGAAATTTCAAAGATTGGACGTGAAAAACAAAAAGCTTTTTTGACTTACAGTTTACGAATGGTACGTGAGAATCTGGTATTGAATCAGCAACAAAAAGAATTGGTTCGTATGTCAACCGAGGAGGAGACATTTGCTTCGCGCTTTTCTACCTTTATTCACCCAAACAACACCCCATTGCTGAACCAGGAATTAGATAAAGCCTATCTGCATATTACCCGTAATGCCAATCCCAAAGTAGTTTTTTTGGATGTTTGCATTAAACTGAACCGCATTTTGAAGATGGGGTAAGAATCCTAAGAAGCTCATCCAATGTAATTTCAACCTAAGTTGAGCGATTTGACCCCGAGGACTCGGGGGAAAAAACGCTCAACTTAGGTTAAACCCCGACATAGCAATTGTTGTTTAGTCAGCCTGCCCCGATTGCTCGGGGATTGAGCATATTTGTGATAGCAAATCGCTCAATTTGGGTTCAATCCGTTTTTTTTTGTATTTTTGTCATACAAATGGTCTATCTATCAAGGTATTTGCTGTTTTAGTCAAACTCATGTAACAATATATAGAGTTTCGAGTATATAGAATCAAAACATAAAGATATGAAAACACTAAAACTTCAACTATTAATTGGCTTGGTATTAATACTAATAAATACAGTTTATTCTGCTACAATTAATACTGCACAAACGGGTGAGTGGATATCTACCTCAACATGGACTGGTGGAGTATTACCAATAGCTACTGATGATGTAGTTGTAGGTAATAATGATGTTATTACAATAAAAGTGGGTGATTCCTTTACAATTTCTGATTTGTGGTTGGGCAATAACAGTGTAATAAATGTATATGGTACATTAACAATAGATAGTTTACATATTAATAATAATGCCACACTAAATGTAACGGGTCTTGTAAGTATATTAGGTGGTGCATCATTAGCAAATAATACCATATTACAAGTTAATAATACAGGTACTGTTAATATAGAAGGTGATGTTACAACGGGTAACGGTTCAGATTTGATTGTAGATGGTTCTGTGACTATTGGTGGAGATTTATTAGGGTATGCTGACGTTTCTGGAGATGGAACTGTTACTGTTGCTGGAACTATTGCAGCTGGTATTACCGATTTAGGGCCACTGCCAATTGTCCTTAATTCCTTCAATGCTTTCAAAAGTGAAAATACTATCACATTATCTTGGCAAACAGCCTCCGAAGAAAACAACGATTATTTTACCCTAGAGCGGGCACCTGACGGAATCAATTACGAAACCATTGCTACCATAGCCGGAGCCGGTAATTCAAAGTCGTTAATTTCATACAATTTCATTGATATTAATCCTCTTATGGGGAATTCCTATTATCGCTTAAAACAAACTGATTTCGACGGAGCTTATGAATATTTCGATGCCGTTTCAATATCCTATTTAAACGAAGAAGACATACAAATAGCATTGATTCCCGGTTCTGGATTATTAACTATTGATATAACCGGTTCTATTGGATACGCTAAGCTTCAAATTTTAAATATGGCTGGAGCCATAGTAAAAAATGTTTACAAATTGGAGAATAATTCAACAATCGATGTTTCGAATCTCAAAAAGGGAATGTATATTGTTTCAATAATTGGTGGTGATGCCCGGATTGTAAAGAAAATATTGATATACTAGACATTATTCAAAGCAGTAACGCTACAAATTAAAAAGGCTTCCCCAATCAGGAAGCCTTTTTTAATGTATTTTTTAGGAAATTAAATAGATAATAACAATTCTTTAATAAGTAAGGTCATTTGTGGCTCAACCGAAACGGCTACGTTCTGCACTTCGTGGTGAGTTGTTCCCGCTTTCGGATCCGATGGTTTATCGGTATTGGTAATTACCGACATACCAAAACATTTTATGCCCATGTGGTGAGCCACGATTACTTCCGGTACGGTGCTCATTCCGGTGGCATCGGCTCCCCAGATACGAAACATTTTATATTCAGCAGGAGTTTCCAGAGTTGGACCACTACTTCCAATATAAACACCTTCCTGCAATGGAATTTGATGCTTTTTTGCAATAATCTTAGCTTTCGAAATCAAATCGCGGTTATAAACGGAGCTCATATCCGGGAAACGGGATCCCAACCGCTCCTCGTTTTGCCCAATCAAAGGGTTAACCGGAAAATGGTTGATGTGATCTTTTATTAACATGATATCGCCCACATTAAATTCAGGATTCATTCCCCCGGCTGCATTCGATACAAATAAATATTCTATCCCTAAGAATTTCATTACACGAATGGGGAAAGTAACCTTATCCATGGTATATCCTTCGTAATAATGAAACCGGCCTTGCATAGCCACCACTTTTTTACAACCCAAAGTACCCAATATCAGCTTTCCTTTATGGCCTTCAACCGTTGAAACCGGAAAGCCGGGAATGTCTTTATAGGCAATCACTTTATCAGCCTCTATTTTTTCACCCAAACCTCCCAATCCGCTTCCTAAAACAATACCAATCTCCGGTTTATAATTCAATCCCTCTAAAATAAAATCGGCTGTTTTTTTAAATGTTTCTATCATATTTGTATAATTAGATCGTGTTAAATGATTAATTGCTATTCTTTAAAAAAGCGTACTAAGGTACATATATTTATGCTTTTTAAAGTATATTTAACGTTAAATGTTGGTTATTTTAGAATTTAAACACTCTTATATTTGAAATCTTTCCTTGAAATTATAACTTAAAAAATCAATTATTAAAGAACTCATGGGTCACTATTAATGAATGAAAATAAGTAGCTTTGGCGAAAAAGTATCTTAAATGGTTAAATCAGTAGGAACCCTGCTTATTCTTTTATCGGTAATTACGTTGAAGGCTCAATTTTCCATTGGTGTAAGGGCTGGGTATGGCGCTCACGGAATTCATTTGGAGCCACCCGCCCTGGAAAAATATCAAACCTCTTTTTTATTATCCAATGGAGGACTCGTTTTAGCTTTTAATAATAAAATGAATGCGGGTCTGCAAATGGAAGCTATTTATGCTCAAAAAGGTTGGAAAGATGTGGATGATAGCATTCCCGACTCCTTTTTTAGCCGGACCATTAACTATTTAGAAGTTCCTATTTTTGGGCATTGGGAAATAGGGCACGGAGCGGTGAGGCCTGTAATTCTTGTGGGTCCTTATTTGGCTTTTAAATTGAGTGAATCGGCCGATTCAAATAATTTTAACCACCCCAACGACTATGATCCCTTCCATCAGGCTATCCGGAATGTAAGTTGGGGTATTAAAACAGGTCTCGGATTAAGGTACAATATTAACCAGCGGATGGCAATTTTTGCCGAAGCACGCTATGATATTCAGGTGGCCGGTGGCCGTGATATTTTTATTGATCGTCCCAATAAAATTCAGGCATCGCGACTTATGGAAATTACCGGAACATTTGGCATTTTATGGCATATAATTCCTCAGGAAAAAAATGAGGATAAGGAAGGCTATGTTCCTAAAGAAAACCTATATGAACCGGAGGAATAATTCCTATTATTAACACACCAATAAAAAAGCCGGAACTAATTCCGGCTTTTTTATTGGTAATGTGTTATTACCCAATAGTTTCTTTGTAAGCATCGGCCGACAATAATTTATTAAGTTCATTGGCGTCAGCTATTTTGATTCTTATCATCCAGCCCTCTCCGTAAGGATCTTTGTTAACCAACTCAGGAGCCGATTCCAATTTAGGGTTAAGCTCTACTATTTCACCACTAATAGGTAAAAATAAATCAGATACAGTTTTTACAGCTTCAATAGTACCAAAAGTATCACCCATAGCTAATGTTTCGCCTATGGTTTCTATTTCAACAAATACTATATCGCCCAATTGCTGCTGAGCATATTCAGTAATACCAATAAAAGCTTCATTGCCTTCAACTCTAATCCACTCGTGATCTTCGGTGTATTTTAAATTAGCTGGAACATTCATATATGCAAGTTTTTTATGTATGACAATTGTATGATGGTGCAAAATTACTCTTTTTTTGGAAAAAGGAATTAACTGTTGGTAGATAAACCAAAAAAAAGGATTGTTTTACAACACGATGATTAAAGGGTAAACTGGAATTTAAAACCGAATTCGGTTACCGATTGTTTAAATGACCCAACTTTGGGTGTTGTAACTAAACGGTCGTAATACGCCGTAAGCATAAGCTTCTCACTTAATTGATAATCGGCCGTAATTTTGGTAGTAATTACTTTTTGTCCTTGAGTAACCTGATTGGTACCCTGATTCAGATCATGTATTACCGTTAAGTTATCGCGGATGGAAATATCGCCCCTAACATTTAAGTCACTTTCAAGCGGTTTTGTTGCTCCGCCGGGTGTTTTTATCTTTAATTTCAATTTGTCGAATCGGTAGCCGGTGCCAATAGTATATTCCCAGGTATAAACTTCAGCCATTTGGTTGTTGGATAAACTCATGGTAAGGTTCCGGTTTTTCTTGTATTCAAATTTGGTAAGCATGTTGTTTTTCCAGGTAACATCAATTCCAAATAAAGGGATAAATTGCTCACTGGCGGTAAAACTTGAAATGTCGTATTGAGGTTGAAATAACGAGGAGGTGTCGGAAAGGTTAAAATAATCCCAATTTAGGGTAGAGGCAAAACTTCCTACCGAGAACAGCGCCGTGTATCCGTGCGACAAAGAGATGGTTTTAAAATATTTTGTCAGAAAATCGATGTTTGTTAAACCATCGTATTTAATGCGCCAAGTAGGCCGTAAATAAAGCCAGTTGGTAAAACTTAAATTTTTTGTTGAAGTGGAGTAACCACCATAAGCCGCCAGAAATGCCGGTATGGCCACTTCTGGGTTTTGGCTGCTGTAACCGGTTGGCATGTTAAGTGAGTCTGCAGTAGGTTGATAATTGTCTGGGTCTTTATGCTCCCGCTCCCCTGCTAAACGCCAGGCAATAATACTTAAATTGGTTTTGTATTGCTCAAAAGCTTCAGAAACCTGATTTGCACTATCCGGTTTGTTGTTAAAAGCTGAATTCAGCATCCAAATATTTATATTGTAAGTACCTGTTTCCTTTCGGTTTTCAGTATTGACCGAATTGTTTTCGATATAATAATATTCTGAATTTATAAGTGTTTTGCTCTGCTGGCCACCAAAATCAATCCGTAAGTCTTTAAATGGTTGATACGTTGATTTAAAGCTATAGGTAACATTGTTGGTCATAGTATAAGGGCTAACCCAACTGGTGGAGTCAATTAATTTATCTTTCAGTGCTGTGGTGCGGGCAAAGGCAGTATCTTGCCACCCAAAAATAAATGGCAAACCCGGGTTTTTAACTAATTCACCAAATTGGTGATTGGGCTCATAGCCACTCATAAAGGTTCCCTGCGTTTGGGTAAGGGTTCCCGAAAACTGCTTAAATCCGGTTACTAAAAGCAGGGTTTTTTCCAAACCAATAATCACCCAATTATCGTTTATCTGTTTTTTACCTTTTACTTCAATGCTTGCCGAATCAGCAGCTTCGGCCAGAGTAACTTCAATGCGGTTTTCATTTATAATATCGAAGTCGGCTTTTAGATCTTTGCCATCCTTTGATTTCACGGTAATTTTAATTTCTTCTTCGGTTCCCAACGCATGGTTTATTCTGCGGGCAGTTCCCGCTTTAAAATTCACCTCTTTTTGAGCGTAAGATACTACTTCAAATTTTGGTTTGTTTCGTTGTGCCTTTGTTTGCTTGTATTTTTTATTTGTTTTCTCAATAAAGATTATTTTATTGTACAAATTATCCATGTTTAATTGCGCATTGAGCGTAACCTGTTGGTTGTTTTTAATAGTATTTCCCATATTCAAATCCAACGACGTATCCTTTCGCATGGTTGGAGCCAACAGCCATTCATAAGTAGCTGCATACCGGGCATTCGACGAAATAAAATCAAGCAAAGGTATTTTATTGATGGGGATGGTATAGGAAGCATCAAACGCTTGGTTGTAGGCATTTGGGGTGCCAAAATTTTGAATGGAATTCCAAACCGTTTCTTTGTATAGTTGGTAGCTATCTTTACTTTCCTTATTCACTTCACCTTCAGGTTCAATAATAATGGCATTGGTATTGGTGGCAAAGGTAAATTTCAATCCTTTGGAGAAGTTATACTTCATATCAAATTTTCGTTTCCAATAGAAGTTTTTATCGTAAGTTGGAGTAAAAATTTGTTCCGGATTATTCAAATTCCTCAGCAATGTTTCGCTGTATCGCCTATCCATGCTTGTTTGGAACGATACCTGTTGGGGAGCCAGATAAAAATTGAAATCGCCAATTAACCGCAATGCTTTCTTTTTTAGAAGCTTACTCTTTTTAAAGGGTTCATAATTTTTAGGCTGGTTGTTAAATACATAATTTAAGGAGGCATTGTAAGTCTTTATAGAGTTATGGTCAATACCCACATCGTGATGTGCCAATTCGTTGTATGAGTATGATGCGCTTAAATTGGAAGGGGAATAAAAACGGGGTTTACCTTTTCCCGATTGTCCGATTCCCACATTGGTAAAATTTAGACTTTTACGTTCGGTAATGTCCTGCACTTGCTTAACCAACGATTCTTTTTCGGCCTCACTTAAGCTGGGATCATTCAGGGTGGTTTCCATTTTCACATCCTGATCCAGTGGGTTGTATTCAGGGTTTATTGCAATGCGTGAATATCCCATAAACAGGGGAACCCGTAAGTTGGCCTCTTTCGGAAAGAATTTTCCTAAATCGAGGTTGGTGGCTACGTCAATCTGGTTGGTTTCCTCTTTTGACCGCTCCTGCCCACTTTGCTCAATGCTACCAAAACCGGGTTGAGTAGTGCTTCCAGCAACCGATAGAGTACCAAAATCGGCCAATCGGGCGGTAATTCTTCCGGTGGCAGCCCAACCGCCTTTTTCGTCAAAATCGGTCAATCGCAACTCATTTACCCATATCTCCGTCGATTTGGGTTGGCCATCGTCAGTATTTTGGTTGTATCTTGCTTTTGGATTCCGTACCCCAATCATTAATGTTTTTACCTGTGCAATGTTTGGGTTACCTTTTACAATGATTCGCTGACTGCCGTTATAATAAGTAAATTCATCAATATAGGAAAGCTCTGAGTTCGCTTTACGCATGGCCTCATTTCTAGCAAGTTTTGCGGCTACCAAGGTTTCAAACTCGATATCCAAATTGTTCTCGTTTGGCCAAACAATTTCAGCTTCCCCTTCGGAATACTTACTGGTTACCCATGGTGGGGTAACTTTAAGCGGTACTTCGTATTCGTAATAATTATCGGTAAAATCGGAACCCAACCGCACAAAGCACGAAACATCATAATCATCAACGGGATCATCTTCAAACATACTTTCGGCGTGAATGTACATTTGAAGGTGCTTATAATCGCGCATGTCCATGTTCAGCGTTTTGTAAACTGCTTTGGCATATCCATCTTGCAGTTTAGAAACTTTAAGAGCCATCGATTGCTCGTTCAATTTATTTAATTGTGGGTTCGATGGATCTTGTTGCCTATCTACACCGGGAGGCAGCACGTAATTTACGGGCTTGCGGCTTCCATTTTCTTCAATATTAACCGATGAAATACTAAATGGAATATCATTGGGGTCGTTGATTTGGTCGCCACCAATGGCTTCACCGCCTTCGGCCAAGGTGTAATCGTATTTTCTCCATTCACTGCGAACCAGTTCCAATTTGGCAAAGCGCAGCACGATGCTGCTTTCCCAACCTTTCATAAACATACGCATAAACCGGATTGATTTAAAATCCTGAATAGCTCCAATCCGTTGGTTGGGGTTATTGATGGGTACTTTAAACTGATACCATTTTACCTGCTTTGTTTGCCCATTTTTTAAAGTAACGGTGGCTGTTTGAATATCGGTAATAGGAATCTTGCCCGGCTCCATATTGTCTTTATTCAAATCAATTTCATACTGATAATAAGCTTCATTTTCACTTAACGTAAAGTCGCCGTTAATATCTTCCACATCGGGGCTCGATTGCCCAACGGTATTGTAATTTTCGTTGGTGCTTTCACTTACCGGAGTATTCCCTTCCGAATTGCTGTATTCTTTGTACCGTTCCAAAATCCCCAATTCCTGATCATCATAATCGCCTCCCCTAAAGTAATGATAATCATCAGCCGATGGGTCACTAAGAATAGAAGCCAATGCTTCAGTATTGGTTACTTTGCTTTCCATGGTTGAAAGAAAATTGGAAAAATGGTTCTGTTCTGCCGATTTACCAGTTCCATCAACCAGCGTACCGCTCAATCCATCGAACCCAACATCCTGCATGGGTCGTAATGCCTTATCGTTTACAAAATCAGTAGTAAGTGCCTGAACAGTCGGTACCCGACCCCATTGTGTGGTATCATATTCAGTTTCCAAGGGAGGGTTGTTTGTTGGGAGTCCGTTTTCATAGCTTTTTCTGCCGTCTTTCAAAATGTCTTCCGATACATTACCCAAATTAAAATAAAGCTTACCTCCATTATTCAAGGAATCTTCCTCCACAAACGGATCCATCATCCAAAACATGATATATTCAACGTTTTGCGATTCAAAATCTTTAGTAGTTAATTCCCGCATAATTCCTCCCCAACGCTCCTCTGGCAACTCTAATCTTCCATCGGAGTTAATACCAGCCGTATCAAAATTGTAGGGACCTCTTTCATTAGGATAAAAAGCCAAATCGAGGGTAGATATTTCAGTGGGTATTCCATTTGCAGCAAATTTATTGGGAAAAATTTCTTGCTCATCGGGGCGATATACCTGCAGGTTCGATTGTTGCTCCTCGCTTACCGGTGAACCTGAACGGAAGAACAGCGGATCAATCTGATACCAAGCTAATTTAGCCCGGTTATATCCCGAAGTGAGGTTGTTATAATCGGAAGCTTCGGGGAACAAAAGCGGTTGACCTTGAGGAATACTTGACAAGGACCATCCTACTCTGTTTTTTAAATCGATGCTGGATTCACTTCCTTCAAAATCATCAATAAAGGCATTTCCTTCCTTTCCAATGGCTTTGTTATGACCGGGTATTAATTGAGCAAACTCACCCTCTGTAGTAATGGTTGACATTTCTTTGGTTTCCAAAAAGGGAAGTAAATCAATGGCCCGGGTTAAAATTGGAACATCGGTGCGATACGAACCATTTAAGCCCCAAATGGTATTACTTATTGGCTCTTCACCCATATTTACTTTTTCGGTGAGCGGCCTTTCAGTAAGGTTCATAATGGTTCCACCCAGATTAAAATCGTTGCTAAACCGATATTCAAAATGCGAACCCATCAGGGTTTTGCTTTGAATACTAAACATGGAATTGCTCTCCAACGAAATTTTTATGGGTGTTCCGGAAGCCAGGTAACTATCGTTTAGAATTTTAACCCGTCCCAAATTATAATCAACGGTATAATCGATATTGGGTTGCAAAACAATCCCACCCGCCATAACCTTAACCGATCCTTCGGGAATATTGAATGAATTAAGAAATATTTCTGATCCGCCCGATGATTTGTAATTACCGGTTAAGTAAAATTTGTTTTTTGAGGTTATCTGCTCTGCTTTATATTGGGTTGAATCGTAGAGTTCCCGAAAGGTAAGTTTGCTGGCGAGTGTTTTGTCAGGAATTAACCGATTATATACCGGCCAAAGGGTTCCAAAACCGGAAAAATTATTCTGCCTGAAGCCGCTATAATGCTCAATCCTTCCGAAAAGTCGAATACACCATCACCACTAGCAACATAATTGCCTGCCGAATTGTAATTGTCGAGCCCTAAATGCCTCAAAAACTTTTCATTACGCATCGAATCGTTGAGTACCTTGTTTTTATCAGGAATGTTTAGTATCCTTGTACCTGTATTGTCATCGTAGTATTCAACTTCAAATTTAAAATCCTCTTTGCTCACTTGGTAAGCTCCAATGGCATAAATATTTTTAAGCATTAACTTCCAGTTCGGGAGTATGGGATTAAAATTTGTTCCTTTCAATAATTTTAGAAAAAGCACGTTTGGATGCTGCACCCCATCTTGAGAAAACTCCCCCACTTTATAAGTCTGACCATTCAAGGTGTATTCATAGGCAACGGCCAAAACTTCATCGCTGTTCAACGAAGAATTAAGGGAAATGTAACCCAATTTTTCATCAACGGTATATTCAGTGGCGGCTAATTTTCGGGCAAATTCCACCTTTTCGTATTCCCTGCCACCCTGATAACCCCAGTCGAAAAGTATTCGCGATAAATCGTTTATGTTGCGAAGTTGGCTGTTGGCCGCAGCGGTTAGTTTTTGGTAAAGGGAATTACTGTTATTATCGGGTGTTTGTTTTCTTCCGTATTCAAGTTTATTATCAAGAATTACGGTTTCTTTTTCGCCATAATAAGTTACTTCTACCAGTTCTTCACCCATATCAACAAATGCAGCTATATTACGGGGTCCGGTGGTTTCTTTTTTTGTGTTGGTAACCCAAACCTCAATTTTATTTATTACAATTCCCGTGTTTATTAGCGGTGCATTTTCCATCGCTTTATCGTAATTGGTTCTAAAATTATGAGCCAAAAAGAAATGCCGGTTTTTATCGTAATTTACTGCCGATATATCGTAAGTGCTTTTTTGCGCTCCCCCTTCTACCGTAATGGTTTTTGTTTCGCCTTGCTGTTGTGAGAAAATACTGGTCACGTAAAGGTTTCCAAATTTCAATTCGGTAAGCAACCCAAACAAGCTTTGGCTTCCAGTAATTAACGAGGTGGTCATGGGCATTGAAACGTCACCGGCTTCCACTTTTTGGAGTATATCGTCTTCTTTTCCCTGATACCGTAAATTCATGGTATTGTCAAAATCAAATTGCGATTCCGTATCATAGGAAACTTTCATTTCCAGGTTTTCACCTATCTTGCCCACCACACTCATCTGAATTTCTTCCTTAAAATCAAACGTGGTGTTTCTACGCAACTCAACGGGTTGATTTGGGTTTTCGTTGTTGGTCATTTTAATACCAAACTTTAACGAAGCTGATCCATTGGGCTTAATATCGATGGTATTGCTCCCAAAAATGGTTTCAAAAGCTTCGCTGCCTACATTTATTTTTGGAATTATTGAAGATTGATGTTCAAAAGTTTCGCTTTTGTAGCGCTCATTCCAATATCCTTTTAGTTTTTTTTGCACATCATAATCCAAATATTCCTCAAAGCTCATGGTGTATGGAGTAGCTATATCAACCGAGCCTACTTTCTTGTGCAAAATGTATTGATTCGTAGTTTCGTCGTATTCCACCTCGGTAACTATATTTTCCGGGGTTTTCATATCAATATTCGACGATTTTTGATTGGGTTGAAACGGCAAGGTTGATTGAGGCTTAATTTGATAGGGGTTAGATGTGGAGTCACCGATACTTTGACTCCAACCCATAAAAGGAATTCCAATGCAGAATAACGAGAATGCTATAAGTAAAAAAAGATGTTTCAAAACCAGGATACCGTTAATTTATATCGATTTTAATGCATGCTTTACTAATTCTTCAACGCCGATTGACGGTTTATCTTTTATAAGTTTATCAAGTACCTTTTCAACGGTGTTTTTAGCAAAGCCTAACATCACTAAAGCAGATAACGCTTCATCGCGGTTTGTATTGCTTTGTGAGAATAAAAATTCTCCTGAAACGTCCGATTTGCCTACTTTATCTCTTAAATCGATAATTATTCGTTGGGCTGTTTTGGCACCAATACCTTTAATTTGGTTTAGTAACGCCACATTTCCGCTTAAAATAGCATCCCTTATTTCCTCGGGGCTCATTGACGATAATATCATACGAGCCGTATTTGCACCAATACCTGAAACGGAAATCAGCTGTCGAAAAATGCCTCGTTCACTTTTATTAAAAAAGCCATACAAAATTTCCGCATCTTCGCGCACCACTTGGTGAAGAAAAACTATTGCTTGTTCTTTCCCTGCCAAAGCAGAGTAAGTGTTCAGCGAAATCTGGATACTGTACCCAATTCCCTGGTTGTCGATAACTACTGAGGCGGGCGTTAATTCGGCAATTTTGCCCTGAATGTATTCATACATAATAACTAAGCTTTGGCTTAGCGGCAAAACTACAAAAAATGAGTGTTAAATGATGGCCTTTTTGATGAAAATAGTGTAGGTGCTTTTTGAACAAAAAAAAAGAGAAAGCCGTGACTTTCTCTTTTAACTATTTTAAGATTGCTTATTCACCTATCAATTTCCAGTTTTTCCATGCTCCACCAACAATATCTTTACTTACGTTTACCTGTGGGCTTTGTTCTTTGTTATTAACTAATAAAGACCGGATACTCACCGTAGAATTCAAATATTCAGCCAATTGTTCATAGTTAATATTTCCTTGAGTTTCCTTCATTTTTTGAAGCAAATAATAGGTGAAAATACCGTGCTGTTTGTCCTTATAAGGAAGAGAAGATTGTTCACCGGAACTGGCTGAAAACACGATCAAATTCCCGGTAGCCTGATTCTCTTTTGGTTTAAATTTTACCCCACGGGCTGCTAATAATCCCATTTCACGACCGCCACCACTGAAACAAGCATCTAAAAATACGGTGATCCTTTTCGATGGTGTTTCACATATTTTTTTATAAAAGTCGGATAATTTGATAGCAAATTCCAAATCGGAACCGCTCACATCCACTGGCATCAAGTAAGGCTCTTTGGTAATCTCATCAGGAAAACCATGTCCTGCATAATAAACAAAAAACTCACCTTGTCCTTTGGTTAATTTTATAATTCCGTAAAATTTAGTGAGTCCTCTTTTCATATCCAGAACCTTGGCATCTTTAAGAAAGATGATGTTTGCTTCGGGTATTGTCAACACATTTTGGGCATATTCTTTAAAAGTTTCGGCATCCCGAATGGCAAATTCCACATTCATTTCCGATTCTAATCCCGATTGATGGGTAGTGTAGTCCTCATTACCAATAATCAACGCATAACGCATTTCATTTTTGGCAATGTTCATTGGAATACCTGTGTCCACATCGGCATAAAACTTAGTTTTTTCTGCAGCATTCTCTATTATTGCAGCACCTACAGCAGCCATATATTGAGGACTGTTATAAGCTTTCCGGCACTCAATGGCAAATTCCTTTTGGGTAGTAAATCCTGTATTGTCAGTTACAACAGTTACTACTCTATTCTCATAACCTACTTTTAGAGGTACTTCCACTTCGTAAATAGAATCTTCAATTAGATTCGCTAAACTGTTGTTAACTATAACTGATTTAATTCCATAAAAATCGGATGCTTGAACCTTAACGGTTACAAAGGGTACTTCAACAATAGGTTTCGAACCATCGTTTACCCCTTCCGGCGACAAAAGGGTTAAAGTAGGGGCTGTTTTATCTATAATTTCACCCGGTGCTAAAGCCAAAAACGAGGTATAGGTGCGGGGTCTTTTAAAGGAAAATTCTACCTGATCAGCGGCTGAAGAAGCAACAGCTATAGATGGGGCATACACAAATGGAAATTTCAATTCAATGGTATCACCCAAGAACTCTTCACTTACGTTGAACGTTATTTTTTTTGTTGAATTGAAAGAAATTACCTTTTCATCGGAAGCCAACGTAACAAAGTCTTTTTCATTGATCCAGATATTTTTGGCTTCAAAGCATACTACGGAATTTAAGTCTTTAACCGGTTGCATTTCGTTTGAAACCCAATTCACCTGAAGGTCAACATCAAATTTGTTGTCGTAGATTTTGCCCGGATTTACTCTAATGAAACAGTTTTTACCTAAATCAGTAGAGTAAATCAGTGATACCTGCTGGCCGTAACTTGTTAAAACCAACAGCACACTAACTAAACTTATAACACACTTTTTCATCGGTATAATTTATTATTTGAACCTGTAAATATACTAATTTTCAAGCATATATGCAACACTATTTACTTGATTTTCAAAACGGATGACAAATTATAGGATATCCCTAATTCAACTCCACCGCAATGCAAAAAGGTTTCTCCCGGATTTTCAACAAAATCGGCTATGCCATTCGCATGTGAATTGGTTCCTAGTTCCATATCGGTAATTCCATAGCGTACATTGGCTCCCAATTTCATATAAAAATTGCGCGAAAGGGGAATTGATACACCCATGGCGGCATACGCTGAAAGTCCGCTGGAAGGAACAACTAAATCAGTTTGAGTTGCACTAAGTGATTTATCGGTATAAAAATCATATTCCGGAATGTCCTCCAGCGTAAGTTCCCATTCGGGATAATAGCCGCTCCGTGTGGAGTTACCTTCCTGAGTATAATAACCCGATATGAGTGAATATACAATCCCCAGATCCATATAAAACGCAGTTTTTCCTTTGCCCGTTCTGAGTTTTAATAACAAGGGAATTTCAATACTTTCATAAACATCCGTCTCAACCAGGTTACTCACATGAACACTAGGAAGGTATTGATCACCATCCATATCTTTCAACAAGGAAGGGGATTGTTCATTGAAGTAATCAATGGAGTAATTAGTGGAATACGTATTCATTCCAACACCGGTTCCCAGTCCAAATCCACGGGTAA
The DNA here is from genome assembly GCA_041664345.1 of Salinivirgaceae bacterium. Taxonomy (GTDB): domain Bacteria; phylum Bacteroidota; class Bacteroidia; order Bacteroidales; family SZUA-534; genus GWE2-40-63. The sequence goes on from JBAYKX010000001.1 coordinate 135,678, forward strand.
ACATATAACTTACTTCAAAACCAAAGTTCATGTTTTGCTGGGTTTCAATTAGGTATAAGTCGGAATTCATAAATGCTTCCTGATTATAAACCATGGTGGCACCGTAACCACCACTCAAACCAACATAAAGGCCTGTTATGGTATTGTCTCCCTGATATTTTTGATAGCTATCCGGATCTAATACCCCTGAAATTTTAAAATCGCTTTGTTTTTCACCGGCCACTTCCGTAATGAATAAATAGATTGGCTTATTTGAGCGGAAAAAAGTTTTGCTCCGATACAAACCGGCCGTCTTTTTTGGAACCATTACAATGTAACCTGCTTTTGTTTTTGTATGAAAAACATCAACCACTTTCATTTGGGTCATATCCAAGGTTACATCAACTCCATAAGGATAGTTTTTGGTAACTACTTGCATGTATTCCTGCGCTGAACCAAAACTAAACGATTCTTCTTTGGTGGCTGCAAAATCGTTATAAAGTTCCTTATACAGGATGGCATCAAATAAGTTAACAAAATTTTGGGTATAGGTGGCATCAATGTTATTGCCATCGGTAGTAAACTGATTGTATAGTTCGTACTTTTTTAGCAGGCTTGTAATGTCTTTTAATTTAGCCTCATCAATCAATTGTGCAAAGGAGGTAACGCTACCTAGTAGCATCAAAAAAGCTGAAATTGCGATTATTTTTTTCATGTTTACGCTCCTTTCTTAATTAATGATTAATCGTTCGTTTACCTTATTGATTCCATCCACCGAAATCTCAATCATATATACCCCTTTTTTAAGGCCATCTAATGGAATATCTTCCTGCAGTTGGTAATTGGGTTTATCCCATTCCCATTGTTTCAGTGTTTTGCCAAATACATCTACAATTTTCAGGGTTGCATTACCGGTTACTTCCGCTTCATAACTCAGTGTGGTGCTTTGTGTTGCCGGATTTGGGTATAGATTAACACTTTTTTTGTTGGTAATAGTTTCGGTTTCGGAGTAAGCAAAACAACCGGAATTATCGCTAATAGCCACAAAATATTGACCCGCATTTGTTTTTGCAACATAGTACTGTTTTATTTCGCCACTCATGAGTTGATCGTTTTTGTACCATTGATAGTTAACATTTGGAGTTTCACATATCAAGATATTAGCCTTTCCGGGCCCTTTAACATGAATAGAAGGGTTTCCCAATGAAGTGCTTCCCGTGAAATAAACATCTAAACTACCACTAACTGTAACAGAGCTACTGTTAATTGCTTGCACGGCTACTATACCTGGACTATTGGCATTATTCCAGTTTACTGTTATTTTGTTGGTTCCTGCTCCTGAACCAATATCCCCGTTAGTAACATTCCAGTTAATGTTGGTATAGCTATCGGTACCAATGTCGTAAGTTACCCCTTTTTCACCTAAACAAAGTGCGGTTTTACCGTTTATAGTTATCGAGCCACTTCCACTCAAGGTAGTAAAGTTAACTTCATTCCCATATCCAGTGCCACTGCTGTTGGTGGCATAAGCCTTAACATAGTATTTTTTTTCTGGGGTTTAGTTGCTTAGGTTACTAACAAATGCTCCTATTCCTTGACCATCCAACGATTTTCCTGAATTGTCTTCAATGGATGGGTTAGGATTAATGCTCCATACCACACCACGGGCGGTAACAGCAGATCCTCCGTCTGCAGTTACATTACCTCCAGACTTTGCTGTGTTTGTTGTAATTGATGTAATAGCATTGGTACTAACAGTTGGTAAGCTGCCCCCATCCAACGTAGTAAAATTAACTTCAGTTCCATAACTGGTACCTAGTCCGTTTGTGGCATAAGCCTTAACATAATATATTTTGCTTGGGGTTAAGTTGTTTAATGTGCTGATAAATTCACCCACTCCTTGACCATCATTAGTAATTCCTTCATTGCTTTCAATGGATGGGTTTGGTGTGGTGCTATAAACCATACCACGGGCAGTAACCGGTAATCCTCCATCGGTGGTAACATTACCCCTAACTATTGCCGAATTCAATGTAATGGATTCCGCAGCACTGGTAGTAACGGTTGGTAAAGTAACATCTAACATTCTTAAATAAGGATACCCATTGTTAATGGTATAATCGGCATCGTTAGCCCAGATATAATTGAAATCCCAACCCAAATAAGTGTTTGAGTATGGATAAATCATTTCGCTACTGGTTCTTCCCTCGCCACCGGCGGAGCTACCTTGCCCACTGGTTTCGGTATTCCAATAACTGCTGGTAACTGTTCCATTTCTTATTGATTCGCCAACCAAACCACCGGTATAGCTACTACCTGCTATGTATCCCATGGAATAAGAGGTTTTTACAGTACTGGAATCATTTATTCCCACAATTCCGCCCACATACTCATTTCCCGAAATATTTCCTATAAAATAAGAGTTGCTGATTGAACTTAGTATTTCATTACTTCCTGAAATACCTCCAACAAAATTCCGTGCAGAGGTAATACTCATGCTGGAGTAACAGGTGTTTATATTGGAATTATCATAATTTAAACCAGAAATCCCTCCAATCAAATCAGTAATTGCCGAAATGCTTCCTGTTGAATGGCTCTTAGTAATGGTAACATTGTAGAAATTACCACCGGTGATACCTCCAACATGACTATTTCCTGATATAGAGCTATTATTGCTAACAACATTCCGTATTGTACTGGAATTATTCACATCGCCTGCAATAGTTCCTACGTAAAACTCACCTGCAATGGTTGAACTTTCCAAAATAACATTTTCAAGTACAGCTCCGTTATTTATTGAACCGAATAGTCCAACCGCTTGTTCATAAGGACGATTGATAGTTAGGTAATAAATAGTATTTCCATCTCCATTATAGGCTCCTGTAAAAGGAAGACCTATTTTACCGATAGGCTGCCAACCTTCATTGTAATTCCATGGATAGACACCTAAGTCGATATTGGCAATTTGCTTAAAGTTAGCATCCAGATATAGCCTAACCGTGAAAAGCTCTCCGGCATTGGATATTAGGTAAGGATTCCCTTCGGATCCATCGCCGCCGCTAAACCCGGAATGTGCAAAGGTTGATGCATTGTTCGATGGGCTTGATTCGGAACCGCTGTAAATTGCGGTTATCTGGTAATTGTAAGTAATGTAATTTGTTAAACCACCGTCATCATAGCTTAGAGTTGATGTTTGATTCAAATAGGAGCCATCGCGATAAATATAATACCCCGTAACACCTTCAAACGATGGCGCTTGCCATGTCAAGGAAATATAACCATTGTGCGGGGTAGCTGTAAGCTTTGAAGGAGGAATGTACGTTGGAGGATAATTAAACGAACCCGGTGAACCTTGCCATTGCAAGAAAGGATAGGTTGAACCTTCATATATAGTCCAAATTGAGCTAAATGGCCACTCAATAAATGTAGTGGATGTAATCATTTGCAATGTATTTTTAGGTTCACCAAGTGCTGAAGTTATCTGTGCACTGGTCTCAATGTTCCAGTAACAATTGGTTGCCGTTGATTCATATTGTAAACCAACTAAACCTCCGGCACCATCACCGGTAACCCTACCAACAGAATAGCAATTGGCTAAGCTACTATTATCGAATTCGCCAATTAGTCCTCCAATATTGGAATTGCCTATAACATCACCAGTAGCATAGCTATTTGAAATTGTACTCGATTCAGTTACAAGGCCAACTAAACCACCAAACCATGAACCAACACCTTCCACTTTTCCTGTAGAAAAACATCTATCTACTGAACTATTAATAAGCCGGGAGATTAGTCCTCCTGCTTGCTGGTGTGAACTTGCTCCACCTATCATTTGAACGTTAACTGAAGAGGAACTATTATCAATGGTACTACCAAAATAAAGGTTTGCCACCAAACCAGCGGAAAACATTTGGCCTTGAGAATTTCCGGAAGCATAACAATTTGAAATGTGTCCATTATCTTGCAGTCGGGCAACTAAAGGAGCTACCCTTTGATTTCCGGCAATGTTAGCATTTTCCAATCGGATGTTAGTAAGGGTTGCACCAATTGCCCAACCAAAGAGTGCTACATAATTTGAGTCAGGACGGTTAATGGTTAGGCCGTTAATGAAATTATTATTACCGTTATAATTACCATAAAACTTTGATAATTTATTCCCAATAGGTTCCCAACCTTCCCCATTATTCCAAGGGTAAACCCCAAGGTCAATATTTGCTATCTGGCTGAAGTATGTACCCGCATTTTCAATTCCTAATAAAAAGCGGACGTTGTTTAAGTGTTCCGGTGTTGATATTAGGTATGGATCGGCTTGTGAGCCACTACCTCCGGCAAATAGGTTTGCAATATTTACCAAATTCATATCTCCCAAGCTTACTAAGGAAATGTCATCAATATAAACAATTTCAGAGGTAGCCGATGGCATGATATTAAACTTTGTGGAAGTGTTAGATTCCAATTGGTCGAATGTTACATATCGCTTATAAACGGTAGGAGTAGTAGTTAAAGCTATAATCCATTCCGACCGGCCTCCAATAGCATCGGCATCGGTTGAAGCCCCAAAACGATTGTAAGTAACCTCATCTTCAAAGTCAATATTTATTTCTCTATACGCATCGGACCAAGCCGTAAAAGTTAACATATACGATGTATCTTTATAAACTACCCAATTCGATTGATTTACATGCAGTTGCCAAACCTCTGCTGCTGCAACGGGAACCATGGTGCAAACACCATTCACAACACTTGCTGTGCCCCCATTACCCGACCAGGTAGCCCAAGGGTATTCAATGGGGCCATCAGTGGCAAAGCGACCGTTTTTTATGATATTCACATCGCTGAGCGTAACCACCTGATTGCTGAGGGTAATTTGCATAGAACCTGTTATACCGGTGCCATCTTTTGCAGTAGCAACCACTGTAACAGTACCATCAACTTTGGCGGTAAGCAAGCCATTGGCATCAATTGAGGCTTTACCTGTTTCGTTTATTACGCTCCACGAAGGGATGGGGTAGGTTGTATTTTCAGGCAACACCAATGCACTCATTTGTAACGTTCCACCATCGGCAGAAATGGTTGTTGCATTTCCTACGGAAGAAACTGTAATACTGGTAACCAATACCACCGCATCGGAAGTATCGAAAGTTGCTGTACCGCAACCGTCCATATTAAAATACGATTCGTCTATTGCACCCACATTTGCCCAAACGGCCCGTTGACGTGGAATTTCTTCATTATCCCTGTCAATTATGGTAACATCGAACCCAATGGTATCCGTTGTTTGCAATTGAAAACCTGTGTTGTCGAATAGTTTTGAAAAAGGGACAAAGTATTCAGCCACATAATTTGGGGCTGAAACCAAGAAAGCATTTATAACTCCATCTGCAGCCGTTACAGGGGTACCATCAATCTCGGTTTCAACAAAAGGTGGAGAAACCTGATAATGACCTTGACCATCGATAGCACCAATACCATCGGCCAAAATTGGATTTACATCAAAATAGATTTCAGGTTTGTCGTATTCCCAATTATTTAAAGGAGTTGCTCCCATATAAGCTGGGAAAAAAACATCATCGGTTACCGTGAGTAAAATATAAATGCCATCATTAGTCCATAAGGCTTTCCAAGTTGTAGAGCCTGATACACCCAGAGTTGGGGTATTTGTTTGAAACGGTTTATCAATAGTATAAGTTAATGCTTCTGCCCATACTGCATCCATACTACCATCAACGATAGGAGCCGTTGAAGCCTTTTTAAATAAAGCAGTGGGTTTTACTGCTGGATATATCCATACATCATTGGTTGTAAAATCAGCGGCATCAATAGTAATTATTCGGTCGCCGGTAACATTATCTCCAAAATTCCAAGTGGCGTTTTTAAAATATTTATATTTTAATTCGCCATAGTTGGTGTCAATAGCCACTGTTCCGGTGAATATCTTATCGTTGTTGTCATCCGTCAATACAAATGATTCACCAGTTCCAGGCATATCCCAGCCTATAACTGGGTCTATTGCATTGGCAAAGGTTCCGGTAACATAAAGGGTATCGGTTCCAACTATAAAATCGCCCACATTTATGGGTTGGGTCATATCAACGTTGAAGGTAAGGTTAATGGTGGAAGGGGCAGCTGCTGGAAGTACCGTAAAACCATAATCTTCAGATTCGCCGTACCATAACTGAGCGCAAGGGTCAGTTGGTGCACCATAATAATTATAATCTGCTCTTACCCGCATTCTGTAGGTGCCAGGATTGGCAGAAACAGGTACCACAAAACTGCTGGTTAAGGTGTATAAATTGCTTGAATTGGCATCTGCAATTACCTGTTCTGTTACATCAAAATAAAGGTCATCGTTAAAGTCGATCCAAACGGAATATGCTAAATAATAAGGATATGTTGAAGGGGATGTAAATGAAAGGGTTGTTGTAGCACCTTGATAATTGGATGCAATTTTTGAACTGCTATAATCTGAATACGAAGATACAGAACAGTCGGTAGGGTTACTAAAATCGGAAACCCCGCCACTGGTTGTTACATCGGTAATCCAAAAATTATTACTGCACGCACCATAATAAGAATCCACGAGAGTACAATAGGATACCATCATTTGCTCCATAGAAAGGGTTGCTGCCGGTTCATGGCTGGTATATTTGCGCACCCTGATGTTGTCTTCGTATCGCAATTGAAGATTAGCAGATGCATACCAAACATGATCCCGGGTAAAAACGTTCAACGGGGTAGTAAGGGGCATGGTTGCCACAATATCGTTTTCCCATAATAATGGTCCACCGGGTTGTGTTGCAGGAACATTCACCGAATAGTGAAACATACCATCAGGTTTCCTGGTAATACTAAGATAGTATTCCGGGTCGTAGGTGGTGCTCCAATACTGGTCGCTGTATGAGTTTCCGGTTGTAACACTATCAACATTTGTATTTACTGAAATCAAACCATAGTCCTGAAAATCAATTACCGATGAGTTTGTCCACGAAGATGATTCCATGCTTAAACCTACCGTACGGTAAACATATCCACCTTTCATAAAATTCATCTCGAGTACAACGGGTTCAGTAAAACTTTGGATAGATTGCACGTAAGCCTCAGATTCTGGGTTGGTAGCGGGCGAATGGTGTTCTAACCTTTGGTTTTGTTCGATAACTTGCCCCGAATTGGAGTAAATAACATTCCATTTTGCTGCATCTAAGGAATTATCATCAAAATCATCGCCCATTAAAAAGGTGGTGGCAATGTTGCTTTCGGAACCGGCAGATTGGTTTCCATATACTAAATGGACAGTGGTGCTGGATGATGCATTAATAACTGGAATCTTTACCCAAACGTGTGTAGTAGCTGTATTTGCGGCAAATTCGTTTTGGATTCCCGGATCGACCCAATAGGAAAGGTTATCGGAAAAATCAGTGGTGAACCGGATATCCGAACCATCAATATTCATTTTTCCTGCTGCAATAAGGTCATAAGTATTCACAATTACCAATACTGAATAATCGGTAAGGGTATTTGGATTACCGGTATTATCAATGTTTATGGCGTTGTAGTATTGCCATGAACTAAAAGCACCTTTTGAGTGGTCTACAGCTTTGATTCCATTAACCGGCAGCTTTTCGTGAAAATTATCCCCTTTTGTATTAATTTGATTTGGAATGGGGATAATTTTTTTATCATTTGCTGCCATCGAACTTTTTGTTGTTGATGAAACAACCGCATTATTCGAAATATTTTGCCTGACTTGCGCGGATAAATTCTGTGAAAAAATAATTGCTGTGATTAGGAGCCACAAACTCGTAAAGCCGAAGTATATTGTTTTCATAATGAAACGATTAAACATGTATGTTAATCAAAGGATTTTATTTATCAAAAATAAGAAATTATTGAATAGAAAAGTAGGAAGATTTTAAAAAAGGCAGTTCTTTTTTTTCGTGTTATCATCCTTGATGTTAGTTGCTACCATAATTGGCTATTGAAACGAAAACAAACCACTTCACAAAAGGCTATTCAAAGTATAAAAGATGCTGTTTTTGATTGTAACAAACTCTCAATATACCGTCTGCAATTTTCAATTCCTAATACCCAAATTGAGCGATTTGCTATCGCAAATCTGCTCAATCGACTAAGAAATTGTAAGCAATTCACTTTTATACTATTCACCTGTATTTTGAATTGCAACAATTTCTAGGTCGGGGTTATACCTAAGTAAAGCGCTTTTTCCCCCGAGGACTCGGGGTCAAATCGCTCAACTTAGGTATTAGTTACTTTTTCCGTTCTGTAGTATAAACAACCAACTGAACTAAGGCAGCGTTAGCCTCGTTTTGAGGGAATTGACCCAAGATAGTCAGGGCTTTGTTTTTATAGTCGAGCATAATAGTATGAGCATACTCCATGCCGCCATTATTTTTTACAAAATCCATGATTTCGTCCACCATTTGGGTGCTTTTATTTTTTTTGCGCATCAGTTTTATAATCCGGCTTTTTTCCGATGAACTGCATTTGGTAAGGGCGTGAATGAAAGGCAGAGTCATCTTTCGTTCTTTTATGTCGTTGCCCGATGGTTTACCAAAAATGCCATTACGGTCGTAATCGAACAGGTCGTCGCGAATTTGGAAGGCCATACCAAGGTATTCGCCAAATAATTCCATCTGCTTCTGGTTCTCAGCATTAGTTCTCACCGAATGGGTTCCGGCTGCTGTACAGGCAACCATTAACGAGGCGGTTTTTTTTCGGATAATTTCAAAATAAGTGGCTTCGTCAATATCCAGTTTGCGTGATTTTTCAATTTGTATCAGCTCCCCTTCGCTCATGTTTTCTACCGCATGCGAAACTATTTTCAGCAATTCGAATTCTTCTTTATGTACTGCCAGCAACAATCCTTTTGCCAACAAGTAGTCGCCAAATAGTACGGCAATTTTGTTTTTCCACAGGGCATTGATTGAGAAAAAACCGCGCCTCATGTTCGAATCGTCCACCACATCATCATGTACTAAAGAAGCCGTATGCATCATTTCAATCATGGAAGCTGCATGATAGGTTGATTCATTAACTTCGCCATTCAACCGGGCCGAAAGAAAAACCAGCATGGGACGCATTTGTTTTCCTTTTTGCTTAACCAGATAATTGATAATGATATTTAATAGCGTTGATTTACTTTTAAGGTAGGAGTTAAAATAAGTTTGGAAATTCTTCATTTCCTGCTCAATGGGAGCTTTTATAGAATCAATGGCTGACATTCAAAATAATTTTGGCTAAAAATAGTAATTTATATGCACTTCTAACCTAACGATACCTTTAATTATTGCGGAATGTCTTTAAGCATCTTGAATGCTTTAAATGCAAGTTTTTAATTAATGTCGGCTCGTTGAATGTAACTTAGCTGGCAATGAAATTTTCACCATTGGGAAGATGGGGAAATAGAAAGATGGAAAACTGGAAAGATGAGAAAATGGGAAGGTGGAAAGAAGGAACTTGCAGCGCCCGCTGCGAGATTTTAAAAGATAGAAAAATAGAAGAGTAGAATGGTCCAAAACTGGGAAGATGGAAAATGGGAAGATGGGAAGGTCAGGAAATGGGAATATCTTTATATAATTATCATTTTATCATTGTACTAATTTTGAGTTTTGGTTTTTTTTGATTTTTGTCCCGATAGCTATCGGGATGATTTATGGAGTTTTCTACTAACACTGATTATCTTCATTGGGAAATCCTTTCGGATTATTGCTGAACCGGATTTTTTTCGACAATATAAAAATCCAAAATGGAGTTTGGTATTATTACTTTTGAGATTTTACCTTCCGAAAAAATAAATTCCATGTGCGACTCATCGTTTAATATATAAGTAGAATCGTTCTTTTTTATAAAGGATTTATTGAAACCCGAATATTCTGAAAACACGGAATCCTTGCCAACAAACTCATTAAAATACAGTTGAGTAATAGCGGAATACACTATTTGTGTGGTGCTGGTATCTTTGGCATTCAACCGCTCAATTCGGGTTACTCCCTTTTTACGGGTTACTTTGGCGTAATGTTGTGGTTTTCCGTTTACTTTTATCCATGCCAAGGAATTAGTAAGCTCTTTGTCTTTAAAATCGGATTCCATAAGGTATTCAATTTCATAAAGCGACCATAAACCAAAGTGGGTTTCCAGTTTGTAGCTTTCATTGTGCGATTTGGCATCAATGTTTTGGGTAACTTTTAATTCGCCCAACTTCATTAATTTGGTTTCAATGCTAAAATACCTGACGTTTTGTCCAATGGAATTGGACACCGATAAAAGGAATATTCCACCAATCAAAAAGTTACGCATCATTTGATAATCTTATATTTACATGGCAGCCATGCAAAATACCAGTTCTTTATTTAGGGCACAAAAGTAATTATTTTGAGCAATAATAGAGCAACTCTCCGGTCATTCAAAAATCAACTTCTTTATGGAAAGGTTAATTGCTTGCGATTAGTTATCTTTACCGCCGAATTAAAGACAATAAGAAAATGGCACACTCAATGGATACACCAAAACCCCGCCAAAATAAGGTAGCTCGGTTGGTACAAAAAGAATTGGCAGAAATGTTCCTGAAATTTGCTAAAGACTGGATGCCCGGTGTGTTGGTAAGTGTTTCATCGGTAAGGGTTAGCCCCGATTTTGCCTTGGCCAAGGTTTACATTAGCATTTTCCCTACCGATAAGACAGAAAAAGTACTGGAAACGTTGAACCACAACAATAAAGAAATTCGGTATCAATTGGGACAACGGGTAAAAAATCAATTACGGATAGTACCTGAAATAGCAATTTTTGTGGACGATTCGCTCGATTATATCGATAACATTGATAAACTGTTGAAAGAATAACAGCATGAAATGGATTATTGGTTTATTGAGCAGGTATATACCCCGCCATATACAACAAGTTATTGCTCACCGCTTGCTTATCATTCTGTCGGTTTTCTATCGGGGCAATCGCTATCAGGATCCCATCGACGGTAAAACCTACCGGAAACTGTTGCCTTATGGTCAGGTGAACAAACGCGAAAATGCGTTAGCCCCGCTGAGTATGTCGTTGGAGCGGCACCGTTTGATTTGGTTGTATTTGAAAGAAAAAACCGATTTTTTCAGTGCTCCGCAAAGATTTTTACATGTGGCTCCCGAATATTGTTTTTTAAGGAAATTCAAGAAGCAAAAAAACCTGACTTACATTACCGGAGACTTGATTTCGCCTTGGGCCGATGTTAAAATGGATGTACGCAACATTCCTTTTCCGGATAATGAATTCGATGTGGCTATGTGTAACCACGTTTTTGAACATGTGGTGGAAGACCGTCAGGCCATGAGCGAATTTTACCGGGTGCTGAAACCCGGAGGATGGGCCATTTTTCAAGTGCCATTAGATACCACCCGCGAAACCACTTTTGAAGATGCGAGCATTACCAGCCCACAGGATAGGGAAAAGCATTTCTGGCAGCACGACCACGTAAGGCTTTACGGGCGCGACTATGGCAAACGACTGTCTCAAGCCGGTTTTACAGTTACCGAAAATGACTTTATCAAAGAAGTAGGCCTGGAGCTTTCCAAACGATATGCATTACCGCTGGGCGAGATACTTTATATTTGCCGGAAAAAACTGGAAATTAGAAATTAGAGTATAGAAGTTAGAAGACCGAAGATTGAAGTCAGAAGTTGGAATTTGTCCTCACATGAAATAGGTTGACAAAAAGTTTGGTTAATAACTTTTAAATTTGACCAATTATGACAACAACAGAAAAAATGAGAAGACAATTTACGGAAGCATTCAAAAAAGAAAAAGTTTCCCAATTAGACGAACGGAAAATTACCGTTTTGCAATTATCAAGGATATATGAAGTATCTGAAACCGCCATCTATAAATGGGTAAGAAAGTATTCAAAATTTGCAGGCAAACATGAAAGGATTGTGGTTGAAAAAGAATCTGAAGGCCAGAAGAACATAGAACTGTTGAAAAAGTTGGCTGAAACGGAAAGGCTCCTTGGCCGAAAAGAAATAGAGTTGGAGTACCTTAAAAAAGTGATAGAATTTGGTTCAGAATATGCCGGGGCTGATATCAAAAAAAAGTACGAATCCCAGTCCTGAATTGGTTTAGCATCCATCATAAAGAATTTGGGTATAGTATGGAATCAGTATATGAAATATCAGGTGTAAGCAGACAAGGCTATTTTCAGGAAAAAAAGCGGGGCATGCAAAAAGAATCCATTCTGGAACGGACACAAGAAATGGTTCTACAAGTGCGGGCAGATCACCCCAAAATAGCGGCCAGGCCAATGCACTATATGCTTAATATTGATATGATGGGGATTAATAAGTTTGAGGAGTTAATCTCAAGTTTAGGCCTGGGGATAAAACGCAAAAAGCTATGGATAAAAACGACAAACAGCAACCACAATTACCGTACCTATGGCAACCTGGTAAATGGGATAGTGTTGGACGGAATAAACCAATTATGGGTGAGCGATATAACATACCTCATAATGCAAGAAAAGGTATACTACATCATTTTCATCCAGGATGTATACAGCAGGGCAATTTTGGGATATTCGGCAAGTGATAATATGTACACAATCAACAATATATGGACATTGAAGATGGCATTAAAAAGCAGGGGTACAAAGGCTATACCGGGGTTAATCCACCATTCGGATAAAGGCAGTCAATATTGTTCCAATGAGTACATAAAATTGATGAAAAGTTCGGGCATGAACATAAGTATGGCATCCAATAGTCTCGAAAACCCTTATGCAGAAAGGCTAAATGGGACAGTAAAAAACGACTATCTTTTGGCATATGATAACAGTACTTTGAGCAAATTAAAAAAGTCATTGGATAGGGTGGTTTGGCTATACAATAACGAAAGGCCACATTCAGAACTTGGCTACTTATCGCCAGCCAAATATGAAGGCAAAATTGCAAATATGGCAATAGGGCAAAGGTATAAAATGGAATTATATGATTTTAGGAAGGATTTGAAATAAGCCTTTCCTACGCTGGGTTTTGAAAGGCATGCCCCCATAAGAATAATAGAAAAAAGGATGAGATATAAAAATAAATTTGGAAATATGAAATATTATGATTATAGTTTGCATTTTGTTGTTGAACCTCATAAAGAAAGTTTAGTACACCAAACTTATTTTAAAATCAATAAAAAAACCGCAGCTTGTTTTGAAAAAGCTACGGTCTATCATTCTCATGGATCAGGCTATTCCTTGAAAAGTTGCTCCCCAGCAGAGCTTTTCTCCGCTTTGCCTGATAACTCAAAATTACAATTTTCTAATAAAACTTTTTATGATAATTATTAACAACCAAACTTAAAGTTTAGTAAAATCTGTCAACCTTATTTATGAAAGGACAATTTAGTAACCAGCGACCAGTAACCAACAACCAGTAACCAGTAACAACGACTAGTAACCAGTAACCAGCAATCAATGAATTTCTCCTCCTTCATAGCCCGACGATACCTTTTTTCGAAAAAGTCGCATCAGGTAATTACCTTTATTTCCATGATTTCGGTTCTGGGGGTGGCAACCGGTACCATGGCTTTAATTATTGTGCTGTCGGTATTTAATGGGTTCGATAGTCTTATAAAATCGGTATTCAGCACCTTTGATCCCGATTTGCGGATTACCGTTACCGAAGGAAAAGTGTTTGACCCCAATACTGCTGCTTTCGATTCAATAAAAGCACTGCCTTATGTTGATATGGCCTGCTTTACGTTGGAAGAGAACGTGTTGCTTGAATACGAAAAGCGCATGACCCCGGCCATTGTAAAAGGGGTTCCGCCTGAATTCAAGACCCTCAGCGGGGTTGATACCATGGTTCGCGAAGGTTCTTTTATTTTAACACAGGGCGATCGTGACTTTGCGGTAATTGGCGCCGGTATATCCTACTTTTTATCGGTGGGATTAAATTTTTTAAGCCCCATTGTAGTGTATGTCCCCAAACGAACGGGCAGCGTTACCATGAATCCGGCCACGGCATTCAATAAAGAATACATTTTTCCTTCCGGGATATTTTCCATTCAACAAGAAATAGACAGTAAATACATTTTAGTGCCCATGAGTTTTGCCCGAAGGTTACTGGGCTACGATACCGAGGTTTCTGCTATGGAAATCAAGCTTAAACCGGGAACCGATAATGAACTGGCGCAAAAAACCATTGCGGAATTGGCTGGAATCCGTTTTACTATTAAAAACAGGTATCAGCAGCACGAAGTACTTTTCCGGGTTATGAAATCGGAAAAATTTGCCATTTACCTCATTCTTACTTTTATACTTATTGTCGCTAGTTTTAATATCATCGGTTCCTTGTCCATGCTTATCATCGATAAAAAGAACGACATTGCCACCTTTCGGAGTATGGGACTTGATAAAGATCGGCTTCAGAAAATATTCCTTTTCGAAGGATGGATGATTAGTATAATCGGTGCCTTGTTGGGATTGATATTTGGAGCTTTATTTTGTTGGCTGCAATTAAAATTCGGATTGATACGAATTGGGGATTTGGGAACCTTTTTAGTTGATTCCTTTCCGGTGAAATTGCTTTGGATCGACTTTGTCTTGGTTTTTGTAACCGTAGTGGTGATTGGTTTGGTGGCTTCGTGGTATCCAGTTAAGTATTTTACAAAACGTTATTTGCAGGATTTATGACACACTTTTTTCGAGTACTACCGATTTGGGTATTTACCGCTTTAGTTGCGATGCCTCTGTTTGCTCAACGGCAAATGCCGCCCACCCAACCGTTAAGCAGTTCGGCTTACATAACCTTAATAACTTGCGATCCGGGCGACCAGTTGTATTCAACCTTTGGACACAGTGCCATTGGGGTGATTGACCCCGAACAGGGCATTAACTGGGTATTCAATTATGGCACTTTTAATTTCGAGGTTCCACATTTCTATTCCAAATTTGTATCCGGAAAATTGCTTTATCAATTGAGTTACGGTTCTAAGGAACGCTTTTTATACGAATACAAACGCTCGCAGCGCAGAGTTACCGAAGATGTACTCAATTTAACCGAATCTCAAAAGCAGAAACTATTTGATCACCTGAAAAACAATTATCTGCCTGAAAACCGCGAATATCAATACGATTTCTTTTTCGATAATTGCGCCACCCGTATTGTTGATTTGGTTTACGAGGCACTGGGCGATAGTTTGGTTTACCATGCCGACAGTTCCCGTAAGGAGATTACCTATCGTAATTTGATTGATATTTACTTGCCCAAAAGCCATTGGAGCGATTTTGGGATTGACTTGGCGTTGGGCTCAGTAATCGATAAACCGGCAAACCCACGGCAACAGGCCTTTTTACCCGATTATTTGCGCGATTATTTGAGCCGTTGCACCATAAATGATCTTCCATTTTTCACCCATTCCCAAGAGTTGGTCAGCGAATCGGCTCCCTTACCAGAAACAGCTTGGTATGTTCGTCCCGGATTGCTGTTTTGGCTGGTGTTCATTTCATTTCTGGTGTTTTCAATTGTGTTGCAGCATAAAAGCTGGATTATTGCCGACCGTATTTTGTTTGCCTCCATCGGAATTTTGGGTGTGGTAATCCTGTTACTATGGGTAGCCACCGACCACGATGCCACAGCCGGAAACTTGAATCTTTTATGGGCTAACCCGCTGTACCTGATTTATGCATTTTGTATATCTTCAAAAAAGGGATTCTGTTATGCTTGGGGTTCCCGCATAGTTGTAATTCTAAATTCATTGGTATTGCTGGGATGGTTTATAATCCCGCAGGAATTCAATCTGGTATTTATTCCAATTATTGCCACGTTATTATTGCGCGGTGGGGTTCATGTAATGCGGAGTTATTCCCGGTAGAAACAAATGGAAGTGGACTATTTTTGTCATATCTCAAATTGATCATATTTCCTTAAAACCCCATTTACTATTCAATTCCTACAATAAAATTTCTGCTATGGAGATACCGTTCAACAGTGTTTAAAACCCACTTCACTCCTGGTTGAGATTATGATTTAAATGTTGGAAAAAGGTATTTACTCTGCATTTGCTTTTGTTAATACATCAGACAAAAGGGGTTCAGAAAATCTAAAGTTCAGGATAAGCTTTGGGGATTCGCAATCCCGAAAAATCGCGACAAGTTGTTTGTGACTGTAACGCTTGGGCATTTTATTTCTTCTTTTTAGTTTCAATTTTTTTTATTGCTCTTTCAAAGTCACTTTCTGCAATCATTATTTGTTGAGAATCTTTAAACTTTTCAAATTCTCTTTCTGCATTTTCTTTTGCTAATTCGTGTGATATTGAACCGGCATTATTTAAAATATCCCTGTCGTTTAAACTTAAAAACCCGTTTAATTTTTCAACCCAAGCTTTCATGTACATTGGGATTCTTCTCATTGCCTGTCCTTGTGCAAAAATCAAATATTGCTCCACTAGATTATTCAGTGATGTTAACTCGTTTTCATTCAAATAATTTTTGGCAATGGTAACATCTGTTTTTCTGATTTTATCACCACGCCATGAGGTTAATCCCATATTATGTTTTGAACTATCTACTCTCAGGTTAACTATTTCAGCAGCAGTTTGTCCTGTAATTGCCCAGTGTAATTTATTTTGTACAGTTTTGAAAAAATCAATACTGATATTCAACGTAGGGTCATAATCGACACTTGTTGCATAAATATCGGTTATTTTGCGATAAAATCGTTTCTCTGATGTTCGAATATCTTGTATTCGCCTTTCGAGTTCTTCGAAATAATCGAAAGGCAAATCCGGATTTTTCAACCGTTCATCATCTAATATAAATCCTTTAATAATATATTCTTTTATGTGAAGAGTTGCCCATTGCCTGAATTTTGTTGCTACGTGGGATTTAATTCGGTAACCAACTGATATAATGGCATCAAGGTTGTAGAATTTTTGTTTGCGTTTAACTTCCCTGTTTCCTTCTTTTTGAACTTGTAAGAAATCCTTACAAGTTGCTTCTTCTTCCAATTCTCCCTCTTCAAATATGTTTTTAAGGTGAATGGTTATATTTTGCGAAGTTGTTTGAAACAATTCAGCCATTAACTTTTGAGTTAGCCAAACTGTT
The DNA here is from genome assembly GCA_041664345.1 of Salinivirgaceae bacterium. Taxonomy (GTDB): domain Bacteria; phylum Bacteroidota; class Bacteroidia; order Bacteroidales; family SZUA-534; genus GWE2-40-63. The sequence continues at coordinate 152,746 of JBAYKX010000001.1, forward strand.
TCGTCCTGAAAACGAACATCTAATTTTGTTTCTCCGTTTTCGGTTTGATATATAATTAATTGGGATATATTTTCTTCCATTTTCTAAAAAAATCAGGTTATTTATTAATCCATAAATATATAATTATCGGCATGTGCATTGGCAATAAAACAACTCTTCCCGCAAAGAACAGGTTTACTCACAAAAATATTTCATTTTCAAAGGTGTTCCCCGCAAATTAGCTGGGCAGGCAGTGAGGGCTTCGCCGTTGTGGGTCGGATGTTCATTTTATTTTTTTTCACTGTTAAACTACAACCTTTTAAGCGATTGGCGGATCAATCGCATGGCTTCATCGGCAGTCATTTTTCCCAAAAGTACATCGCGGTAATGGGTACTCAGGTTATCGCTATTCCCAACCATGTATTGACTTACTACTTCGGTAAACCGATAGGTGTTTTTACCGTAATGGTTCTGAATGTAATAGGAGAATTCTTCGAATTGATCGGATCCAAATGAAACATCGGTAAGTTTCCCTTTAATACCGGTTGGGCATTTGGTATATTGAACCCACATTTCCGCAATGTCAGGTGTATTCATGGCCAATAAAAAATCGACGGCTTTATCTTTATTCGGTGAATTTTTTAATACAGCCCACATAATTTGGTAAGCTCCCGGATAGAGGTCAACACTTTTAAAAGTGGGGAATTCATTAGGAATGCAATTTTTGGTTTTTTGAGGATTTTCTCCTTCCCAAATATTGTACATCCAGGCGCCATTGCTATAGAGCAAACATTTTTCATTTAGTAAATCAAATCTCGAATCGCTCCACTTTACGTTTTCCAAATTAGGATCGCATGGGTTGTAGGCTGATATTTCTTCCAATACTTTCAATGTTTTTTGCCATGCCAAGAGCTTTTTTTCAGTTATTTCAACGGTTAAAAGCTCCTTCGAATCTTTTAATTCCGAAACATACAATTGATAAGCTATAGCAAAAGCGGTTCTCCAATCAGTGGCATCGTGAATGGGTACAATTTGTTCCGATGGTTTTTTTTATTGTAAGCATCTACTGCTTTTACATAGCTAACAAAATCATTGGCTGTCATGCCATATTGTTTTATATCGATACCTACTTTTTTTGCTACTTCGGAATTGCTCCAAAGAGCCCAATATTGTCCTTCAATAAACGGTCCTGGAATGATGCCTCCCCATCTGTTTTTTATCTCCTCAGATAAAAGCTGGGGTAATGTGTTTTTTCTGAATTCGGGAATGGTTGAAAAATCAACCAAATACTTTTTGGCCCATTCCTGGTCGTTGCTAAAATTGGCCACCTCTTCAAACTGGTCGTTTATTCTAATAATATCCCATTCCGGATTGGGTTCAACCATAATTTTGGATATAAACCGTTGATTGCTAAAAATATCAGTCCGATCAAAATAAATCTCTTCCGGAAATTTTAGTAATACGTTAACATCCTGATTTTCGAATTCATACTTGCGCACAAAATCGCGTACCAGTTTCTCCCTTTTCCCTTCGTTTAACCATTGCCCTATAAACCTAACCTGCGAGGTAGGTTCTATTTTTCTGTAATCATCAGTGTTTGTCTTAGTTGTTGCCTCATTGGTACAACGGCTAAAAAGTAGCACACATATATAGGTGAGTAAAACAAACCGAATACTTTTTAATACTATATTCGAAATTTTATGGCTATTTGACATTATTGGTGGAAAGTGAATTTTTTTATCCCTTTTACCCCTCTGTCTCCCGATCCCGAGTACTCGGGAGGGACAAATTGTCGACATATACTCCCCCGAGTCCTCGGGGGCGTGAGACCGCCTTCGGCTAAGTTCCCCTGCAAGCAAGGGAGAATGCACTGATTGTGCGTTGCTGCCATATTTGTGATTTAGTGCAGCCCTACTCCCTCCTTTTACCAAAGGAGGGTTGGGGAGGATACTTTTTAATAAATTAAAACTTGTTTCCACACATTTTGTTGAATAATCAAATTTATCCATTATGAAGAAAATTTCATGATTTATTTTACTACCATTCCTATACTCATCACTTTATCAACAGATCCAATGCTATTTTTCATGGGAACATGCGATTGAATAAAGCGATAAGTGGCCCCATTTTTAATAAATTCGATGTTAATACGCTGATTCTGGCCGGCATCTACTTTCTGGCAGAACTCATGATACGCATCGTCATTAGCAAACCCCGATTTTAAGATGTCTTTAATGTTCATATTGGATTTATCACCTATTTTATCGGAAAACGTATCAATAAATTGGTTGTTAGCTTCCAATACATTACCCCGAAGCTCATAAATTACTACGCAGTTTTCTTCTTTTACTGCTCTCCAAAAGCTGTTCATTTCTTCTTCTTTTCGGGCAGCTTCCTCCTTTATGGCGGTCATTTCTTCTAGGTTTTGTCGCACTTCCTCTTCTTGAGCCATCAACTCTTCGCGTTGCTTTTGCGATTCGCTCAATAACCGGCCTGTCCGTTCGTTTACTTTAACATTGATTAAAGTGGATGCTAAGCTTACGGCCAATTTCTCAACAAATTGTATTTTATAGGTTTCAAATTGATTAAATGATACCAACTCAGTAACTCCCACTACTTCAGTATCGGCAAGTAATGGAACTAACAGTATGCAATTTGGATTTGCTTCGCCCAGTCCGGAGGTTATTTTTACATAATTCTGAGGAACATCAATCATATAAATGGTAGCTTTTTCGTAAGCTGCCCTGCCCACTAGGCTTTCACCAAACCGGAACTTGGAATCAACGGTTTTCCTCCTATCGTAGGCTATGGCAGCAGAGACTTCAAAATATAGGTCATCCGGGTCGGAATCGTTCAGTACAAATAGTGCCCCTTGATTGGCATCCATATAATTTATCAATTCCGCCATAAATGTGTAGGATAGCTTTTCAATATTGTCGTTATCCTGACGAAGGATATCGGCAAAATTGGCCAACCCTTTGGTAATCCAATTCTGGGTATCAATTTCCTTTTGTCGTGCAATCTCCAGTTGTTGAGAGTGTTTTAAATTGTCACGCATATTCAACAACGACTTTCCCACTAAATCCTCATTGCTAAGTGCTTCATAATCGGCATCAAAATTTCCTTTTGCTATTTCATCGGCAAAAATAACCCGGCCTTCAGTTCCTTTGATAAGCTCATTGATGGATTTTTTTATCACCCCGATTTCATCGTTTTCATCAACGCTGAGCACTTCCACCGGTTTTCCTTTTGCTACTGCGGTAATGCGGCCTACGATATCTTCAATTTTATTGGCAAACCAACTGTTGAATAGGAGAATGATTACCACCGAGGTTAAAACTATGCACAGAATGGAGCCAATAATGAACATCCAGGTAATGGAGTGTTTCTCATCCACAATACGTTCCATGTGTGCCTTGATAAAAAGATGGCCTAAAAATTTTCCATCTTCGAGCCGCAGCGGTTCAATGGCATACAAATAGGTTTTTCCGTCTTCTTCTTTTTGAATAAAGGTGTTCTCCAAAGTTTCCTTGGTTAATGCCTCAAAAGAGTTTAAAAATGTAATTTCAGCAATTGATTTATCCTGATATTCTTGATCCATGGAATAGTAAACTTTTCCGTTGGCACCAATAATCATGCAGTTATCAATTACTTCACCAACCATACTTTCCATTGTTTTTTTGTCCTGAACGGTTTGGTACCGGAGCATACCTTTTGCCATAAGATATCCAGGTGTCGAAAATTTTTGGTTTAACCCGGCATCTATTTGGTTTGTGAACCGGTTAATGTAAAAAACCCCAAGACCCACAAATGCAATAACTTGGGTCACAAGTATCATTAAACCAATTTTGTAGGATAACTTTTTTACCTTTTTATTATCGGTTTTTTGTATCATAATGGGTAGTATTTATCAAAAATATAGTAGGTTCCCTTTTCGTTTTGTAGCGATTTAAAATTACAAAACCATAAAGCAAATTCAAACTATTTGCCGTTTTTTATTGATAGGATTTCGGAAGTTTATTGAATGGCGTACTCGAATTGTGCGAAATATTAGGGATAATTATACATTTGTATATGGATAGGTTTACTAGAAATAGGTTACCCGTAATTTTTATACTTCTGGCTTTACTGGCATGCAACCGGTCAATTCGTATGGAAATAAAGGATTATGAAATAAAAATAAATGGGTGTCGGGTTAAACGGTTTATTTTTATTTCCGAATTCAACCCAATCTATGGAACCGATAGCTTACAGTGGTTGCAGGCTGAATACGATTCATTGTACCAAGAAAAACAGGCGGAATTAAACCAGCAAATACAAGAGCAAAACAAAAACCTTAATTCAGCCCGTAAGGAGTATGATACCATTGCCAATTCAACTATGAAGAAAGTTTACAAACCAATGCTGGATGGGATGGAACAGCGAATCATTCATCTAAAACATATTCAAGAAACCTATATCCAGAATCCGGAACATACACAATTCGGGGTTATTTCAGCAAGAATAAATTATTACCAGTTGAATAAAACCCAACTTTTGGGATATTGGGTACAGGTTTCCTTTACCGGCACTGAAGGACTTTTACCCATGAAAACCTATCAACACAACTACCTTTTTGATACCAATAAAAGGACTCTGATATCAACAACTAATAGGGTTTCCTATCGCCCAACCGTTGCTACAATTTCCTCTACCGTAATGGGAATTCGTTTTCCTAACAACCGACAACCCGTATTGGTGATCAGCAAATCGTCTTCGAGCCGGATGCCTCCAAAATCGCGGTACTGGTTTACCTTGTCAAAGTTGATAAATTCGTGGTTTATTTTTTCCTGATACCACTTATCAATCAATGCCGGGATGAAATAGATACCGGGTTCATTGGTAATAACAAATCCTGGTTCCAGTTTACGTCCCAAACGCAGGTACGCAGTTCCAAACTGGTCAATGGGACGGGTAACCTCATCGTAACCCACATAAATCTGGCCTAAGTCTTCCATATCGTGAACATCCAGTCCCATCATGTGTCCTAAACCATGTGGGAAAAAGAGAGCGTGTGCTCCTGCTTTTACGGCGGCATCCACAGCGCCTTTCATCAAACCTGCGTCTTTCAACCCTTGAGCAATTACCCGGGCTGTTTCCAGATGAACCGATTGGTAAGTTATTCCTGGTTTTGCAGCAGTAGTTGCGTAATTGTTAGCATTCAAAACAATCTGATAAATTTCTTTTTGCTTTTGGGTAAATTTTCCGTTTACCGGAACCGTTCGGGTAAAATCGGAAGCATAACCCATGTCCGTTTCAGCTCCGGCATCGGTAATCATTATTCTTCCGGCTTGCAGTATCTCCGTATGGTAATGGTTATGCAATGTTTGTCCGTTTTGAGTTAGGATAACTGGAAAAGAAATCCCTGCTCCGTGTTTAAAAGGGATGCTCTCAACAATTCCCGCAATCCGTTGTTCCGTTTCACCGGCTATGGCCATTTTCATCGAAGTAACGTGCATTTCATATCCAATGGCACAGGCCTTTTCAATTTCATCAATTTCAAAGGCATCTTTTATGGAGCGTAATTTAATAATTGCTTTTACCAATTCCAGTGAACGTTTTTCATTCAGTTGGGTGGGATGGATTCCCAATAAATCGAAAAGTAAAATCTTGTTTTCAGCTCGGTAAGGAGGTAAAAAATGGATGAACCTTCCTTTCGCTGCGGCAGTTTTTAAAGTCTCAGCAAGCATTTTAAAAGCAGCTGATTTTCCAACACCCACTTGTGTGGCTTTATCTTTGAGCATCGGTTGGACTCCCATCCAGATGATGTCCTCTATTTCCACATCGTTGCCAAAAAGGGTTTCTTCACCGGTTTCAAAATCAATCACCGCGGCCAATCCGGGATGATTAATTCCAAAAAAATAAAGAAAAGAACTGTCCTGACGGAAATGATATGTATTATCAGTATAATTCATGGGAGATTCAACATTACCAAGAAATAATCCTATTCCTTTTGTAACCAGTTTTTTTAGGTCGGCCCGGCGGCGGACATATACTTCTTTTTGAAACATAGCCTAAATTTTAAGATTTTTCGATGGGAGAAAATTACCATTCCTTTTTGTTTTTAGCAACTTTTAAAAATAACTTATGTAGCATATTCAAGTTAGAAGTCAGAAGAAGGAAGTCGGAAGTCAGGAGTGGGAAGACAGAAGTTAGAGATTAGAAAATAGAAAAAGCCCTCGTATGTTTGTGTATTTATTATTATTTGTAAAGTTTCAAACAAGCTGTTGTAGGTAATTTCGGGGGAAAGTACCTGAAATGTATTGAGAATAAAGGTAAATTTAAATAATTAATACAAAAGGAACACATGGAAATACCAGATAGCCCTTGATAACATTTTTATGTATATAGTCTTTCAGATGCAGCACCCATGATTTTTCTCTTTTGAGTCTGAATAGTATCTAAGAAATAAACTAAGTCGTTTATATTCAGCACAATTTATGAGGAAAGAGGGCAAAGAGAATTTCTTTTCATGAAATATATAAAAACCTTTCCTTTTTTTACATTATTTTTAACCAAATCATTAAACTTATTTAGCAAAAAAATTGTTAACCATTCAACTTTAAAATATTTAAATTATGGCAGTAAGTGAAAGTAATGCAAGGTTAAGGAAATTAATTGATCAGGTGATTGATGACGGTGTTATTACTCATGAGGAATATGATAGCATCATGCATATTGTTACTGAGGATGGTCATATCGATAATCAGGAAAGAGCAATGATAAAACAATTGCAAGGAATGATTGAAGACAAAACAGTAAAGTTTAGAAAGGGGTAATATTTTTTTTAGTTTTTATACCCAAATCGTTGATTTAAAAGCTATTATTTTATCAATTGCTTAATAGCATCAATTAGAGATTTCCGAATTTTACAAAATTACAATTCATTGTATTTTTTATTGGAATTAAAGCTTTTTTCCACCGGGTATTTTATCGCATTCTTGTCCACTTTTTTATTAATAGCATCCAGCAAATCTATGCCAAAATGTTCTGAAATGTATATTAGGTAAATAGCAATATCGGCTAATTCATCCTTCATCTCTTCCCGGTTTATCTTCTCTTGCTGTTCCTTATCCTTCCAAAGAAAAAGTTCTTGCAATTCAGCTGCTTCAATGTTTAGTGCTAATAGCAAATCTTTAATCTGGTGGAATTGCTTCCAGTTTCTTTCTTCGCGGAATGCGATTACTTTATCGTGAATTTCGGTGTAGTTCATTGCTTTTTTGATTTTGAGAGGTTATAACAATTACCAAAGTAAGCAAATTTTCTGTTATGGCTTTTCGGAATAATCGGTCGCACGGATATTTGAAACTATCATTTAGCTTATTTTTTTAGGATTCATTTATCACATAAAATATAATTGCTACTTTCGTTTCTTTACCAAAACAATACCAACTATGAAAACAAAAACGCAGCTATTGGTTTCTACTTTATGTACAAAATTGTTCCTTTTGTTAGGATTTATATTCTTTAGCTTAACGGCAGGTGCAACAAAACCCGTTATTTCAAGCAATCCTTCTAATGAACCAAAATCCGGTATGCAATTATGGCTCACTCTACCCGACCAGTCCGTGCTTTTTCAAAAACAACCCGTAGTCCTTAATTTCGAAAATAGTACCAATGAATGGGAAACCATTGAAGTTGATACGGCAGTTACTTACCAATCCATGGATGGATTTGGATATACCTTAACCGGAGGAAGTGCGCTGCTAATCAATTCCTTGGATGCTGAAACTAAAAAAGATTTGCTAATGGAGCTTTTTTCGACCCATGGCGATGGCATTGGTGTTAGTTACCTGCGCATTAGCATTGGCGCCTCCGATTTAAGCGATACGGTATTTACTTACGATGAAATGCCCACTGGTCAGACGGATGAGAAACTTGCTAATTTTTCAATCCATCGCGAAAAAGCCGACTTGATTCCACTTTTAAAGCAAATTCTGGAAATAGCTCCTGATTTAAAAATATTGGGTTCCCCCTGGACTGCGCCAACTTGGATGAAAACCAACAACAGCTATAAAGGAGGAAGCTTAAAGCTGGAATATTACAATGCGTATGCCCGATATTTTGTTAAGTATATACAAGCTATGGGAAAAGAAGGCATTCCCATTGATGCCATCACGGTGCAAAATGAACCACTGCATCCGGGGAATGTTCCGAGTATGTATATGGAAGCAACGGATCAGGCTCTGTTCATCAAGAATCATTTGGGTCCGATATTTCAGGAGGCTGCAATTTCCACAAAAATAATTGTTTACGACCACAACGCTGACCGACCCGATTACCCTTTAACGATTCTAAATGATCCGGAGGCTAAAAAATACATTGATGGTTCAGCCTTTCATTTGTATGGTGGAAATGTAAGTGCATTGTCGGAGGTACACAACACACACCCCGATAAAAACGTCTATTTTACCGAGCAGTGGGTTGGTGGTCCCAGCAATTTTGGGGGTGATTTAGGCTGGCATATCGAAACCCTTATTATAGGTGCTCCAGGCAATTGGAGCCGTAATGTTCTGGAGTGGAAACTGGCTTCCGATACAAACTATTACCCTCATACCGATGGAGGTTGTACTAATTGTTTGGGAGCATTAACTATTTCCGATGGAGTATCGCGCAATGTGGCCTATTATATCATTGCTCATGCTTCAAAATTTGTTCGACCGGGTTCTGTCAGAATTAATTCGAATATGCCTGAAAAATTAAGCAATGTTGCGTTTATATCCCCCACAGGACAAAAAATTCTTGTTGTATTAAACAAAAGTGCCAATGCACAATCATTCAACATAAAATTTAATGGAAAGCAGGTTACTACTTCCTTGGAAAAAGGAGCCGTGGGAACTTATGTTTGGTAAGCATCTTTTTAGGACATCTGTTTTCGGAAAATGGATCATTTACTTATCTGGAAACAATTTCAGGAATCACCGTTTTACAAGGCACGGTTAGTGGTATTCTTTCTATGGTTACGATACTTGAGTCGAGTCCCCATGAATTGACATCACTGATACCAAAACGTTTAAAGAAATAATACAAGTTGATGATTATTTTATCAAAATAAGGTAAATCAATTTGCTTTGATGCCCTGCGCTCAATCTGAACAATCCGGAAGTCCGTTTGAATATCATGCTTCCTCAGCGATGGGTACGGACTTATCAAATCAACAATCCCTTCTTTATTCAAATGGTTTAACACCTGTTTGAAGTAGTCGTTTATCCGGGGTTGCATTTTAAAGCCCATATAAAAATCAACCCGGATAATCTTTTTTGGAATCAGGTGAGTAACCTTATACTCCAAGGTGTATGGGTTATCCACAATGTCAACATGCAAAAACCAATAACAATCGGCACGCTTAGGGGTACGGTTTAAAATGCTTTGAATGGCTTTGGCTTCAATATCGTTGCGGTTATCGGCATGAGTAGTGTACACCAGATGACTTGAAAACTTTGGAATGGACTTATCGACACTTAAATCATTAATAATTGGTAAGTAATGATCTATTTTATCGAAGGTAATAAACCGGTTCCGGATACGGCGCCCCCTGAAAAGCACAAACATAATAATTGATAATAATGAGGCAACCATAATGGTAAACCAGCCACCATGCGAAAACTTATTCATGTTGGAGATTAAGAAAGAGCCCTCAATAATAAAATAACTCAATCCAAAAAAAGCCACAAACCACAACGATTTTTTCCGTAACATCAGATAATAAATCATCAAAACAGTGGTCATGAGCATGGTGATGGTGATGGATAAGCCATAAGCCGCCTCCATATTCGATGAACTTTGGAATAACAGTACAACTATGATGCATGAAACAAAAAGTAACCAATTAATGGCTGGTATAAACATTTGCCCTTTTGCACTCGATGGGTATTTAATCCTAATTTTAGGCCAAAAATTGAGCGAAATGGCTTCACTAATCAGGGTATAAGAACCGCTTATCATGGCCTGACTGGCAATAACGGCCGCAACGGTGGCTAATACAATGCCAAAAGGTAAAAACCATTCGGGCATCATGGCATAAAAAGGATTGATAGATGGGTTGATTTTGTCTAGATTAGAAATAACCCATGCACCCTGTCCTAAATAATTAAGAATGAGGGCTGTTTTTACAAATCCCCAACTTATTCTAATATTGTGAATGCCACAATGACCCAAATCGGCATACAATGCTTCTGCCCCTGTAGTACAAAGGAAAACAGCCCCCAACAATAAAAATCCTTGTGGATAATGAGCTAATAAGTTGTAGGCATAGTAAGGATTAAACGCTTTTAAAACCTCAGGAAATACCAATAAGTTGATAAAACCCAGAGTTCCTAAAACAGAGAACCAAATAAACATAATAGGGCCAAATGACTTACCAATAAAGGAGGTTCCAAATTGCTGAATAAAAAACAGACCGGTTATAATTAAAATTGCAATAGCTAGTACTGGTATTCCATGGTTAATAAGTTTTAATCCTTCCACTGCTGATAATACTGTAATAGAAGGGGTAATTATACCATCGGCCAATAAAGTACTTCCACCAACAATTGCGAAAATGAACAACCATTTACGTTTACGACGTAACAAGGCAAAAAGCGAAAAAATACCTCCTTCTCCCCTATTATCGGCTTTTAAGGTAATCAAAACGTACTTTACCGTGGTTTGTAAGGTCAGCGTCCATATAATACAGGAAATTGCCCCCAGAATTAAATCAAGATTGGGCAAACCCCCTGCAGATAAGATGGCTTTCATCACATATAAGGGAGATGTCCCTATATCTCCATAGATAATCCCTAACGAAATGATAACTCCAACTGCACTTAACTTTTTGAAATGATTTGAAGATTGAATCGCCATTTTTTAAAGAATAAAACCCGGCAAAGTTAGGTGTATTCCTCTTAAATTATTCGCCTCAATAAAAATAATTGTTTTTGTAACGGAGTTCTTATAACAAGCATACAATCTGTTTTCATCTAATAAATCAACAAATGCATACAAAAAGACCAATCTATTACTTATGCAAACGTTAACTTAAATTCATGGGAATTATTCGGAAAAGCCATTTTTCACTGATAGGATAACGTAGGTTAATAATTTCGATTTAGTATTTATACAATTTGAATAGTTGTACTTTTGAATCATAAACTTATGATAAAACCTATTTTATGATTAATCAAACACTTAGTATTCATGCAGCCCAACAGAAAGTGGATGAATGGATAAAAACCATCGGGGTGCGCTATTTTAGTGAATTAACCAATATGACTATACTAACCGAAGAAGTGGGTGAATTGGCGCGTATTATGGCCCGCACTTATGGCGACCAATCGTTTAAAGAGTCGGATTTGAAGGGCAACCTTGCCGATGAAATGGCTGATGTATTATGGGTTCTAATATGTTTGGCAAATCAAACCGGGGTGAATTTAACCGACGCTTTTTTAAAAAACATAGAGAAGAAAACCCTCCGCGATGGAGAAAGACACCGGAATAATATCAAACTTCAATAAAAAGAAAAACCAGCCTGTTTTTTGGTAATAGGCTGATTTTGTATGATGATTTATGGAAATACTAGCATTTTAATTGGCTAGGCCACATTTACTTTTATCTTCGAAAAATATTCAGTTAACCCTACTCCGTTTTTCCTGATTAATAATTTCCTTGAGCCTTTGCTCCTGTTATAACGGCAACACTTGAGCCGCAGCCAATTCTGCTGGCACCAGCTTGTATCAAAGCAATTGCTTGATTGTATTCTTTAATCCCTCCGCTCGCTTTAACTCCTATTTTTGGCCCTACAATACGCCGCATTAGCATAATATCGGCAACTGTTGCTCCGCCACCGCTAAATCCTGTGCTGGTTTTCACAAAGTCGGCTTCTGCTTTTTTTGCAATCTCACAGGCAATAACTTTCTCATCATCGGTCAACAGTACCGTTTCAATTATCACCTTTAAAATCGTGTTTTTCCTACAAACCCGTTTTATTGCCCTGATATCCTCTTCAACTAATTTGTAATCCTTCGATTTTAGCGAACCTACATTAATTACCATATCCAATTCATTCGCCCCGGCTTCGATGGCATTACTTGCTTCAAATGCCTTACTGCGGCTATCCATAGCACCTAAAGGAAACCCAATCACGGCACAAATTTTTATTCCTGAACCCCGTAGTTTTTTTGTGACATAAGGAACCCAGCTTGAATTTACACAAACCGAATAAAATTTGTATTGCACTGCTTCATCGCAAAGTTTGTCGAATTGAGCTTTTGTAGCATCGGGCTTTAATAAGGTGTGGTCAATGAACCCTGCCAATTCTGACTGTGAAATAAACGGTCCGGAATGAGAATTCGATTCCTGTTGAACCTTCTTTATCCCTTCCAACCGGGACATTACCTCTTGAGTAATTTTGTCAACTAATTCTTTATGATCCATGTTTTTGTTACAATTTTTCTATTGACATCATTTTATTAATCCTTGGCCAATGCCTTCCACCTTCAAACCTTGTTTTAAGCCACAATTTCGACATAGAACAAAGTTCATCCATAGTATGTTGTGCAGTCCCCAAAGTTAACACATTGGCACAATTATGTTCACGGCTGTTCAAAATAGTTTTTGGGCTCCAGCATAATGCCGCCCTGATACCATTTACTTTATTACAAACCATGCAAGAGCCAATTCCGGCAGCATCGAGCATAATCCCACGCTCACACTCGCCGGTAACCACTTTACGTGCAACCGCCAATGCAAAATCGGGATAATCAACCTTTATTGTGCTGTTATTGGTTCCTACATCAATCACTTTATAACCAATCAACTGAAGATAGGACTTTATGGTTTCTTTTGCCTCGTAAGAGCCATGATCAGCGCCAATGGCTACTCTCCGGACCTGATCATGCGTGTTAGCATTTTCGCTCATTTATTTCAATTTACATTATAATTTTTCAACCAGCAATCTGATCCACAATTCCTACAATCACGGTTTTAACAGTTAATGAGTCTGGTTCATTTAATATGGTGCGGGCTGAGTTCCCTTCATCTAAAACCAAAACAATATCTCCAACTCCTGCTTGCACTGCATCAATCGCCAACAAAGATTTTCCAATCAGGTTCCCATTGGTATCGATAGGTTGTACTATCAAAATCTTTTTCGATTCATAGCCTTTGGCTTTAATGGTGGAAACTACATTTCCTATAATTTTCGCTAATATCATTTTCCCTCCTCAACCAGCATTTCATCAATAATTCCCATTATGGCAGTATCGCAGGGGTTCATTATAGTTTCAATAACACGGCTCGCTTCGCGGCTTGTTTCATAATATACAAATTCACCGATGCCGCATTGTATGGTATCTGCCACAACAATAGGATCGCCCACATTTGCCATTTTTTCATCCAACGGTTGCAGCAAGAGAAGTTTTACCCCTACCAACGATTCCACTTTTACGGTACTAACAACCCTCCCCAAAACTTTGCCAAATTTCATGGTTGCAATTATATAATTCTGAAATAATCGACCAACGTACAACGCCGTTCCCTACTGAAAGTGCGGGCACGGGTAACTCCTTCGCCTGTTGGGCTCGCAATGGTAAAAGATGCAAAACCCGCGCCACCAAAACCCAATCCGGCATAGCTGGGTCCGTTTTTAATAAAAATGGAGCAGTTCATCCTTTTGGCCATTTTACTCAATTTAGCAATATTTAACGAATGCATAATGGCGGTATGCCGGAATCCATGTTCACAAGCTACCGCAAGATCGATGGCCGCATCCACATCCGATATGCGGACAATGGGCATTACAGGCATGAGCTGCTCAGTCCAGACTAAAGGGTGTTCTCTTCCCACTTCGCAAATCAACAATCGTGTGGAAGCAGGAACCGTTATTCCAATTTCTTGGGCAATAAAGTCAGCATTTTTCCCCACATATTTTTTGTTTGCAGCTCCTTCGTGTCCAGGTCGTCCAGCATCTGAAATTATCAGTTCCGTAATCTTTTTTATTTGATCTCCGTTTAGTTCAAAGGCTCCGTTCTTCTTCATCTCCTCCTTTAATCTATCGGCCACTGATGCAACTACCAACACTTCTTTTTCGCAAATGCAAATTACATTGTTATCGAAACTTGCGCCATCAACTATGTCTTTACCGGCTTTTGCAATATCCGCTGTTTCATCAACAACCACCGGAGGATTCCCCGGTCCTGCTGCAATCACTTTTTTTCCGCTGTTCATGGCAACATTCACATCCGCCGGTCCGCCTGTTACTACAAGAATAGCAATTTTCTTGTGAGCCATCAATTCTTTTGCCGATTCAATGGTTGGTTCATCAATGCAAGTCAATAAGTTTTCAGGCCCACCAACTTCTATGATTGCTTCATTTAACAGTTTAACCAAAAAGCAGGAAACTTTTTTAGCAGAAGGATGCGGATTAAAAACAACCGCATTACCGGCAGCTATCATACCTATGGAATTGCTAATAATGGTAGCTGTTGGATTCGTGCTGGGTGTTATGGAACCAATGACACCATAGGGTGCATTTTCGACCAAAGTGAACCCATGGTCGTCTGAAAAAGCTTCAGGAACAATATCTTCGGCCCCCGGTGTTTTATTAATAGCCAATTCATTTTTGAGCATTTTATCTTGCCAACGCCCCATTCCGGTTTCTTCACTGGCCATTTTTGATAAAAGTTCATTGTTTGTCAATGAAACTTTTCTCATGTTTGCAATAATCTCCTTGCGTGTTTCAAGGCTTAGCTGAACAAACTCCTTATAAGCTAAATCGGAAGCATTAACCGCACTATCTAAATTCGAAAATATTCCTGCTCTCCCGCTCCCGGTCTCTTTTACAGGATTTAAATTCATGCCATTGAGGACCTCTTCAACTAGCTGGCGTATATTTTGTTCTAAATTATCCAATGGGTTTTCCTCCTATTACATAAAAAATGGTTTTGTTTCTTTATGAGGCTGTGGAATAATGGTATCCATGCACCACAAATTTTTTTCTTTGGCTACAGCAGTCCCTGCTTCCATGGCTGTTTCAATCGCATCGAGGCTTCCTATCATCTTTACATACGATTTTCCACCAAATCCCACGGCAAGCCTGATTTCAATAATAGTAACCCCACCCCTTTTTGCTGCTTTATCGGCCGCCTCAATACTTGAAACCACTGACAACGTTTCTGTTATTCCAATGGAATCCCAAATATCTGTTTTAATAATTTTACCAATGGCTGGAACTACAGAAGGATGTATCATGGGAAGGAATAAGGAGTCAACAATCCGGTCTTTTCCAATTTCAAATCCTTTGTGGAATGAATACTCCACCGATGCCACATCACCAGTAAAAACAATTAGATATTTTCCGGGACATATAGTTTTGGCTTCAATAATTTCAATGGGTGCCAATTTTACCATTTCGTCGAGGGCTTTCATCCCCAGTGCCATGCTACTAAACTCCAATACACCTAAAACGGTCAATTCCATGTCGTGGTTATTTCTTGTACACTATGGTCTCATTATCATCTATCAGGTCAATAATGCCCACAATTAAAGCATCAACTGGCTTATTTACAGTACCGGGAGTTTCTCTGGCCGAAGTGCTTTCAGAAACAAAAACCAGTTCATCGTAACCCGCACCAACAATATCGAGAGCTACTAAATAGTCGCCTTTTTTATCGCCACGTTGATTTGTCTTTTCCACCAACAAATACCTAGCACCTTGAATGTTTATGCTATTTGAGCTACTAACCACTGTTCCAACAACTCTACCTATCACCATACATGTTCAACTATTAGTTCTTTTGGTATGTAAAACTGCCATCTTTTTCAATAAAATCAACAATTGCAATCACAGCCGAATCGGTAGGTTTTCCATCGGTTGCTTCGGTAAACCGCGCACTGCTGCCCGATACATAAAACACAATTTCCCCAACACCCGCTCCAACACTGTCCATAGAAACAACAAAATCGTTTTTCCCTTGTAAGGTTACCGGATCTATTTTCTCTAGCAGAAGGAGTTTGATTCCCTCAATTTTTTGTGCTTTTTGGCTCGAAACAACGGTACCAACAACTCTTGCTAAAATCATAATTTAATTTTTATTCTGGATAAGGAAATGCTTTTTTGAGTTTGATATAGAGGAGAAAAGACTAATTCTGTTTTAATAAACACCAGAATCGATTTTTAAATTTATCCTTATTTCACTTTTCTACTTCCTACCTAAAGGCAAAGCACTATCCACATTGTTATGCGGACGTGGGATTACATGCGATGATACAATTTCGCCCACTCTTTCAGCGGCTTTAATACCGGCATCAACAGCAGCTCTTACGGAGGCCACATCACCCCGAACAATAGCCGTTACATAACCACCGCCAATTTTTTCATAACCCACCAATTCTACTTTTGCGGCTTTAAGCATTGCATCCGAAGCTTCTACCAAAGCGGTAAAACCTCTTGTCTCAATCATTCCTAAAGCATCCGTTTTTATTTCTGACATTCTATGATTCTCCTATTTTAATTAGTTATTTCTTTTAATATTCTTCTCTTCCGGTAATTTCAGCCAAGCGTTTTTCAACCGTCTTTTTACATTCTAAAACTTCTGCTTCGGAACCTCCAATATAAACCCTGCCAAATTTACCGAAACCAATTACCTCAATAATGTTAATGCGCGCCGATTTTTCGGCTTCGTTTGCCGCATAATAAGCATATCCAGCAGGCTCCACTTCAAGAATGAATAAGGTGTCGCCCCGTAAAAGCATCGATCCATGACGAGTCCTGTTTATCAATTGAGCATGATGATCCTCAATGTTTTTGATTAATTGGCTTGTCAAAATCCTGGGTTTAATTCTTTGATTCTCCGTTTGATCAATTGCTTTTAACACAGCTTCTCCGGCCATGCGGGTGTCGCCTTGGCTGCTTGAATGTACTTCGAGCATTCCATAAGCCCTTTCTACTATTTGCATTCCAGGAGTAACGTTAGTAGCTTTTAAGGCCACATCGGTCAATGTATTAATTTCAATACCCGGCGCAATCTCAATAATGCAACATGTTTGACCCCCAACAGGTAAATATCCACGGGAAACCGTTGATAAATAGGAGGCCATTTGCAACTGCAATGAATCTAAAAAAATATAAGTTCTTAAATCTACCATGACTATTTTCCTTTCTTAGTTATTTTCGCACCTAATGGCAGGGCGCTATCAACATTTTCATGAGGCCTTGGGATTACATGAGTAGATACTATTTCACCCACTTTTTCACCCGCCTTAACACCAGCATCAACAGCAGCTCGCACGGAGGCTACATCGCCACGCACAATGGCTGTAACATAGCCGCCACCAATCTTTTCATACCCAATTAGTTCAACTCTAGATGCTTTTACCATAGCATCGGCAGCTTCAACCATAGCTACAAAACCCCGGGTTTCTATCATTCCCAAAGCTTTCATTTCAATATCTTCCATAAAAATTCTCCTTTTATAAAAATTTGTAAATACGTTACTATGTCCTTAATGAGAGCGTTTAAAAAGCTAGTGTAAAATTAGAAACTATTTTGAATAAACAATATACCCTTTTTTATGAACGTAATGACTCCTAAATGTTTAGCTAATTAAACACGTTAAAACTAAGCCAATAGTACCCATTACCTTAAAAATCCAAATTAATACAAACTCCTTACTTGCAATATCCCTCTATTGAGGGTTCATCAATTATTAAAATGTAAACAAAATTAAGTATTATATTTGGATTACAATACTGAATTCTATCTTAATATTAGTCTTTTTCACTATTTTTAACATCTATTAAAAAACTACCGGATTGAGATTCGCCTTTTTTAAAGTATTTTTTAAAATATTATAGTTAGATTTATTTCCCTTCTAAAAAACACATCACCAATAACATAAATCCAAAACCAGTATGAATGAAGCTGTCATTCGTTTTAGGTTCGACCATGAATTTACTGGACATTTTACTATCACAAATTAATAACAGAAAAGTGGTGCACTAAACTAATTGAATCAAATGTAAGGACAATTTTGATACGATCCGTAATTACGAAAGATTGACGGGCTGTAATAGCAATAAAGCCATTTTTATTAACTATTAACCAAAGTAACATTTCAACAAACAATCACTTGCTGAAAAACCACTATTATTTTAAAGGGATTTTGCTAATTTTGCCATCCTGAAAACGAATAAAATACTCACAATATGATTTTTACAGAAGAACTGAAATGGCGGGGAATGTTGCACGATGTGATGCCCGGAACCGATGAGCAATTGGCTAAGGAAATGACATTGGCTTATGTAGGATTTGATCCAACGGCTGATTCGTTGCATATTGGAAGTCTTGCTCCAATCATTTTATTGAAAAGGTTTCAATTAGCTGGCCATAAACCCATTGCTTTGGTGGGCGGAGCTACCGGTATGATTGGCGACCCATCGGGAAAATCGCAGGAACGGAACCTCCTGAATGAAGAAACGCTGCAAAAAAATCTGGATGGTATAAAAAACCAATTGAGTAAGTTCATCGATTTTGAATCGGATGCTCCCAATAAAGCCTTGATGGTGAATAATTACGACTGGATGAAGGAACAAACCTTTCTATCGTTTATCCGCGATATTGGCAAGCATATTACCGTAAATTATATGATGGCCAAAGATTCGGTTAAAAAACGGTTGAGTTCCGATTCCAACAGCGGCATGTCGTTTACTGAATTTACTTACCAGTTGGTGCAAGGATACGATTTTTACTGGCTTTACGCGAATATGGGCTGCAAACTCCAAATGGGCGGCAGCGACCAATGGGGAAACATTACCACGGGAACCGAACTTATCCGCCGTAAAACAGGTGGTGAGGCGTTTGCCTTAACCATTCCGCTCATTACCAAATCGGATGGCGGAAAATTCGGAAAAACCGAATCGGGCAATGTTTGGCTCGACCCCGATAAAACATCACCGTACAGTTTTTATCAGTTTTGGCTCAACACCAGCGACGAAGACGCTGAAAAATTCATTAAAATTTTCACCTTTCTGATAAACCGACTATTGATAGCATGATTGCCAAACACCGTGAAGCACCGCATTTG
Source organism: Salinivirgaceae bacterium (assembly GCA_041664345.1). Classification (GTDB taxonomy): domain Bacteria; phylum Bacteroidota; class Bacteroidia; order Bacteroidales; family SZUA-534; genus GWE2-40-63. The sequence goes on from JBAYKX010000001.1 coordinate 171,822, forward strand.
CGTGAATTGCAGCGCACACTGGCACATGAAGTAACCGTAATGGTTCATTCACAAGCCGATTACGATTCTGCTGTGGAAGCTTCGGAAATCCTTTTTGGGAAAGCTACCAGCGAAGCCCTTGCAAAAATTGACGAGCGGACTTTTTTAGCGGTTTTCGAAGGAGTTCCGACGTTCGACATCAATAAAAGCGATCTGACAAACGGTGTTTCCATTGTTGACCTGCTGACCGATTTAGCACCCGTTTTCCCTTCGAAAGGGGAACTGCGCCGGCTATTGAGCGGTGGAGGGGTCAGCATCAATAAAGATAAAATTGAAAGTGCCGACTTGAAAGTTACCTCCGAAATGTTGATTAACGGCAAATACCTGCTCATTCAAAAAGGTAAAAAGAATTACTTTTTGATAACGGCAAAATAGAGTCGAATTCTATATATGGGTTATTATTGAACAAGAAGTTGAGAAACTCGCTTCAATTAAGAATAAATCACCCTTTTAGTCCCCTCAAGGGGACACTGTGCGCTGTAGTCGGGATTTGTGCCATGTTTTTTAAACCGCAACGAAAGTTTTATTAATTGACTCTAATCCTCACTACAGAGGCTGTCCTTCCGCCGCAGCGGAGAGGTTAGGCGGGTGAATGAATTTTTCCGTGAATTAGCAAAGCGATCTCGCCACAGGCAATATGTGGCATTTAAAACAATTAATAAACTAATTTCTAAGTCTCAATAGTTTCTATTTTTCACTAAATTTGCAGTTCAGAAAGTATAAAACTAGCATCATGCAATGAATTATTGTGAAACCATAAAATAAAATTGAAAAGTAATATGTCAATTTCGGAATCTAAAAAAAGAAAGCACAAATTGCTTTCAGAGATTGAATCCGGTTTAAAAGAAGTAAAACTTATGCAGGAAGGTAAAATAAAGAAAAAGAGCCTAAAGGAAATTTTTAATTCATAGTAAAACAGATTTTAAGTATTCCAATCCACACCACCCCAGATGTGGTTTTTTTTTACCAATATGGCATCAACTTATTATATCGATACTTTTATAAACTCTTTGAAGGAGAAGTTTCCGAAGGAACATTCCATTCCATTGGCCCATCAATTAATGATGCCACAAGGCCGCATAATGGTTCCCGACCATTCAAATCCACCACTTAAAAGCGCCGTGTTGCTGTTATTGTTCCCAAAACAGGGCCAATTGTATTTTCCCATCATCCGCCGCCCGGTTTATGATGGAATGCACAGCGGCCAAATGGCGCTGCCCGGCGGAAAGCAAGAAGAAATAGATGTAACACTGGAACAAACTGCTGTGCGCGAGGCTTGCGAAGAAATTGGCATTTGTAGCTCCGATATCCGTATATTAGGTCATTTAACCGAGCTTTACATAGCGGTTACCAATATTCATGTGCTTCCGGTAGTTGCCTTAGCAATCCAGGAACCTTCGTTTGTTTTAGATGCCCGTGAAGTAGATGAATTGTTTAGTATTCCCCTAACCGATTTGCTAAACCCGGAACTGAAAAAAAAGGAACTATGGGACTTGCGCGGGCAACAAGTGGAGGTGCCTTTTTACCTTTTGGCCAACCATAAAGTTTGGGGTGCCACTGCCATGATTCTGAGTGAGTTTGAAAGTATTGCAAAAGGTTTATAGTAATTGGCAAATAATTATTGAACCAATGCCTGATAAATCTGATATCGTTTCATAATATCATCTACATATTCACACGCATCTTCACCACGGCAAAAGCCATATTTTACCAGCTCATGATTAAAGTAGTGGGGATCCGATTTATTTACAAGGAAAGTATCCACCTGGCCTTCCCAAATATTTGGGTTTTTTCCGTAAGCCAATGCTAATCGGCGCGCATCCTGAACATGTCCTAATCCAACATTATACGCCGCCAAAACAAACTTAACCCGTTGCTCAGAATCGGGAATGGAGTCAACCAATTGCTTATCAATCCAATCAATGAATTTAACACCGGCCCGAATGTTCAATTCCGGTGAAGAACCTTCTGAAGCTCCAAAACGGTTAGCCGTTTGCGGCATTAGTTGCATCAAACCGTAAGCTACAGCCCAGGATTTCATTTTAGGGTTAAACCTCGATTCCTGATAAATTACCGAGGCCAGTAAACGCCAGTCCCAACTAATCTGCGCACTGTATTTATGGATATAAGCATCGTATTCCGAAATTTTACCTCCATTTACCGACAAGTAAGGGCTGAGCGTGCGGCTTCGGGCTTTTATATCCTTATAATATTTGTTATAAATTACGGCATGCAAATCGGAATCTTTCATATCCAAAATCCAGTTATTTACTTTATCCAATAGTATGGGAGAGTTCTTATTTACAGCCCAAGCCTGATTCTGAGGAAATGAAATGGCTGTTTTTATATCAATGTTTGGATAATAGGTTTGGTTCAATAGCGCCACGTTTTCATCGGCAACAGTGTATTCAATCTCACCCTTGGCTACTTTCGAAATTAGCTTTTCCACTTCAAAAACATCGTCTTCCACAATGTCTATTGTATCACCAATTTCATCCGATAAGTTACTCAACCGTTGCAGAAAAGTCGAGTTTTTCATTACATGAATGGTCTTTCCTGCCAAATCAAGCTGATTTCGCAACAACAGATTATCAATGGTATAATCAGCCATAACCTGCCAGTTTTCTGGTTTTCTTTGAATCAATACTTGACGGGTTTGCCCAATAGGTTCTGTAAAAGCAATCTCTTTTTGCCTTTCTTTGGTAACATTCAAATTAATTGCCAATATGTCACATTCATTGTTCTGAAGACGCTCAAATGCACTATTTAAATCATTTTCGACCACAATTTCCAATTCCAAATTCAAATGACTGGCCAATTGATGAAGCAATTCATATTGATACCCCATGGGGGTTCCTTTATAAATAAAATAGCTCGATGAATTGTAATCGGTAACGGCAACCAGTTTACCTTTTGCCATTATTTCCGGTAGATCATAGCCTGCCTTGACTTGATTTTGACGGCTCCTACATGAATTTTGACCTATGAGGATAAGCCCAATGACTAATATATATCGTATCCAAAATATTCTTCTCTTCATTCAATGGTTTTAACGTAAATACTAAGTATTATCCCATTCAAAAATTTTAACTGTCAGATTGATTGTGGGTTAATACAATTCAGGGCGCAAAAGTACAAATAGTTTACCAAAAGCATAATAAAACATGTTTTGTCGTAAACGTTGTTTTTAACAATTTGTAAAAACCTTTAGTAATTGCTGTTTGATTTTTATTTCCGAAAAATGTTTACATCCACGATATAACTGGAAGTAGAGAGAAGTAAAACAGTATAAATAAGTGTGTTAATAACTTATGCAAAGGATTGCCTTGTTTTAGTATTTTTTTTTTGAGTGAAAGTGAAATTGCCGAAATGGCAGGGATTTACTACTATCCTTAACGACCGTTCGATGGATGCAAAGATGCAATAATGGTTTAATATTTTAATGAAAAGGTGCAAGGTTGCAGGGTAACAAGGTAGCAGGGTAGCAAGGTGGGAAAGGTAGCAAGGTAACAGGGTAACAAGGTGAAAAAATGAGAAGATTGGAAGGGTGGGAAAATGGGAAAGATTAAAATGTATAAGCCAGATTTACTCCATTTGATTTAGAGTTACTGAAAAAACCAACGTTCAGCTTGCTTTTCGGATTCGAAGGGGAATAATATTTTGCAAAAACAACGGCATCAACAATATTCAATAGATAAACACCAGCGGTCGCAACTGTAAAAATATTTCTTGTTTTTGCTGCATCTTCATATTCGGTATAGGCATCTACCATTTGTGCACGGACGGTAGGAATGTTATCAATGGATGTTTCGTTATCATACATTGTTTTTGCTGCTTCGTATTCATTAGCTAATTGGTCGGTTTTTTGATAAAAATACGTGGCAGTTCCGGCTAATGCTAAAGTAGAAAACATATAAGCCAAACCGACTTTGTTTCGTTGGGTATAAAACTGCCCGCCACCAGGAAACAAGGTAGAGAATGTTCCTGCGGCAATTCTATTAAATTTACGTTCAGTAAGTTTTAAATTTAGATTGGTTCGTTGCTCATCCTGGATGATGAATGAGGTATCTATTTTAAAATATCCTTTTTGATTTAAATTGAGTAAATAATTGCCTATGGGTAATTTTTGCACCTTATTGCCTACCCAATTAGCCGATTGACCGCGATTATTCGAAACCTGAATTGGTATGTTTGTCGGTTCAATAATGAATGAAAGCTCCCCTTCTTGCGGTTGCATTAGTATGCTCTTTTGCAGGGTACTGTTCTTTTCAATTGAAATTGCTTCGATATAGGGTTTGTAGAACTGAGCCGTTCCGGTAATTTGATGAGCCATTCCAGCATTAAGTTTATGAATTCCTGGCATAACTTTAACTCCATCAATTGTAAGCAGGGTGTTGGCTGGTGTTACAGTTAAATTTATCCATCCCACATTTTTTACCATTTCCATTTTAAATTCCGCAGATTTTTCAGGATCAAATAATAGGATTGTATCAATGGGCATATAATCAATCATGGCTAACTGAATTCGATATTCACCCGGATAATAAAATCCGGTAAAAGCAGTCCTACCAATTGGTTGCCCATTAATGGTAAGCATGGCATTGGTTGGGTTCGATTCTATTTTTAAAATATGCTGGGTAGCCCGGGTTAAGTTATAAGCAAAAAAAAGTTTCCCTTTCGATACGGTAATCGTATCAATTACCGGTTTAAAACCAATTTTGCTGATAACAACGGGGTATTCGCCTGCGGGAAGACCAGAAATGGTTGAATTGGATGAATATTTTTTATGATTAATGCTAACGTCTGCTATCTCGTTTCCGGTGCTAATAATAATTGAAAAGAGCTCATCGGTCGCTAATTCAAAAGAATATACCGAGCTTTTCTCCAATTCCTTTTCGAAATAATAGGGGAGCAGCGCAAACCCATCTTTCGATATTTTTAACTGCCTTGTACCTTGAGGAACCCAAACCCAAAAAGCTCCATTCTTTTCTTCCACCCTTTCAACCCCTTGGTTTCCATCAACTTTAATGCTCTTTAATCCGGTATAAATTTTTACAATGGCACAGGGATCGTCGTTTACATCCAATACCTCAAATTCACGCCGATATATCGGTTGGTAATTCAACAAAATTAGATACAATCAGTTTTTGGGCAGAACCTTGGTAGCTAAAGCACAATAAAAGCAAGATCACGATGGACAATAATTTTCTCACAATTAAAGGAATGAATTTACATTTTAGTTAATTGTATAAACATATTTCTTATGAATATATCTCTTAATTAATATTTCTACGTTTCGGCGCATGTGCCATTTGCTCGCTTATAAATATCCTACTTACACCGATTTCTTTTTGCAATTTTGATTCCCGGTGCGTTGCACCAGGCTATGTTCTTTTAGCCTGAAAGGCTAAACGACTAAATTTAATTAAAAAATGTTCCCAATCCAATAATGGAACCATCAGGGTTTTTCTCCGGCTGCCAGCTCCTGACATAAATCTTGGGTTGAATGGTATCGGTTAAATCGACCATTAAAAACAGATACCCCTGATCGGCATAACTGGTCGAAAAATAGTTTTGAGCTATCTGAATGCCATAAATCTCACTGTTGTTATCCCGTTTACGTACTTCACATTCTTCGAACTGGATGTTTACAAATTCATTGTTTTGGAAAACATTACCTAACCGTTCCAGAAACTCCTTTTTACTGACTTTAATGTATTGATATTGTTCGTTTTTCATAAGAGCGTACATTTTATCGATGGGTTCTCCCTTCTCCAATTTTTTACCCACAATAATCAAGGCATCGTCGGAAAATATTTTATCGATGTAATCGAGCCGTTCCAAGGCATAAGCGGTTTGATAATTTTCCAGAAAATCGATAATATGCCACTTGGTGTTTTCCGGCCATTTGGAATGTGCTAAAATCCCCTCCAGCGACAAATTGCTCAACGAAAAAGAGATGTTTTTAATTAACCCCAACGTATCGAAAGCAAACGAAAGTTTCTCCACAAATTTCCGGTTGTTAGTAGGAAAATTGAATACAAAAGAAACATCGCGAATGATGGCATCTTTGCCCATACAGGAAACTTCGAAAACCCGATCGGTTGGAATTAATTTAGCTTGACCATAACGGATTAGCTTTTGATAAACTTCAAATCCATCTTTTGTAAATAAATACTCCAGCGATTTTTTTTCTTTCCCCTGAATGGCAGTTAAAAGCGAATTCATAGTAGTTAACGCTTTTTCCTTAGAGCCACAAATACAGGCATCGGGTACTCCATTGGCCAAATTCTTTTTTGGTTCGGTTGAACCCGGCTGTTTGGTTGCTGGTTTTTCGGCCGATACCGGATTATCATTTATTTTGTTTTTACGGATGATTTTCTCGGCCTGTTTGTAATAAGGAAGCTGGATAACTTCAATTACATTGGGCAATTCGGGATCCAATTTGCTTTTATTAACATACTCGTATTCTACTTTAAGCCGAACCTCCTGCATTGATTTTTCAGCCTCTCCAAACAATTCAACAATGCCTTCTCCGTTAGTTGCTCCCACAAGGGTTGACCAATCACTGCCGTTCCAATAGGAATAATCCATGTTATATGCCTTTTTGTCCTGGTACTTGATTTCAAAAACTACTTCCTGCTGCATACCTTCGGTTTCAATTTTGGTTGGCATAACCATAAGCATTGAGAATATCCGGTTTATCCGGTCGGGCAACCAAGTAAAAAGCTGATAATACATACCATCATAAGAATAAGTCATTTCCTGATTATCGGGATGGCTGTAAAGCAGTACCTGAGCCCAATAAAAATAACGGAGGGCATCGCCAATCCTACCCTCTTTTTCGGCGTTCAATGCATTGGTCACATATCCTTTCAATCGGTTTTCGCGCTTTTTAAAAATCGCCCCCATTTCATCTTTTTTAATGTAGCGAAACACCACAACTCCCGAATCACTCTCATTTACCAAGCGTTGTGCATTGACTAACGTAGTGGATGAATAGGTTTTAATAATCCCTTCGAGGGTTTCTTTAAAATTGCCCTCTTTTTCAGAAATAACATATTCATACTTGCTTTCAACGGAAGTGCAAATTTGACTGGTCAAATCTCGTAATGCCTGTTTATCGGCTTCCGACAGCGTTTTGCCCACTCCAAAACCCCACATATAGTTAAAACTTGTTTTTATTTCGGCCATGGTTTGCCCATGGATGGTTTGAGAGAAAAATAGTGCAAGAAAAAGCAGTTTAAAAATCTTTGGAAACGGAACTGAAAAAAAGGTGGCTTTCATATTCGTTTTGTATTATCAATTTCAAAAAAACTAGACTTTACTGTTTAACTATTTTAAAATATTTTGTTTTGCTTCCGGAGGTTACTTCTATAAACAAGATTCCTTGGGGCAATCCGGAAATATCAATGGTTGTTTGTTGCTCGTTAAAGTGCTCCATTTTAACAATTTTCCCGGTTAAGTCACGGAGGGAAACCCGAGCTTCCGAATTATCCGAGGGTTTCGAAATGGTAATGAATGTTGTTGTCGGATTTGGGAATATTGAAATACCGCCGGATACTTCCAGCATTTTGGCAATGCCATACCGGTTGGGTTCATTTTGGATATGTATTTCATAACTAGCCACCGGTACTACAAAATCTTGGCCTATAAGGTCAAATGTGACGCTTACCAGTTCAACTTCTTGCTTAATAATAGGTTCATCCAACATTCCGATGCTGATTTCAAAAAATCCCGGTTCGGTATAATCGGTCACTAAACTCATAGCCGGGTGCAAAGCATTCAATAAAACGTCCTGTTTTACAAAGCGCAATAATTTACTGTTGTATTGAAGCACTAGTTTGTTACTGAAAAAATTACCATTTCCTTTCAGTATATATTTGAGGGTAACTGTATTCGTTTTTCGATTCACGGTTGGGATGCATTCCATATACCAATCCTGAAGGGATTCATTATGAGATGCAATAAGAGTTGGATTCCCGGACTTATTGGTATTGTAAAAATCCCACAACATCCCAAAGATCATCAAATCTTCGAAATTGAAGGCGTTATCGGGTATAACCGTGAATTCGGGAGCATTCCCAATCGCTGGACCCATTTCAAGTAATGGGTTTTCAGCTCTCCAATTAATAATCACCGAATCTAAATCGGTGATATCAATTTGAGTATCGCCGTTATAATCAGCAAGTGTTGGCAATACTACCAATAAGGAAATTAATTTATCGGTTATTTTTAAATTGTTCTTGGAAAAATTAAAATAGCCGGGTTTATTTAGATTAACTCCATAGGTTCCCGGGGGCAAGCGGAATGGGCCAATAATACCAGAGGTTGGGGTTTTTCCAGTTAAAATTTGGTTGGGGTTTATAATGTAATTTACATCGGAAATACCCACCTTATTAAAATCGGTAACGGTAATTTGCAAGGCACTGTTGGTTACAACAAACTGCTGTTCTGCAGACCATTCACTGCCGAGCCATCCATTATCTATGGCTTGCACACTCCAATAATAGGTTCCCGGTTCCAAATTGTTCAGTAGGAACGAGGTCCCCAGTTGTGCATTTCCCAACGCCGGTTTGGTTAACTTACCGGTATTCAACGCAGCCGGACTCACTATATCGAAACCATCGGATGTAGAACCTACCTTTATATTATAGGATAAAGAACCTGCAACAGTATCAGTGGCTATATTCCATGCTAAAGTTGCTTTATCAAAATCAACGGAATTGGTCATATTGGCCGGAGTGCTGGGTGGAAAATTAAAAACCGTGCTGTTGTTGCGATATATTTTTGAAAATGGTTTGACCCCATCTTCACCTGTTATCAGTAGATCGATATCGCCATCATTATCAAAATCGGCAACATCCATAGAACCATTTTGAACTCCAACCAATGAAATATCCGACTGTTCGGTAAAGGTGGAATTGCCATTGTTTTTGTAAATTTTGGCTATAATGGAGTTACTATCCCATCCCGAGAATAAAATATCTAGAAGTCCATCGTTATTAAAGTCAAGCCAACGAACAGAACCCTCGGCAACCCACGGCAATTCCAAATTACTTGCTTCTGAGAATAGGTTGTTCCCTTCGTTTTTGAAGATTTTTGTTTTATTGGTTACCCCATCTGTACCAACCAGAATAATATCTAAATCATTATCGTTGTCATAGTCGCCCCAAGCTAACGAACGTGGATCGATTCCATTAATACTGGAATTTGGATGCAACGTAAAGTCACCAGTTCCATCGTTTAGGTATAAGTTGGTTTTATAACCTGATTCATAATGGCCAATCAAGAACACATCCAAATCGTTGTCGTTATCAAAGTCAATCCAGGTTGCCTGACCAGAATGCATCCCTTCGAACACAAAATCGGTTTTCTCTGAAAAGGTATTATTGCCGTTGTTTTTATATATTTTTGAAATCTGACCCGAACTCATAAATCCCGAAAGTAAAATATCCAAATCACCGTCGTTATCATAGTCCCCCCATTGGGTAGAGCCTCCGGATACTTCAGTTAAGAGTATCTGGTTTTGTATGCTAAACGTGTTATTCCCATTGTTTTTATAAATGGCAGCCAAGTCGGAAGTTCCATTATTTCCCGTTATAAGGATATCTAAATAGCTGTCGTTGTTGTAATCGCCCCATGATGCGTTACTGGATTGAATACCCGGTAGCGAAATAGCGGTTGGTTCAAAAATCATCTCCCCCTTGTTTTGATATATTTTTGCGATGCTGGAAGTTCCGTCGAATCCGGTAATTGCAAAATCCATATTGCCATCGTTGTCGTAATCGGCTGCTGCAATGGCCCCATTTTTAACTCCTGTTACATCGGCATTCATATCGGTAAAATAGCTTGAAATAGTGCCTTCAACTGTGTTCGATGGTTCACTTTCCAAACGAAGGGTATCCATAGCTGTAACCCTAAAGTAATATAATGAATTGCTATTTAATCCAGTTACAATTTTCATCGTATCAGTGATGGAAGTTTTCGAAGAATCAATCAATTCAAGAACGGTAGCTTCGGTACCCATATAAATGAGGTATTTAAGGAAGTCAGATTCAGTATTCTGCTGCCATTTTAAGGATACCCCGCAAAGGCTAACTGAAGCGGTTAGATTTATGGGAGCTGCCGGAGCTGCGTTTGGAATCGCTTTAGCGGTATTACTTGTGCCACTTTCTAAATTTAAGGTGTCAATGGCCGAAACCCTGAAATAGTAAACCGCATTGTTGGTTAGTCCGGTGATTGTTTTAGTAACATCGGTATTAGAAGCTGAGGTTGAATCATTTAAAATCATGGTTACCGAATCGGAACCCATATAAATCATGTACTTTAAGAAATCAGATTCCGAATTCTGACTCCAAGTTAGCGTGATTTGATGGTTGCCTGAAACGGCCAAAAGATTTGCCGGGGCTTCTGGTGCTGCATTGGGTATAGCTTCCACGGCATTACTGGGTTCACTTTCCGAACGCAGGTTATCCATGGAGGTAATCCTAAAATAGTAACGGAGGTTGTTGGTTAATCCACTTATTACGATGCTGGTATCGGCTAATGAAACTGAGGTTGAATCCTTTAATTCCATGGTTACCGAATCGGAACCCACGTAAATCCGGTATTTCAGAAAATCGGGTTCCGTGTTTTGATTCCATTTCAAGGTAACCTGACCATTGCCCGATTGGGCGGTTAGATTTTTAGGGGCAGCCGGAAATTCATTGGGTATTACTTTTACCGCATAACTTTTTACGCTCTCTAACCGATTTGTATCCATTGCCGTAACTCTAAAATAATAAGGAATATTATTGGTTAATCCTTGCATCAATTTAGAAGTATCGGCTATTGAAACCGAAGATGAATCCTTTAATATCATGGTTACCGAATCGGTGCCCATATAAATGCGGTATTTCAAAAAATCGGGTTCCTGGTTCTGATTCCAAAGCAACAGAGCCTGACCGTTACCTGCTTTTGTTGTAAGTCCTGATGGTGTGTTGGGCGCAGGCCATCCTCCAACACAATACTGTGCCAGCATTTCGGATTCCGAAAGAGCACAGGAATATATCCGAATATCGTCAATTATACCATTCCAAAAATATCCCCCTGAATTCACGCCATCGTTGGAATTGCAACCAATATATAATTTGCCCTGATCTAAAATTTCATCGGTATATGAATGAGTGTCTATTAAGGCGCCATTGATGTAACATCTCAAATTGGTGCCATCGAAGGTCACTCCCACATGCATCCATGTATCATAAGGAAAATCAAAGGAAACATCCCGAATAGCGCCTTGATTGTAAATTCGGATTAGTTTATTGGTAACACTGTACATCATTCCGTAGCCTGAGGTATTCCCATAATCCAAAAAGAAGGTATGCCAATCGGAGGCAGCAGCATTCGCATATAGATTAAACCAACCGCTGAATGTGGCTGTCGTCAGTAAATCATAGTTATGAACATTGTATAAATAATCGTCGGTACCATTAAACACAAAGGCACTGTTTATTATACCAAACCGATCGGAGGCATGGGAAATAAAATTGCCCGTTGAAGCATGGTTTCCATAACCACTTTCATCGTTCAGGCTTACATTATTAAACGGGTAATATGCCAAAAGCGAAGGATCATTCACTACCCTTACGCTTACCTCATTGCTGTAATCGCTTTCAAGCCCAACATTATTAACGGCTGTAATGCGGAAATAGTAGGTAACCCCGTTGGTTAATCCGGTGATGGTTTTGGAGGTGTCGGTTGCTCCATTTGTGGTTGAATCCATTTTGGATGTGGGATTGGCCGATGTTCCCCCATAAATACGGTAGCGCAAAAAGTTAGATTCTGTATTTTGATTCCATTGCAGTGAGACTTGTTTATCGGCAGCTGTGGCCTTAAGGTTGGTTGGGGCATCGGGCAATTGCTCATAAGCAAAAGCCCCCATATCGTTGGTGCTGCCATCGGTATCGTTATAAACCGCCGATGGATCGCCAGCATCAATAGCCGGGGAACCTGGCAGCAATCGGAAATCACGATTGGTTGCATTTTTAAATAGAGGGTTCACTGAAATATCGCCATTTCCCGGGTTTGTATCAAAACCGGTATAACTGTAGGTATTTCCATAAACACAATTGTAGGAACGTACCGAAGCATCGTAGGAATTGGTGCTAACGCCAAAAGAAGTGTTACAGAAAATATTGTTTTTAATAACCGGTGTGCCTGTCCCTGAGTTAATGTCGATGGCCACAGAACCTCCGTAAACCGTATTGTTTATTACCTTTGCCCCTCCATAAAGTTCAATATTGTTTGCCATTGTGGCTGTTAAGTTCTGAAATACATTCCGGGTCAATACTGAACCATTATAAAGTTTTACTACGGCATCGCTGGTACTGCTTCCCCCATTAAAAACAAATCCATCAATAGAGGAACCTTTGGTATCATTAAGAACTACAGTGCTTACCCCATTTAAGGTGGTTTTATTTTGAAAAATATTCCGGTTGTTTTCGGTGAAGGTTCCGTCGTAACCTCCTCGCAATATCACATTGGTTAAGGTATTCAGATACTGACTGTACGAACCGGCTGCTACTTTGACGGTATCGCCGGAAACGGATTTGTTTAGTGCGGTTTGAATGTATCGTAAAGGAGAATCGGAGGTTCCAGAATTTGCATCGTTTCCGGTAGTTGCCACATGAATTACTCCAGGGGTTGTAGTAAATGTGTACGATGAGGAGAACAGCCCATCGCCTATCGTGACCGATGCACGTACCCTCCAGTAATACGTTGTGTTATTCGTTAAATTGGGTATATCGACTAAAGTGTCGGTGAGTGTTGAGTTTTCATGGATCATCGCTGTAGCAAATGTAGGATCGGTACTCAACTGAATATGATACGTATTAACTTCGGGCAGCGAATACCATTTGAATGTGATACTCAATGGTTGATGGGTTGCATTGTTTGCCGGAAGTGCCAGCGTTGGTGCATCCGGTAGAGGTGGTAAATAGGGTGAATGTTTTGTTCCGCCATAAGCACCCATATCAATGCGGGAGGTTTGGTAAGTTTCAGCACCGGGTGAATCGTTAGGATCGCCTGCATCAACGGAAGGCGAATTTTCAAGAATCCGGAAATCGTAATTGGCAGCATCCCTGAAAAGAGGCTCTAACGAAATATCGCCAGTACCCGGGTTTTGATCGGTGCTGGAGTAGTCCATTATACTTGCAAATACATTGTTGTAGGTACGAACGGCAGCAGTAAAATAGTACGTGTTCATTCCATAGTTACCCCCTTTAATAATGTTGTTCCTGATGTTAGGTGTTCCGGTGCCATCCCAAATATCGAGACCATAATAGCAATTATTCAGTGAATTATTTATTACAGAAGACCCACCATACGTCTTAATACCGGTTGAGTATGCACTAAAATAGCCTATCACTATATTGTGTGTGAAAATGGATCCATTGTAAAGAGATACCTGTTCGTCGGTAACACTACTGGTTCCATGGAAAATAAATCCATCAATGGTTGAGGCGTATTGATCGGTAAGTTGCTTGGTACTGATGCCCTCAACGATAGTTTTGTTATTGAAGAAATCCCGCTCAGCCATTAAAAATGAGGCGCTAAACCCTCCCAAAAGCCGCACACTAACTCCAGTTGTAAGAACTTGACTGTATGTTCCTGCCGCAACTTTAATGGTATCGCCGCTAACAGCTCTGTTAAGAGCTGTCTGGATATTTCTGAGAGGAGAGGATGTACTTCCGTCGTTGGCATCATTCCCTGATGTTGTTACATGCAAATTTCCTGTGGTTGTGGTAAAGTAATTTGATGTCGAATAAGGGCTATCACCCAGAGTAACTGATCCAAGGACTCTCCAGTAATAAGTTGTATTTATATTCAGGCTAGAAATTGATACGAATGTGTCAGCAAGATACGCATCTTCATAAATGATACCTGTTAAAAACATAGGATCGGTGCTCACCTGTAGATAGTACATATCAGTTTCTGATAAAGAATACCATTGTAGGGTAATAGTTTGAGGTTGGTGAGTTGCTCCATTGACCGGAAGTGCCAGAGTTGGTGCATCCGGAACGGGTGGTAAGTATGGCGAATGGATAGTTCCACCATAAGCTCCCATATCGATTCGGGTGTTGTAGTAACTTGGCTCATCCAATACATTATCAGCAGGATCGCCGGCATCAACGCATGGAGAACTTTCGAGTAACCGGAAATCATTATTTGCAGGATCCCTGAATTTAGGAATCTGGGTAATATCACCAGTGCCCGGATTCTGATCGGTGCCGCTATACACTTGATTCAATGGATGAACGTTATTGTAAGTGCGAACCGCGGACGAGAATGCGTACGTGTTCATTCCATATGAACCGTTCTCAATAATATTATTCCTAATGTTGGGGGTTCCTGTTCCCGATTGAATATCGATACCCCAATAGCAAATATAAAGGGTGTTGTTGATTACAGTAGCTCCGCCATTTACTCTAATTCCTATTGGATATGCGTTGTACAAGCCTATAACAATATTATGTGAGAAAATGGATCCATTGTTAAGGGTAATTTGCTCATCGGTTACACTGCTGTTGCCATGGAAAATAAATCCATCAATGGTTGAAGCGTATTGATCGGTAAGCATTTTGGTGCTAACCCCCTCAACGATAGTTTTGTTATTGAAGATATCCCTTTCCACCTCGGAAAAGGTCTCATTATAACCCCCAAATAATTTAACACCCGTTTGAGTAGTGAGTACTTCATTATACGCGCCTGAGGCAACCTTAATGGTATCACCGGCTACTGCATTATTTAATGCCGTTTGAATGTTTCTAAGGGGCGATGCAGCTGTTCCCGTATTGGCATTGTTGCCGGAGGTTGAAACACAATAGCTGGTTGCAGCTCTATCTTTTATGCAGCGGACTGACATTCCAAAACTTTTATGATTGTAATACCTATACAGAATAGGACTAAGGTTATTCATTTCCCTGAATCTTGCGTTGGATGCATCATATTGTGTTGAGGACCATATAGCACAGAAAGTCCCTTGGTCGCCGAAATGCCCATCGAAGTAGTTTCGTGAACCACCTGGCAGTGCAGTAAAACCACTTTCGTTCGAAGCACCAGTATTTGGATCAACCCAATGTATAACCCCAACTTCTTTCATTTTTCCACCAGCAGAGTCTATACCATTTAGGTAATTGGATAATATAGTCCATTCTGTATCATTAGGTACATGCCAACCAACCGGGCAAAGGAATCGGCTATCAGTTACCGAATAATAATTGTATAAAGCCCCATAGGTAGGAGCATACGTAGTGAAATCATTACTATAATAGCAATAGGCTCCATTAGTTAAACCCGCCCAAGTAGCATCCACGGTAACATTGGGTATTTCCTCCCCATTCTGGTAATGGGTAACCGCCAGATTTTGCTGTGCCCAAATTTGGGTACCAATTTTTACCGTGGTGTAGGTATTGCCGTCTATGTCGGTAATCAGTTCACAAGGTTGAACCATAACCGTATCCGAAGGCTGACTAACATTGCCCGCCGTATCTACCGAGGTAATGTAAAACTGGTAGTTCTGGTAATTGATTAGTCCTGTAATGGTTTTAACGGTATCGTTGGCGGTTGCCACGGTTACAATGTCAACCTTTACTCCATCTAGGTAAATTCGGTACTTGGCAATTTCAGCAATCCGTTCGGAACTCCATTTTAAGGTAATTTCGCCGTTTCCCTTTTCGGCTATTAGGGTATCTGGTGCATGATAGTTGGCATAAAGCTGCGAAATTTCAGTAGCAGAAATAGCGCGGTTGTAAATGCGGATGTCATCGAGAGAGCCGTTGAAAAAGCCACGATTGATTTCGATGTTATCAGGCAATTTTCCAATTAATAAATTTCCTGTTCCTGATAGTAACCAAGTGCCGAGCAGACTTGCATCAGTGCCACTTAATATACCATCAAGGCAAATTTCAGCTTTATCATTATTATTAATTACCCCTACAACCTGATGCCAATTGTTATCAACAACTTTTTTGTTTGTTGAAGGAACTAAATATCCTGCACCAGAAGATTGCCAAGCTGTAACATGAGCAAAACTATCCGTGAACACGCACAAATTATATTGATAATTATCGTTAATTCCTTTTGAAATAATATAGGAAGCATCAGGTAATGAGGTAATACTATTAATTTTGAACCACGCTACTAATGTTATGTTTGAATTATTGTTTAAATAGCTTGCATTGTTCATTTCAATATAATTAGAGGTTCCATCAAAACTAAAGGCACTATTGGCATTCCCAAACCTATCGGTGGTTGGGGTGGCGCCGATGTTAATGCCGTTGTTGGCGTTGCCGCTGCTATCGGCTGCGTTACTGGCGGTAAAGGGGTAATAGGCAACTAGGCCTTGTGCATAAACAGGTACTGTTACTACAAAAAGCAGTAACCCAATTGTAACCTGTTTTAATACCCGCTTTAATAAAATCAGCATTGGTGGTGATTTTTATGTTTTAATAATATTATTAAGTTTCTTTATACCCCTCCGCCTATCGGCACCTCCCCTTCAAGAAGGGGAGATCGGTTTGAATTGGGGTTTGTTGTTCTTTAATTATTTCAATTTGTTACTTATTTTAAAATCTGGTACTGCCTTGCTCCCTCCTTTTCAAGGGAGGGTTGGGGTGGGTATATTTTGTTGTATTTTTTTCATCTTCGCTTTTTTCAGCTTCATATACTCCTTTCAATAAATCTCAATAATGCCATCTCTAAACGTAATAACCTCAATCGGTTGGTTGGTTACATCCCGAATTTGTGTGGAATCGGAAATATATTTCAATTCGCCGTCTCCAATTGCTTTAAAATAAATGCGGCAAATGGGGGCACTCCCGGTAAAGCCATTGGTGCTGCCCAATAAAATTCCATCGAGCATTAAAACATGATTATGATTTATTTCATATAAAGAATTGGTAATCTGCAACAAAAGAACTCCTTCTCCTTCCATCTGGCCACTGTTTTTTTCAATTTGGGTAACGGTTATATTTTCATCGGTTTGTATCTGGGTGGTAATTCCTTTAAAAAGGGAAACTTCTTCAATCCAAACATCAACAAAGCTTTCGGTATTAGCTGGTGCCCGGTTGTACCAATGGGTAAGCAGTAAAGAGGTTTGCTGCAAGGCATTGACAGTAAACGTAAGGGAAGTGGGTTCTGTTTGTTCGAAGTTTCCTGCTTTTTCCCTCACATAAAAAGTATAACTCCCTTCATCCAGGTAAGAGTAGGTAATGCTAGTTCCCGCTTTCCAAGCACTGTATTCATCATCCCTTCCTCCTAATTTAAAGGAAAAGGATGATTTACTAAAGATTCCCACCCAACTTAAGGTAACACTAGTTTCGTCAAGAATTTGTCCATTAGCAGGATTGGTAATGGTTGCTTTTGGGTATTGGAAATTTGGATTTTCAGGATCATACGGATTATCAAATACCGGAGGATCCACCTGCTGGCAGGTTGCAAATGAGAAGAGGAACCATCCCACAAATACCCATTTAAAAAATCTAAACGGATTCATAAGTAGATGAGTTGCTTGGCTGAAGTAAAATTAACAAACTAATTATCAGTATCCAAATATATTACACCAATATGCAAGTTAGTTTTATGATAAATACTCCCTCCAGAAGTATCATCGCTCATATTGAATCCTTTTGGGATTTTTCTGATTGACCAGATGGCACCGAAACCTAAAATTTTCTCGAATTATTTCAGCGGCAAGCATGGATCACCGGGCTTTTTCCTACTGAATGAAAGTTGGTAAGCCAGCCCGGCATTTTTCAATTGCTGTAACAAGGTGTCCTATCATTCATTCTACCTATTTGAAAATTAACGATTGAAGATTAACGATCTATGATTTTAGATTTAAATTTCCCTCCAACTCCGAGTACTCAGGGCTAGTCCGTACCATTTGCACTATAACCAGCAGGGGAAAGCGAAGCGCCAGCTTCGCTATTGTTTTCCTCGCAGCAGCCTGTCTCGCAGCGGGCGCTGCAAGTTCCCAAAAGTCCGGCTTGCAGAGGGGTACAAACAAAATCATCTCCCAATACCAACAGCCTAACCGGCATGTCGGCGATCCAAATCTTTCGCTTTAGCGGATCGCTGCGAGTTCCTACCATAAAAAAAGCTCCACACCGCTAACGATATGGAGCCCCACTTAAATATCCTTACTTGTTATTTCAGTACCTTCAATTCTTTTCCAACTTTGGTAAAAGCAGCAATGGCTTTGTCCAAATGCTCTTTTTGGTGAGCCGCAGATAGCTGAACCCGAATGCGGGCTTGCCCTTTTGGTACCACCGGAAAATAGAACCCAATCACATAGATTCCTTCTTTCAACAATCGGGAGGCAAAATCCTGAGCCAGCTTGGCATCATAAAGCATTACGGCACAAATAGCCGATTGGGTTGGTTTTATATCAAAGCCGGCTTTAAGCATGTGCTTCATGAAATATTCGGTGTTGGAGTGCAATTTATCCTGTAAAACATTGGTTTCATTCATCATATCCACCATTTTCACTCCAGCTGCAGCTACCAATGGCGGTATGGAATTCGAAAACAAATAGGGACGCGACCGTTGGCGGAGCAAGTCAATAATCTCCCGTTTGCCGGTGGTAAAGCCGCCAATGGCTCCACCAAAAGCCTTGCCCAAGGTTCCGGTAATAATTTCCGCTTTTCCGCGCACATTGAATAACTCGGTCACTCCGCGGCCGGTTTTTCCCACCACCCCGGCTGAGTGCGATTCATCAATCATTACCATGGCGTTGTATTTTTCGGCCAGTTTAATTATCTCATCCAATGGGGGAACATTTCCATCCATGCTGAAAACCCCATCGGTAACAATGATGCGGAACCGTTGAGCCTGCGACAGTTTCAGTTGCTCTTCCAAATCGTCCATGTCGGCATTTTGGTAACGATAACGAACCGCTTTGCACAAACGTACTCCATCAATAATTGAAGCATGATTCAAAGCATCGGATATAATGGCATCGTCCTGACCAAACAACGGTTCAAACACGCCTCCATTGGCATCAAAGGCTGCGGCGTATAAAATGGTATCTTCGGTTCCGAAAAACTCGGCAATTTTTTTCTCCAGCAATTTATGGATATCGGTGGTTCCACAAATAAACCGTACCGATGACATTCCATATCCATGAGTGTCGAGGGCTTTTTTTGCAGCTTCCACCAGTTCTGGGTTGTTTGATAACCCCAGGTAATTGTTGGCACAAAAGTTCAATACTTTTTGTCCGGTACTGATTTCAATTTCTGCTCCTTGAGGTGAAACCAGAATGCGCTCGTTTTTATATAATCCTGCATCGGCAATATCAGCCAGCTCTTTGCGTAAATATTCTTGGAAGTTTTGATACATAATGGCGTTTTTGAGTGATTAGAATGACAGCAAAATTAAGCTATTCAAAAGAATTGTTCATCACGAAAGGTATGATTTGAAGCATAAATTATAATGTATTATTGTCATACCTAGTTGCTGGGTTTACCCTATTTTTGTAAGTGATTTTGATTAATAATTAAATACACCGCCACAGATTCACTGATTTATTTATGAAATATCCAGAAGACGAATATCCATTGCAAAAATAAAGCTATCAGGTAATTGGGATATGTATGGAGGTTCATCGGATTTTGGGAAAAGGCTTATTGGAAATAGTTTATAAAGATGCGATAGAATATGAATTTAAAAAGAGAGAAATACCTTATCACCGGGAAAAGAAATATGAAGTAAAATACAAAGACATAATTCTACCTCATTATTTTTTTGCTGATTTTGTGGTTTATGATAAAATTATCCTCGAAATAAAGGCACAAAGTGGAATTGTGGATGAGCAAATTAGTTGGGTAATTAATTACTTAGCTATATCAAAATGTCCACTGGGATTAATAATCAACTTTGGAGAATCATCATTAGTTACAAGACTTCTTATTTTATAATCTGTGAATCTGTGGCCATTTTTTAGTTTTAATTTAAATCTTAAAAAACTTGATATATGAATACAATGAAAGCCCTTGTTAAGGCTAAAGCTGAAAAAGGAATATGGATGCAGGAAGTACCCATTCCGGTAGTTGGACCCAACGATGTACTTATAAAAGTTTCCAAATCGGCTATCTGTGGCACCGATTTGCACATTTACAAATGGGACGAATGGTCACAAAAAACCATTCCGGTTGGTTTGACTATTGGTCACGAATATGTGGGACATGTAGCCAAAGTAGGAAGCGAAGTCAGTGAATTCAAAGAAGGGGATCGGGTTACGGGTGAGGGTCATATTTCCTGCGGACATTGCCGGAACTGCCGCCGCGGCCGTCAACACATCTGCGAAACCACCATTGGCATTGGTGTAAACCTCAACGGTTCATTTGCCGAGTACGTGAAAGTACCTTCGAGCAATGTGATGCGGATAAACGCCAAAATCCCTGATGAAATCCTAGCTATTATGGATCCATTTGGAAATGCAACCCATACGGCTCTTTCGTTCCCCATGATTGGCGAAGATGTGCTGGTAACGGGAGCCGGACTAATTGGAAGCATGGCTGTTGCCGTGGCACATTTTGCAGGAGCCCGTTATGTGGTGGCCACCGAAACCAGTCCTTACCGGGCCGAACTGGCAAAAAAAATGGGAGCTACCCGCGTTGTGAATCCCTTAAAAGAAAATTTGCGCGATGCCATGAATGATATCGGTATCATCGGATTTGATATCGGTTTGGAGTGTTCGGGTTCGCCGGTTGCTTTCAATCAATTAGTAGAACACATGTACAATTCCGGGAAAATTTCACTATTGGGAATACTCCCATCTTCAACTCAGGTTGATTGGAACCGAATTATTTTTAAAGGGCTTACCCTGAAAGGGATTTATGGACGCGAAATGTACGAAACCTGGTACCAGATGGAGCAAATGCTCATGTCGGGACTCGATATTTCAGCCATCATTACGCACCGTTTCCCCATTGACGATTTCCAAAAAGGGTTTGATGTAATGGAACAGGGGAATTGTGGGAAGGTGATTTTGAATTGGTAAACTGAGTAATAACAAAATATCCGCAAGTCACGGTGTGACTCTTTAATTAAAATTACCTAGTCAGCTTTATTAAGCGACTTTTAATTAGTAAGTCACGCCGTGACTATCAGTAGGTTAACTTTTTACTTGCTGATTTAAGGAAACAAAAAAAGCCCGTTTAAATGGTTTTAAACGGGCTTTTTTCTATATTAATACAATTCTCTTATTCCACCACTTTAGCCATTAAATATTCCCTGTTAAGGGTAGCAATGTTGGCAATGGAAATTCCTTTTGGGCATTCCACTTCGCAAGCCCCGGTATTGGAGCAGTTGCCAAAACCCAGTTCGTCCATTTTCGATACCATGGCACGAGCCCTACGGGCAGCTTCCACTTTACCTTGCGGCAAGCGGGCCAGATGCGAAACCTTGGCCGATACAAAAAGCATGGCCGATGAATTTTTACAGGTTGCCACACAAGCACCACATCCAATGCATGAGGCTGCGTCCATAGCCGCTTCAGCATCGTCGTAACCAATAGGAATGGCATTACCATCAGGCACTCCACCAGTATTTACTGAAACAAACCCTCCGGCATGCAATATTTTCTCAAATGCCGACCGATCTACCATTAAATCCTTAACCACCGGAAAGGTACCGGCACGGAATGGTTCCACCACAATGGTTTCGCCGTCTTTAAACTTCCGCATGTGCAACTGACAGGTTGTAATAGCATCATCGGGGCCATGGGCACGGCCGTTTATAAACAAACTGCACGTACCACAAATACCTTCGCGGCAGTCGTGATCAAAAACAATTGGTTCTTTTCCGCTTTCAATCAGTTGGAAATTTAAAATATCCATCATTTCCAAAAAAGAGGTGTCGGTAGATATATTGGTAACAGGATAGGTTTCAAACTGACCCTTGGAGGTGCTGTTTTTTTGCCTCCATACCTTAACTTTTATTTCTTTTAGAATTTTTTCAGACATTGTTGTAAGTTTTTATGGTTTTAAGTATCAAGTATAGAGTATCAAGTATTAAGATTGTTTTGAACTGCGGAAACTAAAAAGCATTTTCTGTATCTCTTTCACTCTTTCTTCATACAGAGTTAATTCAATTTCAGTAATTAAATCCACATCAAAGGAGAGTATAAGCTGAGTCTCTAATTCAAACGCACTTCCATTTGCCATATCCAGAAACCGGCACAGATCTTTATCCGAATTGCGGCCACAGCCTTCTGCAATATTCGAAGGTATTGATTGGGAGCTTCTCCTTAGCTGGGAGGTTAAACCAAATAATTCTTCCTTTGGAAATCTCCTGGTTAAGTTATAAATATCTTTATGAAGGCTTCTGGCTTTTTGCCAAACTATCAATTCTCTAAAATTATGCATCTTACTTTCTATAATCTGATTCTTGCTACTTGTATCTTGCGTCTTGATTCTTGTGTCTTGTGTCTCAATCCTCTCTATTTATAACTCCGCTGGGCCAACTCAATCGCCTCAAATTTAAGATCCTCTTTATGCATCACTGGTTCTTGGTTTTCTCCTTTATATTCCCAAGCAGAAACATAAGCCCCAATTTCATCATTCCGTTTGGCTTCGCCATCCTCAGTAACACTTTCCTCACGGAAGTGCCCACCACACGATTCGTTTCGAGCCAAGGCATCGCGGGCCATTAAATCGGCCAGTTCAATAAAATCGGCAACCCGTCCGGCTTTCTCCAATTCTTGGTTTACCTCACCTTGAACTCCGGGAACCCTTACATCTTTCCAGAATTCAGCTTTTATTTCAGCAATTTCCTGAATGGCTTGTTTCAATCCGGCTTCATTGCGGCTCATCCCAACCTTATCCCACATCACTTTTCCCAATTTTTTATGGAAATAGTCAACAGGTTTGGTTCCTTTAACCGCCATCAAGCGGTCCAACCGTGCCTGAACTTCTTTTAATGTTTGTTCAAATTCGGGTGCGTTGGTATTAATTTTTGGAACCTGAATTTCGTTGGCCAGATAATCGCCAATGGTATAAGGCAACACAAAATATCCGTCGGCCAATCCCTGCATCAATGCCGAAGCTCCTAAACGGTTAGCCCCGTGATCGCTGAAGTTGGCTTCACCAATGGCATACAATCCGGGAACGGAAGTCATCAGGTTGTAATCAACCCAGGTTCCGCCCATGGTATAGTGGATGGCGGGATAAATCTGCATGGGTTCTTTATAGGGATCTGTATCGGTAATTTTTTCATACATCTGAAACAAATTCCCATAACGGGCTTCAATAACAGGTCGTCCTAATCTGGCTATTGAATATTTAAAATCGAGATAAACAGCCAACCCTGTATTGTTAACCCCAAACCCGGCATCGCATCGCTCCTTACCCGCTCTTGAAGCCACATCACGTGGAACAAGGTTTCCATAAGCCGGATACCGGCGCTCCAAGTAAAAGTCACGATCCTCTTCGGCAATATCATTGGGCCCAATCAATCCTTTTTGCAATTTTTCCGCATCTTCTTTCTTTTTGGGAACCCAAATCCTACCGTCGTTGCGCAACGATTCCGACATTAACGTCAGTTTCGATTGTTGATCGCCATGAACCGGGATACAGGTAGGGTGAATTTGCACAAAACAAGGATTACTCATGTAAGCACCGCGTTTGTAAGCTTGCCACGATGCACCGCCATTACATCCCATGGCATTGGTGGATAGGAAAAATACGTTTCCGTATCCGCCACTGGCAATAACAACAGCATGGGCACCAAATTTTTTAATTTCGCCCGAAACCATGTCGCGGGCAATAATTCCACGGGCTTTACCATCAATTTTAACAATATCCAACATTTCGTGGCGAGGAAACATTTTAACAGTTCCTGCTCCAATTTGACGGTTCAAGGCACTGTATGCGCCTATCAACAGCTGCTGTCCGGTTTGTCCGCGGGCATAAAACGTACGTGAAACCAACACACCACCAAATGAACGGTTCGATAATAGGCCTCCATATTCGCGTCCAAAAGGTACTCCTTGTGCCACACACTGATCAATGATGCTTCCCGAAACTTCAGAGAGTCGGTGAACATTCGCTTCACGTGAGCGGTAGTCGCCCCCTTTAATGGTATCGTAAAACAAGCGGTAAACACTGTCGTTATCGTTCTGATAATTTTTTGCTGCATTTATTCCACCTTGCGCAGCAATGGAGTGGGCTCGGCGTGGACTATCCTGATAACAGAATGCTTGCACATTATAGCCCAGTTCGGCCAAACTGGCAGCCGCTGAGGCTCCTGCTAATCCGGTACCAATAACAATAACATCCAATTTCATTTTATTGGCCGGACTTACCACTTTAATTTTAGCCTTATGTTTCGACCATTTTTCAGCCAATGGTCCTTCGGGTATTTTTGAGTTTAATAGTGTCATTTCCTTGTCGATTTTTGTAAATACGCAATTTTATAACTTCAATTTAATTTGTCTTTACAGAGGCTTCTTTAAAACCTAATAATAAAGTACAATGGGATGATAGAAAAACCTACGGCAATTAGTACAGCAAATATTTTTCCAACCAGTTCAATCCGCTTACGCCAGATATTTCCGCTCCATCCCATAGTCTGAAAAGCACTCCAAAAACCATGTGTTAAATGAATGCCTAAAAAAACAGCTCCCGCAATATATACCAAGTTATAAAACAAACTATTCTTAAACAAACCACCAACCAAACTATACGTATCTTCCATCTCAATGCCGCCAATTAAAACAGCAGGATGTGGATTTTCGGTCACCTTGAGCTTCCAATAGAAATTCATGATGTGCAGAACCAAGAAAATGGTAATTAAGGTTCCCAACACAAACATATTCCTTGATGGCCATGTGCTGGCTTCACTTTGATCCACTTTATTGTAACCTACCGGACGGGCTTTCTGGTTCATGAGGGTAAGGTAACCCGCATAAATCATGTGCATTAGGAAACCAATTGCCAAAAGAGGCTCCACTATCTTAATAATGGGATTGGTAGCCATAAAATGAGCCCCTTGATTAAACAATACGCCGGTATCATCAAATATAAGCAGTAAGTTTACTGTTAAGTGTACCGATAAAAACATCATCAGAAAAAATCCTGTTATACTCATAAAGAATTTTTTTCCGATGGAAGAACTAACAAAATTGCTCATAGCACCATTATTTTAGAATTATTTGTTAAAATACTATTCTTACGTCTGAAATACAAATCTAATTATTTTGGTGGCTAAATTAGAAGTAAGAAACCTATTTTTCTTTAGGCTTATCAACATATTTTAAATATATCCAGATATAATTGATTAGGGTTTAAAGGTAAGTCCAGCCCGAAAAGTCATCCGATGAATGTTTCTGCTATAATTGCGAATAATTTTAATCTGCTATTCAATTAATTATGAATTCATCGGATGACTCATTTAGAGTTTATATACTTTACGGAGTACACTCAAAGGTCTTTCATAAATGTTTCTGGCAAATAAAAAACAGTACGCTAAATTCTATGTGTTTTTTGATCCAAATACCGTTTCATTGAAAAATTAACGTTGTTTTTCAAAACGAAAGCATCTCAGTTTTAATTTATGCTTTTACAAATTTATGTTAGCCTTAAATTAAGGCATTCCTATTAACTTTTTGTTTTTCAATTATTTTCATGTGCGAATGTCTTGCATATTTAAAATGTGTTTAATATATTCGTGCTTTATTAACAATTTGTTGATAACTTGATTATGCCATACAGAAGACTACCAAACACCGACAGTGCTCGCCTACGGGCTATGCAAAAGGCTCTTCAAAAATCGGAAGACTTGCCTCCTTACAAATTGCCGTATAGTGTTTCAACTTTTCAGGAATTAAAAAACTTCTTTCCGGAATTTAAACTGGCCTTAGAATATCAGAAAGATTCTTTTGATAGGCAAGTAACTAAAAATAAACACCTTCAGGATAGTCAAAAAAAGGCGAAGCTTTACATTTCGCATTTTATACAAGTGTTGAACTTTGCCATTGCTAGAGGTGAACTTAAGCCCGAAACCCGCGGTTTGTTTGGTATGGATGAAGATGAGAAGAAATTGCCCCAGCTTAATACAGATAAGGAAATTATTGAATGGGGCCAAATTATTATAGCAGCAGAACAGAAACGATTGGCCGCTGGTAATGCCCCCATAACCAATCCCACCATTGCCCGGGTTAAAGTGCATTACGAGGATTTTCTGAGAATTCACCATAACCAAAAAAATTTACAAGAAACCCAAAGTAAAGGAAGTGGAAAGTTGATTCAATTGAGGGAAAAAGCCGATTTATTAATTATCAAGCTTTGGAATGAAATTGAAGAATCCTATTCTGATTTAACAGCAGATGAAAAGCGGGAAAATTCTGAAAAGTATGGGTTGATTTATGTTTATCGGAAAAATGAAAAGCTTTCATTTACTAATCTAAAACTCAATTTGGTTTAATCTTCCATTTAGTAAAATGCGAATGATCATGTTAAGAAGTCCTATTTTTTAATTCGCAAGTGTTTATTAATTGGTTTGCAGATACTTCTCAAGTATAGCCAAAAGTTTATTAATATTGATGGGTTTACGGATAAAAGCATCAAAGGAGGCATTTTCAATTTTCTCATTTTCAATTTGGCTCTCAAAAAATGTCTGAGCAATAATAGGAAGTTTCGGTCTAATTTTTTTAATTTTTTCTGCTGCTTCAAATCCATCCATTTCGGGCATATAAATGTCCATTAAAACAACATCTATTTCCTGGTTTTTATTAACTATCGAAAGAGCTTCGGAACCGTTTGCTGCACGAATAATAGTAGCCTGAGTTGGTTTTATAATCTTTTCTACAAATAAAAAATTGGTTGCTTCATCCTCAGCTACCAATATCGTTTTGTTACTCCAGTTATAGCTCATAGTAAGTTTTTAATTCTGTAAATTACGTAATTTTTTGATATGCGAATCAAGCTTACGGTAAAATATATTTGAGTTTTCAAATTATTTATCAATAAATAACAACTGTTGATGAATATCAAATAACCGGAGACTACTGGAAACAAGGCCCTCGAAGAAAACTGTTTTTATAAATGCTGCATTCGGTTTGGATCGCCGGGCTCCAGCCCGGTTTTAGGATCAACTTCCCACAAGAGAGGACTCGTGCGGTAGCGGAGAACTTCTTAACTATTCAAAAAAGCTGGAATCATTGCCTCTTTGGTTCCAATCGGATGAGTGGAATCATCATCTCCTCCATAGATATTCCGCCGTGTTGAAAGGTGTTTTTGTAATAGCTTACGTAATGGTTGTAATTGTTGGGATAGGCAAAAAAATCGTTCCCCATGGTAAATATATAGCTGCTACTCACATTTAGTTTTGGTAAATATATTGATTGAGGAACGGTAACTTCAAACACCTCTTTGGGATTATAATTCAACGATTTGCCTTGCTTATACCGCAGATTGGTACTGGTATTGCGGTCGCCGGTAACTTTAATGGGGTTGTTAACCCTTATGGTACCGTGGTCGGTAGTTATAAATACTTCCACATCTTTTTGTGACAGTGATTTCATCAAATCGAACAAGGTGCTGTGTTCAAACCAGGACAGGGTTATACTCCTGTAAGCGGCTTCATCGCTTGCCAATTCCTTAATCATGTCCATTTCAGTTCGTGCGTGCGAAAGCATATCCACAAAGTTGACTACAATAACCGACAATTGATGATCCATTATTTGGGATATATTGCCCAGCAACTTCCTTCCCTTTTCCAGATTGTGCACTTTCTCGTAAAAAAAGCTGGACTTAATTCCAAGGCGGGCCATCTGTTTTTGCATCAATTGCTCCTCATAAGGGTTTTTGCTTCCTTCGTCGTCCTCGTTCAACCACAATTCAGGATACAGTTTTTCAATTTCAGAGGGCATTAAGCCTGCAAACATGGCGTTCCTGGCAAATTGTGTAGCCGAGGGTAATATACTAAAAAAAAGATCCTCTTCCTTAACGGTATAATATTGGTTAATAAGCGGTTCTATGGTTTTCCATTGATCAAAACGGAGGTTATCGATAAGAAAAACCACTGCTTTTTTGTCGTTTTTTAAGGTTGGAAATATTTTTTCGCGAAATACATTGGGCGACATCAATGGTTTTTGTTCTGAATTACCATGAAACCATGTTGTATAGTTTTTTTTAATGAATTTTGAAAAGCCTTTATTGGCATCCTCTTTTTGCATCTGAAGCACTTGATCCATCTGCTCTCCATCGCTTTTTAACAATTCAAGTTCCCAATAAACCAATTTCCGATAAACATTTTTCCATTCTTCGGTAGTCATGGAATCATTGATTTGCATACCCAATTGACCAAATTGAGCCTGATAAGTAGAAGTAGTTTTTTGGCTAACCAAACGTTTTTGTTCAATAACCTTTTTAATGGCCATTAAAATCTGTTTTGGGTTTACCGGTTTTATCAAATAATCGGCAATTTTAGAACCAATGGCCTCATCCATAATGAATTCTTCTTCACTTTTGGTAATCATTATAACAGGCATAGCCGGACGAATGTCTTTTATTTTCGATAAGGTCTCTAATCCACTTAAGCCTGGCATGTTTTCGTCCAAAAAAATAAGGTCGTAAGGGTTTTCTTTTACCATTTCAATGGCATCATTCCCATTATTAGCGGTCTCCACTTGATAATCCTTCGATTCAAGGAAAATTATATGAGGTTTCAACAAATCAATCTCATCGTCAACCCATAAAATAGTTACGTCTTTCATACTCTTATGCTTTTAATTAATCGTGTTTGATGAATGTAACCTGCGTTTTTACAACTTCAAAAAAATGTTTGATTCCTTGCTAAACGCTAAATTACAAAAATGAGTAGCGGTGTATTCGATAATTACTGATTTATATAATTTTGATTAAAGAACTTCTGGTAGGTAATCAGATTTTTATCCTTAAGAAAGGTTGCATAATTCTCAGCTGAAATAACAAAATCCCGGTAGCCGTCTTCAGTAAGTTCCTGCAACACTTCACCAGCAATTATTACCCCTTCAAAGTAATTATTAGCCATGCTTTGGTTTTTAAATTTCTTAACTACTATGCAGGTATAATCAGCCGAAAGCAGCTCACTGGTCACATCAAATTCCAAAAAACTATAATAATCGAGATTAAAATTGGTGAGGTTGAATTGAACTCTTTTTGCATCGGCTTTTTGATTGGCAACAACTAATAGATAATAATGTACCTGCTGTGGATTTGCCGTATAAATGGTTAAATCAATTGAGTCGGTAGCCGCTGTTGCTAATTCTACACCAAATTCGTCCTTTTTAGCTTCCTCCAATTCCAATTCATGAGGTTTTCTTTCCAAGGCAGCTAATACTTCATTGGCATAATTTACCTCTTCGCTTTCAGGGAACCGCTCTTTGAATTTCCCCAAACTTTCCTTTAATGCCAACGTATCGCCAGTGTGTCCTTTACATAAAGCACTAAGAATAGCAAATTTAGGCAACAAGGTACTTTGGTTAAAAGCGGAATCAACAAATTGATAGGTACGGTTCACTTCATCGCAGTTGTTGGCAATAAAATATTTATAGGTGGCTTGATACATGAACTTAACCTGATTATCAACTTTCTCCAGTTCTTTAAAATAATCAGGATTACCTAAAACTTTGGCGTATTCGCTTTGTGGATATTCATTCATTATTTTTGCTTTGTATTCCTCAGCCAGTGTAAAGTTTTTAGTAAGGGCATAAAGTTTATACAAATTATAATAGGTTGACAAACGGTATTCTGTTTCCGGAAATCGGGTTAAAAGGTTTTGAAATCCTTCGATGCTTAAGGGCAAATCGTTAAATCGGTCCTTATATATTGAAGCCATATCAAAGTAGGCTTTTTCAATTTTTTCCTTTGAAGCAAGAAGCATTGAATCATTCAGTGGTAAATCAACCAAATAATAATCGCGGGTTTTGTTACTATATATAATTTTTGTTGAATCAGCAGTTTTTTCGCTTTCGGAACTGACATCTTCAAAACTAACAACATTTTTATTTTTTCTGCGCCAATTATCCTCCAATTTGCGATCACCCCATTTTTTCTTAAATTCTTGCATACCCATGCCCATCATACCCGGATTATAAAAGTACCAATTCCCTTCTTGATTGGTATTTTCGTTTCCTTGCTGC
The DNA here is from genome assembly GCA_041664345.1 of Salinivirgaceae bacterium. Classification (GTDB taxonomy): domain Bacteria; phylum Bacteroidota; class Bacteroidia; order Bacteroidales; family SZUA-534; genus GWE2-40-63. Next base: position 202,030 of record JBAYKX010000001.1, read on the forward strand.
TGAAGGTAAACCAAATCTTGCTGCTGCAGTGCTAAAAGCTCTTTTTCCTGTTTTTCAATTTCCAATAGTTGAGCAATAATATTATCAATAACCGCATTCCTTTCACTATCCGATAAACCAGCAATTCGCTGCAAGCTGTCTTCCCGTTCAATAATTACTAAATTTTTAACTAATTCGTTCAAATTCTGGCTCTTATTTTTCACCGAAATATAGTCGGGATATTCGGGCGTTAAAATGGAAACGGCACTATCATAAAATGCTTGGGAATTCCTATAATCAGGTCTATCAAAATATATATCGGCTGCGGCTAAATACGAAAGCGCTTTTTGATTGGGATTTAGAGTGCTCAAATTTGCGGAAAGCAAAAAGTACTTTATGGCAATTTCCGCATCCGATTCATTTAATGCTATATTCCCCAGAGCATAATAGATTTGATCCCGGAAATCGAAGTTCTTATCGTCCTTTAGCATTTTAACGAGCTCTTTTTTCAATGGTTTACTATCCTCTGATGCAGCATTAAAAATACTTGCCCTGTTTATTCGGGCATTAAAGGTCATTTCGTAGTCCGGATTTAAATCAACTACCTTTCCATAAATTTCATAAGCTTTACCCCTTTCTTCAATTTTTTGATAAAGCTGAGCCAGTATATACAAATACCTCACTTTATCCTTTTTATTTTTAGTATTTGCCACTCCAGCAACCATATAAGGTATTGCTGATTCATACTGTTTTTGACGAATTTGAATATCAGCGTGAGTAATTGCCAAAGGACCTACTAATGATTCAGGCAAAGAGATTTTCTCCGTTTCCAATTTAGTTAAAAATTCTATGGCTTTATCGTATTTCCCCATTTCAACATACGTCCGGCCCAGCCATAGATAGGCTTCATATTTAATAGCCGGATCGGCATATTCGCGAACAATATAACTAAAGGTTTCAATTCCGGCATACCAATCGTGCTTGTAGAATTGTGCTTTTCCTATCAATAAATAGGCATCATCAATCCAATGAACAAATTCCTTTTGTTCATAAAACTCCTTGGATGTTTTGTCTTGTTTTGCCCCCTCCTTGCGTTTTGGTTTTACCGTTATGGAATGTTTCCTTACGCATTTTGAGCATTTTTCAATGGTGCGGTTCATGTCGCCAAATGCCTCACGAACCGCATCGTTATTGCTAAATTTGAAAAGAGGTAAAATCAGGGAATAATTGTCCTTATAGCTAGTATTTATTTTTTTAACCCCATCTTTAAATGCTTCTTTCCCATTATAGTAAACATTATAATACGATGTTACATTATGATATGTCCGGGTAACCCCAGTATTTTTCTTGGTTGAACAAGCTCCTGTGAACAAAATTAACGCTATAAGGAAAATAGCCCGTGATTTTTTTATAGTATCTGGTTGCAATAAATTACTTTTTATATCTATTAAACTTCAATTCAGCAAAAATATTTTAATTTATCGAATGTTTTTATGGTTCGTGAAATTTAAAACTACGACATTAGGCAAACTAACAATTTCTGGATTTGGACGTAAAAAATAGCAGTTATAGGAATTGCAACTATTTTATCCATTGTCTTTGTGAATTGGCTACCCTACCATAATCCTTTTAATGTCTTTGGCAATGGCTTCCCAACTGTATTTATTAAAAAATGAGGGCGAAATTATTTCTGTTTCATCCAATTGGGTTATCATTTTGTCAACAAATAAATCCCAATCGTTATCGGGAACAACTTGTAAAAGGTTACCGCAAACAGTTACATCAATGCCAAGAGCTCCAGTGGCTGTAGAAACCACCGGTTTATTATAACCCAATGCTTCAATCACTTTAGTTTTTACGCCACCTCCGCTTAAAATGGGATTTAAAATTACATCGGCACTTTGTGTATATTCATCAATATCATGCACAAAACCGGCATATATTATCTGCTCGTCTTCCAATTTTTTCAGAGAATCAATATACTCATCAGAAAGACCTCCACCACAAATTAATATTTTATATCCCTTCTTTAATTTTTCTTTTAACCGAGGTCTAATTTCACTAATAATAATTTCAAGGGCTGCAATATTCGGCAAGTACTTTAAAACTCCGAAAAACATAAAAACCTTATCATTCAATGATATATTATGACGAGCCCTTACTTCAGCCACCAATTCAGGACTAGCCAACATGGGGCTTTTTTGTGGAACTCCATAAGGGGATACATGGCACTTTTGTGGTGACAGTTTAAAATGATGCATTGCTAACCGATGATCTTCTTCGGAAATAAAAAAAACTCCTTTTGCTTTGGTTAAAGCAAACTTCTCCCATAAGTACAAAAATGGCCACCACCAGTTGCCTAAGCTTTTAAATCGCAAAAACTCAATGTTATGAGCATGAATAAAGAAAGGCACTTTTGTTTTTTTTGAAATAAAATACACCATTAACCCCATATAAGGTTGCTCAAGCAAAATAGCTGAAGGAGCTAGTTGTTTTATCATTTTAAGAATTAGCTTATAATTCCAAAACGACAGGTATTTTTTAACATTGTGTTCAATCAGTGGCAAAAGCTGAAAAGAATGCCCCATTGTTGAGCTATGAGTGTCGGTAATACTAATCACCTCAATTTCTTTACCTAAGGCATCAAGCATACCATAAGTGTGCTTTTGACCACCTGACACCGGTGGGATTAGAGGTGCAGGAACAATGGAAAGTATCGGTTTTTTTGTCATTTAGTTTCCTATTAGAATTCACAGCAACGTTACTTCAATTAAAAAAGCCAGAATATCAAATATAGGGAAATTCTGGCTTTTTTAAAGTAATATTTCGATTTACTGTTTGCTCGTAGGCATCAATAGGCTTTGGTATGTTTCTTTATTTGCAACTACTTCAATAGCTTTTGCTATTACCGGATCATGAATTAAATTTGCCTTTGCCCTTCCTGTCTGATAATAGTAACGGCTAACAATCTCTTCTCGCAATAAATCTATAATTTCTTGTTTAAAAAGTTTCAAATCTTTGTTTTTGTCATGGGCTAATTTACTCCGTAACTGTGCCAATTCAGTAGCTACTTCCGATTCATATTTTTCTTTTTTAATAATTTCTTCCAAATCAGTAATTGCCTGTTCGCTCTCCAACGTATAATCGAATTCTTTATTTGCTAAAAACTTCAAAAAATCCTCATAAATGGCATCATCCAAACTAAATATTTCTACCGCAGGAATGGAATCGTGTTTTTGTTGAAACTCGGTAGCAAAATCAAAAATCAGGTTCTTTGTATAAAGGCTGATTGAAATTTTACTTAGAATTTGCGGTTCCACTTTAATATCAGGCATAACACCGCCGCCGTCATAAACAGAGCGCCCTCCTTTGGTTTTAAATTCTGTTATTAATGAATCGGGTATATGACCTACGCTACCGTCCTCGTTTCGGTGACTATAATCCAATGCCTGAATGCAGCGTCCGCTTGGGATATAGTATTTAGCTGTGGTAAGTTTCAGTTTTGAATTGTAACTCAAATCACGCGTTGTTTGTACCAATCCCTTTCCAAAAGTACGGGTGCCTATTATTACTCCCCTATCAAGGTCTTGAATCACCCCGGAAACAATTTCAGAAGCTGACGCAGAACCACTGTTCACCAAAACAGCAATTGGAATATTCAAATCCAACGCATCGTCTGTAGCATCGTAAGCTCTATTCCATTGCTTTACTTTACCTTTTGTACTTACTATTTCCTGTCCTTTTGGGATAAAAAGATTCGAAACGGCAACGGCCTCCATAAGAAGCCCACCTGGGTTATTTCTCAAATCAAAGACCAAATACTTTAATTGGTTCTTTTTTTGTAATGCCTGAAAAGCTGTTTTTACTTCTTTGCTGCAATTTTCAGTAAAACTTGATAACCGAATATAGCCAATAGAGTCGTTCAGCATTCCTGAATAGGCAATACTGTTAATTTTAATTTTTTCTCTTATCACCACCTTTTCAATCATCTTTGTATTTCCAGGTCTTTCAACGCCAAGTTTTATTTCAGTATTGGGTTCACCTTTCAACAATTCGCTAATATCTTCTGAACCTCTTCCTTTAACTGTTTTTCCATCAATTTCAACAATTTTATCACCCGCTTTCAACCCTGCTTTATATGCCGGAAATCCTTCATACGGTTCAGTAATAATAACAAAATCACCACTTCGCCTTATCAAAGCACCAATTCCGCCATATTGACCGGTAGTCATAAATTTATAATCCTCCATTTGCGATTCTGGTATATAAACCGTGTAGGGATCTAAATCATTTAACATTTTATCGATACTGTTCTTAACTAATTCGGCGGGATCTGTCTCATCAACATAATACAAATTCAGCTCCTTAAACAAGGTGTAATAAATATCGAGGTTCTTTGCAATTTGAAAGTTTTCTTCATCAAAAGTCACAAAACCTACGGCCAAAACTGTCACAGCAGCTAATATCAGCACTTTTACTTTCTTACTTAATCTTCTCATACTTGGAATTGTTTTTATGATAGATGATAATTTCTTATTGGTTGCACATTACGGATGAAAAGTTACATTAATTGGTACAAAAGATCAAAATTCGATTGCTTTTTCCGTCAAACGAATTAAAAGTTGTTTTATTTTAATCTCAAACTCTTTAAAATCGAGTGTTTCAGTTCCTACATAAATAAGCATAAAAGAAAGTTCGATATTTTTTGTGGCGAGTTTATCATATATCGCATTTTTATTCAAACGAAAGCATTCCCGCATCCGTCTCTTAAAAAAATTACGATCTACTGCTGAGCGAAAATTTCTTTTTGATACAGAAAAACCTGCTTTAAGATTAAATGGTTTGTTCTGCTCAGTAACCATCCAAACAAGTTTAAATGGATAAATTCGAAAAGTCCGGTTCTGTAAAAAAAGCGAATCAATGGTCAAATTACTTTTGAGCCTTTCGTGTTTGCGAAAAGTAAATCGCACCGGTTTGTTAGGCTCAATTGTTACCATGGGCATAAAACCGGCACGTTAACGTGCCGGTTCCTTATTTTTTACAATTCTTATTTGCATTCTTAATGAACTGATCCAAGGCCATAGTCATTGATGGAGCTTCGGGTAACGGTGCTTGAATATCCAATCGCAAATTTGCCTCTTTTACAGCTTGGGCTGTAGTGGGTCCAAAAGCAGCAATTTTTATTTCACCCTGACTAAAAGTTGGAAAGTTCTCGAATAGTGATTTGATACCCGACGGGCTGAAAAACACAAGAATATCGTAATTTACATCAATTAAATCCGACATATCACTGGCAACGGTTTGATATAATATAGCGATGGAATACTTTAAATTAATTTTATCCATCCCCGTTGGAATCTCTGTCTTATGCTTATCCGATAAAGGAAGTAGAAAATTTTCTTCCTTATGCTTGTCTAATATCTCAAGTAACTCGTCAAAAGTATTTTTGCCGAAAAATATTTTACGCTTACGGTAAACAATATATTTTTGAAGGTAAAAAGCCGTTGCTTCTGAAATACAAAAATATTTCATGGTGTCAGGAACAGTTATACGCATTTCTTCGCATACTCTAAAGAAATGGTCAACAGCGGTGCGGGCGGTAAAAACAACGGCTGTATGATCCAGTATATTTACTCTATCCTTTCTGAAAACTTTTGCTTCCACCGGTACAACCTGAATAAACGGTCTGAAATCAATCTTCAAATTATGCTTTTCAGCTAAATCAAAATACGGTGATTTCTCTGTTTCTGGCTCTGGTTGAGATACTAGAATCCTCTTAATTTTCAATTTTTTATACTTTTTCGTTATACACCATACCTGCTCGTTGTCCTTTATTACTGTGATACAACCAGTTTATAGACAACCAAAATAGGTAAAATTTCAAGTGCACAAAGGTACAAAATCAAATAGAATATTGAAAGCCTATTTTTAAATCCTATTTGCAATCCCCTAAAAATTCGCAATAAATAAAATAGACCCATCCCAATAAAACCCGCCAAAAACAGCACGGATGCAGCACGGATGCTTATAAAAGGTACTATCGAAATAATTGGTAAAAGAAATAAACCAACCATTCGATTGTATATAAAAACAGTACTGTTGTAATAAGAGAATAGCCCTTTTGTTAAAAAAAAGAAATCAAGTAATTGCAAAAACATGCCTTTTATTAAATAAATAGCCATTACGGCTCCTAAAATTTCAAAAAATAACACAATCCCTTCTAAATAGGGTATTGAGAAATCATTAAAACTAATAAATTGGACTATAAAAAGCGACAAGTTGATAAAAAACAAAATATTAATAAAAACGAATACCCGATTGCGAAGTACGTTAGCTTCGTCTTTGATGCGGCGGGCTGCAAAAAAACTGGTGGCTGCTTGAATAGCAGCATTCACAAACTTTCCAAAACCAAACCGTAACCATCCAAATAATATCAGCGAAACAATAATAACACCAACCATCCAATCAGATGACCCAAACCCTTTTTGGGTATTCTCCCTTTTTGAAAGTTCAATTTTTTTAACCAATGGATCCTCTTTCACTACGAACAAAGAATCATGAGTTATTGATGGTGAAACTACAATCGGTTTCCGTGACAGCTGATCCACTGGTTCAAAAGGCGAAAAATACAACTTATCAAATAACGATTTCTCACGGGGAAAATCAAACTGACGGCTAAAAACATTATATTCAGGATGTACTATGGTATCATTAGCTGAAACCATTGGTACTGTTTTAATGATTGGTATTGCTTTCTTTGTGGCTATTCGAAGCGAATCCAAATCAAAGGATCTTACCGAACCTAATTCGATGGTTTGTCTTTCTACCTTTAATGAACCGTCTAAACTTTGATTGCTGATTATTATCCCTTCCGGCTGGGGAATAGTATCCTTTATTTGAACTATTTTCACATTCTTACTCATTCTTTTTTCTTTGTTTTTTGATTCCTAAAAACCGCCTAAAACCTTATTATAAGTAACAAAGATACAAGGTTTCTTTAAAGGTTAATTTTTTCTTAAATTTTAACCGACCTGTTTTTATACAAGCCTATCTTCAAAGATTATAAAAATAATAAGTTTCGTCCATTTCCATCGATTTTAGTTTAAGCATCTTAAATTTTTTGAATTAATTGTATATTTGGATGCTAATAAAAAAACTTATGCAAGCAATAAAACACATTTTTCTGTCAGCAATAACAATCGGACTAATAAGTTCATGCGTGCCTACCCGGCAATTTCAGGAATTGCAAGTAAAAAACCAAACTACAGTAAGTGAACGCGATTCTTTAAAAAGCACCAACGAAGCGTTGACTGTTCAAAACACCGAAATGGAAGCTGAGTTGGAACAACTTAAAAAGAAATTGGATAATTTGGCAATAGAGAAAAGCAGCATAAAAGATTCAGCCAATTTATACCGAAAACAATTCAAGGTTTTTAAAACCATGTACGACGACTTATCGAATTCGAATACACAATCAGAAAAAGGTCGTGATGAAGAAACCCGTAAGCTTTTAGCTGAATTACAAGTTACAAAAACCGACCTTCAAGTGAAAGAAGATGAGCTCCGGAAATTAGAAACTTCATTGCAAGCAAAAAGCACCGAATTGGAAGAGCGGGATCTTATTTTAGTAGCACTTGATACCGATTTAAACCAGAAGCAAAAGGAACTTGAAGAACAAGGAAAGCGGTTGTTAGAGCTTGAACAGATACTACATAGCAAAGATTCGGCTGTTTTTGCTTTAAAAACAAAAATCACCAATGCATTGCTTGGTTTTGAGAACAAAGGATTAACCATTCAGCAACGGAATGGAAAAGTATATGTAACCATGGATGAAAAGTTACTCTTCAAATCCGGAAAATGGGATGTTGACCCTAAGGGTCAAGATGCATTAAAGCAAATTGCCAAAGTTTTAGAACAAAATAAAGATATAAATATTGTGGTTGAAGGACACACCGATGATGTGCCGATGAAAGGTACTGGAGATATTAAAGATAATTGGGATTTGAGTACTAAACGTGCCACCTCAATTGTAAAGATATTGCTTCAATCGTCGAAAATGGATCCCGGACGCATTACTGCTGCTGGACGCGGACCGTTCCAACCAATTGATAGATCAAAAACACCGGAAGCAAGAGCAAAAAACCGGAGAACAGAAATTATTCTCACTCCTAAATTGGATGAATTGTTTCAAATACTAGAAACCAATTAAAAACACACATTAAGTGCTTAAAATCCCTGAATAAATACTAATTTTTCAGGGATTTTTTGTTTTTAGGCAATTTCTTATTCAGATATTTCAACGTTATGGGTAATTGTATATTCTTGCAGCAAACCATGATAATTATTATATTTGTATATGTCAAAATCTAAAAAATATAAAACTTTCGCTGAACTAAAGGAGTCTATAGTTAGTTCTCCAACATCAGAGAATCGTATCGTTGAAATGATTGCGGATTTAGACGATTTTGTAAAAAAGATTAAACACGCTCAAAAAAATGCTGCTATTAAAGGGACAACCATTCAAACAGGGTAAATGAAAAGTTTAATAGAATGCACTAAACATAATTGCAAAATATTAAACAATCACGATGTCGAATATCTTATTGTTGGAGGAACTGCTGTTGCAGTCCATGGATATGCCAGATTATCATTAGCTTCAGATGGTTCGATTTTAGGAAAACATGATTTAGATTTTTGGTATAATCCAACTTATGAAAATTACTTTAAGTTATTGAAGGCTTTAAAAGATATGGGGTTTGAGAGTGATTTTAATGATGAAATTGATCCTGACCCCAATAAAAGTTTTTTCAAGTACGAATTTGAGGATTATAAACTTGATTTTTTGCCTAATATTATTGGACTCAACAAATTCTATAAATCATACAAGAATAGGTATGTGATAACCCTTGATGGTATTGAAATCTCAATTATATCTTATGATGATTTAATAACTTCTAAAGAGTTTAGTAAACGCGATAAGGATAAGATAGATATTGAAATGTTGAGAAAGAATAAATCTGATTAACAACAACCTACATAGTGGGTATAAAAAATACAGGGATTTGTGGGTTGCAAAAGTTATCGCCAGCCTTTGGATGGATCAAAAGCACCTGAAGCAAGAACAAAAAATCGGAGAACAGAAATTATTCTCACTCCTAAATTGGATGAATTGTTTCAAATACTAGAAACCAATTAAAACCACACATTAAGTGCTAAAATCCCTGAAAAAACACTAATTTTTCAGGGATTTTTTGTTTACAAACCAAGTTTTTAATGTTATGATTAATCCTGAAAAAAGAGCCCGTTTTATTGATGCCTTACAATTCTTAAGAACTATTACTTTACAAAAACTTTGGAATGGGTTTTTGCTCCGATTTAGTTACCTCTTATCTAAAAACACAGGTTATTATATTCACTGGGGCAAACCAGAAAGCTTGAGTATTGAACCAACCAACCTTTGTAATTTAAAATGCCCTGAATGTCCTTCGGGCAATAACACCATGCAACGAGCCCGAATGTTTCTTTCCAAAGAGGCTTATTTTAATACCATTAAGCAAAGTTACAAACACGTAACCTCTTTACAGCTCTATTTTCAAGGTGAACCCTTTCTGCATCCATCAATATTTGATTTTATAAAATTCAGCCATCAACACCAGATATATACTTCCACATCAACCAATGGACAATTTTTAACCCATGAAAATTGCATTAAAATAATAGAATCAGGGTTGCATCGTTTAATTATTTCACTCGACGGAATAACTCAGGACGTTTATGAAAAATATCGGGTTGGTGGTAGCCTCGAAACCGTAATCTCAGGTATTAAAACTCTGGTGGATTTAAAAAGAGAAAAAAGAAGCAATACTCCTTATTTAGTAATTCAGTTTGTTGTTTTCAAAACCAACGAACATCAGATGGAATCAGTAAAAAAGCTTGCTAAAACCTGGCAGGTTGATGCCCTTAAGTTTAAAAGCGCTCAGATTGAAGATTTTGAAAATGGAAGTGATTTGATTCCCAAGAATGAAAAATACAGTAGGTATGCTGAGGATAAAAATGGTGCTTTTTTCTTAAAAAGAAATCCCAGTTTTAAATGCCGAAGGATTTGGAATGGAAGTGTTGTATCAGCTAATAATGAGCTACTACCTTGTTGTTTCGATAAAAATGCTTCTCACTCCTACGGTAATCTCAAGAAAGATTCCCTAAATGACCTGTTCAGAAGTCAAGTAGCTAATAGTATCAGGAAACAAGTTTGGATGAAAAACAGGCAACCCGAAATGTGTAAAAACTGCACGGAAGGTCTCAAGCAAATCTGGTTTTAAACCAGATTACTTGTAAATTCAAAACGCTATAAAAAAAGAGGGTGTCTAAAAAGTCATCGGATGAATACTTTTAACAAAAAGAGTAATTATAAAATATAATAAATCAACTAATTAGAAATTACTCCGATGACTTTGTTATTAATAAATCCAACTTATTGGACAGCCTCTTTTTACACTTTCATTATATCTTCTTCTTTCTTTTTAATTTTCTCATCCACTTTATGGTTAAAGCTATCGGTAAGTTTCTGTACATCATCGGCAGCTTCTCTTTCTAAATCCTCTGAAAGGCCCTCTTTTTTCATGTTCTTAAAATGTTCTAATGCATCTCTCCTAGCGGCACGAATCCCTACTTTAAAATTCTCCCCTTCATGACGCGCTTGCTTTACCAATTCTTTGCGGCGTTCTTCGTTTAAAGCAGGAACATTAATAATAATTACTTCTCCGTTATTCGAAGGATTAAATCCCAAATTGGCATATAAAATAGCCTTTTCAATTGGGTCAATCATTTTCTTTTCCCAGGGTTGAATTTTAATAGTACGTGCATCGGGAGTATTAATATTGGCAACCTGAGTAATAGGAACCATTGAACCATAGTAATCAACATGAAGGCTTTCAAGCATGCGTGGATCTGCTTTACCAGCTCTAATGTGTACCAAGGTTTCCTCCAAATGATCCAGCGTTTTGGTCATTGAATCACGGGTAACATCAATTATCATTTTAATATCTTCAGTCATCGTTAAGTCATTTAAATTTTTAAAGTAAAGATATTTAATTGCTTACTAAAGTTCCAATTTTTTAGCCTAAAATAACCTTTTTCAGATTACCTTTAGTATTCATATCAAAAACTATAATGGGCATGTTGTTTTCTTTGCACATAGTAAATGAAGTTAAGTCCATTACTTTCAGGTTTTTTTTGTAAGCTTCGTCAAAGGTCAAGGTATCATATTTTATAGCTTTCGGGTCTTTTTCAGGATCCGATGTGTAAACTCCGTCAACCCGGGTTCCTTTAAGCATTACTTCGGCTTGCATTTCAATGGCACGTAAGGCTGAAGCAGTATCAGTAGTAAAATATGGATTACCCGTTCCCGCTGAAAAAATTACTACATGACCGTTCTTAAGCAATTCCCGGGTTTTTTGTTTGCTATAAAACGCTGCAACGGGTTCCATTTTAATGGCTGTTAAAACAGTGGAATTGCATCCAATACTTTCTAATGCCGATTGCAAAGCCAAACTATTGATAACCGTTGCAAGCATGCCCATATAATCTCCATTTATCCGATCAAATCCAACTGCGGCGCCACTTAAACCACGAAAAATATTTCCCCCTCCAATAACAACTCCAACTTGGGCTCCTAAGTCCACCACATCCTTAATTTGTTGTGCGTATTCGTTCAAACGGATTGGGTCAATTCCATGCGAATTTTCACCCATTAGCGATTCTCCGCTAAGTTTAAGTAATACTCTTTTATAGTTTAACATACTTTCAAAACATTTTACAGTACCAAGATACTACAATGAAACTAATTATTGGTTAACACAGCACAACATTGCTAAAAATGAGATAGCTATTTTGGTTTTTTATCAAAAAAAAAGAGCCCCGAATTAGGGCTCTTTTAAAATTATATTTTGAATTATGCTTTTAATGCATAACGCTTCATTGCGGTAACCG
>JBAYKX010000002.1:0-178283 GCA_041664345.1 Salinivirgaceae bacterium
AAAAACCACCAACAAAGCCTCCTCTTAAATTAAAAAGAGCAGCCAAACTTTGTAAAAATTCACAAGAACGAAGATTAAACAGAAATTACCGTTAGTGTAATTTTCAATTTAGAAATTTAGGTATAACTTTATTTTAATTTATGAACTTATAACTTATACTTGAAAATTATGAAAAAAACGGTTACCCTATTTTTCGCATTGATGATGTTTTTCAACTTCAATGCCACTTTTGCTCAAGAAGAAGCTGAAGAAAGTCCATTATCGCTAGGTGCCGATATTGTTAGCCGCTATGTTTGGCGGGGTATGCAATTATCAACATCGCCAGCCATTCAGCCTTCCATTGAATACAGTTTTGGAAATTTAACAGTAGGTACCTGGGGTTCTTATTCCTTTGACCATGTAGATAATCAGGAGGTTGATTTATTTGTGACATATACTTACGAATCGTTCGCCTTTACTTTAAACGATTACTATTCTTTTAATACCCCTGGCAACTATTTTGAATGGAATAATGACTCTACTCAACATGCTGTAGAGCTTATGGCTACTTGGTCGGGCACCGAATCGCTACCCTTGTCGGTTACGGCGGGGGTATTTTTATATGGTTTTGATAAAGATGACGCAGGCAAAAACAGTTTCTCTTCGTATGTTGAGGTGAGTTATCCCTTTGATGTTAAAGGAGTAACACTTAGTCCGGTCGCTGGAGTAGCTTTAAATGGAAATATGTATGCTACCGATGGTTTTGGATTGGTTAATTTGGGCGTAAAAGCAGAAAAAGAAATTGAAATAAACGAAAAGTTTTCATTGCCGGTTTCGGCTTCATTACTTACCAACCCTGATGCAGGGGACGTTTTTTTAGTATTTGGATTTAGTTTTTAAAATATAGGAATAGCCCTGGTTTCGAAGCCAGGGCGATTTCTTATTGTGCAGCATTTTCTTATGTAAAATGATTCCGTTTCTTTAATTCCGGAAAATTTTCCTAAAAGCGTGTTGATTATTTTATTGCCACTAGGAGTGAACCGGTAATATAAACTGCTACCCAAAGCAGGTAAGCGTAACGGGAATAAAGGTGCAATCCTTTGGTCACATTTACTTCCGACCCTTGATTAAAATAAAAGCGGTAGGCCAATAGGTTTTCAATTATCATGGCCAATAAACCGGTGTAACCAATAAACCCATGAAAGGTAAAGGGGGAATTGGCAGACCCAATAATCATACAAATAGTAGCCGTAATATCTAGTATTAATCCTAGAGTTAAAAAAGCAAGTACTTTTTTTGTGATGAGTTTCTTCCGTTGTTCGGTTATAATTCCAATGGAATATGAAATTAAAGCTAGTGTCACTAAGGTACTGCCAATCAATATTATGGATTTCATTTTTTTTTCTTTTTTCTTAATAAATAACTATTTCTACAGGTTCAATTAAATTGAATATTTAGATATGTAGAGTACCAATTTTTTGAACCATTCGGGGGCTAAATATAATTTAAAATTTTAGATTTTAGCAATTAGTGCATGTTAGGTTAAAGTAAATTTTGAGGTGTTGGATATATAAATTGCAAATTTTCAATATTTGTTGAATTTAAAAATAATAGATAGCCATATGTGGGCTCACCCTGAAATTTGTGGTTTGATGTAACCCCAAAAAATACTACCTTACTTTTTCCTTGATGAAAAAGTAACAAAAAATCAAGACAAAACAATGCTTCCACCCGCTCTTCCAAATAGTAAGGCCCACGGCAAGGTAAATAAAACTCAATTTTTGGAATATTTCTGCCATGCAAATCATTTGTATGAAAAATTTCCGTTTCAAAACGCAAGCGCCCTTGCACGTGGGGCTAACTATTTGAAATTCACCCCACCGCCCGCCCGCAGTTTTGTCAGGCCACCGCACCGTTCTTATCTAATATTTGAGCCAGATAGCCATATGAAAATTGGATTTGTGGAATGTTTGGTAAAAAGGTGGATATACTCAGTACCTCAAAAAAAGATTAGCCCATGTTAAGGTTTTAGAAATAAAACAACACATTGGAATGCTTCTTACTCAACAACATGTTTTTTTGATTTTGAAATGGCAATAAAATTGTAATCTTTGAGCTTTTTATGCGACCAATTTTCTATTTGTTAATTGTAAGCTTTAATTAAAACCGTTTTATAATGAAAAGAAAGTTATTTGTATTCTTGTTTAGCTTGCTTGGGATTTCTTTATTCTCTCAAAATATTGAAAAAAAAGGGATTACTCTTTCCGATTTATATCAAACCTATTCATTTTATCCCAAGACAGTTAAAGGCCTTCAGTCGATGAATGATGGACAGCATTACACTGCTTTGGTTGGAGATTCAGTTCTTATAAAATATAGCTATAAAACAGGTGAACCCGTGGCAACATTGGTATCTGTAAGTGATTTCAATAATCCACAAATTCAAGAAATTCAGAGTTATATTTTTAATTCCGATGAAACAAAGCTGATTTTTTACATCAATCGTGAAGATATTTACCGGCACTCCTTTACAGCCGATTACTTTGTTTGGGATTTTGAAATCCATAAATTATTGCCGGTATCATTAAATGGTTCGCAGCGATTGGCAACGCTTTCGCCCGATGGTGCTCAGGTGGCCTTTGTTCGAAACAACAACCTTTTTATTTCGGATTTGGCGACTTCAGCCGAAAAACAAATTACCACCGACGGGGAATTCAACAAAATAATCAACGGAGCACCTGACTGGGTTTATGAGGAGGAGTTTGAGTACAATCAGGCATTTGCTTGGTCGCCCGATGGTAACTATTTAGCCTATTGCAAATTCAATGAAACCGAAGTGCCCGTTTTTAACATGACCCTCTATGCTGGCCTAGAACCTAAAATTGAAAAAAATGGTTTATATCCTGAAAACTATGAATTTAAATATCCAAAAGCAGGCGAAAAGAATTCGGTAGTTACGGTTCATTCCTATCAAATAAAATCCGGCGAAACCGTAAAGGTAGATGTTGGGCCAGAACCCGATCAATACATTCCACGATTGAAATGGTCACCTACAGGCGAGATGGTTGTTTACCGGCTGAACCGGTTGCAAAATAAACTGGAATTTTTGTATGCCGATGCCAAAACCGGAAAATCAATGGTTTTTTATACTGAGGAAAACAGTCGTTACATTGACGAAGGTTATTTTGATGATCTCACCTTTATTAATAATGGGCTACAATTTATATATAGCAGCGAACGCGATGGATTTGCCCATTTGTATTTGCATGCCGCTAATGGAACGCTGATTTCGCAAGTTACAAAAGGGGCATGGGATGTGACTGATTATTTAGGTTTTGATGCGAAAAATAAGCTGGTTTATTATCAGAGTGCTGAGTCAGCAGCAACCCAACGAGATATTTTTGTGATAAAGGCTGATGGGAGTGGAAAAAGAAAACTAAGCACCCAATACGGAACCAACCGGGCTTTATTTAGCAGTTCATATACTTATTATATTAATTATTTTTCGAACGATACAACTCCTACTTTAGTTACCTTGCACGATGCCAAAGGCAAGCTGCTGCGAGTATTAGAAGACAATGCAACACTTAAAGAAAAACTAAAAGGCTATAAATTTAGCCCAAAAGAGTTTTTTAATTATACCACCAGCGGGGGTATTACTCTTAACGGATGGATGATGAAACCCGTTGACTTTGATTCCACAAAAAAATATCCAGTGTTGATGACACAATACAGTGGACCCAATTCGCAACAGGTGTTGGATAGGTTCCGGGTTGATTGGGAACAAGTTTTAACTGATAAAGGATACATTGTTGCCTGTGTTGATGGACGGGGAACCGGTGGTCGTGGCGAAGAGTTCCGAAAAATGACCTATCTACAAATGGGTAAATATGAAACCTTGGATCAAATTGAAACAGCTAAATATCTTGGAGGTCTTTCGTTTATTGATTCTACACGGATTGGTATTTGGGGATGGAGCTATGGCGGTTTTATGGTTTTAAACTGCATGACTCAAGGTGCTGATTATTTTAAAACAGGAATTGCTGTGGCACCTGTTACCAACTGGCGATATTACGACAATATTTATACCGAACGATTTATGCGCACCCCGCAAGAGAATCCAACCGGATACGATGAAAATTCACCCATTTCATATTCCAATAAATTAAAAGGAAATCTATTGATTTGTCATGGAACTGCCGATGATAATGTGCATGTACAAAACACATTGGAAATATCAGAAGCTTTTGTGCAGTCCGATAAGCAGTTTGATATGTTTGTTTTCACCAACCGAAATCATTTTCTTCAAGGAGGGAATACTTATTATTATGTATATGTAAAGATGCTCGATTATATTCAGACTAATTTATAAATTCAGAAGGAGTTTTTTAAGGGAAACCCTCATTTTTATGAAATTTATTTACCAATTAAAGAAGAAGATCACCAAAATAACTTAATTTCGAATCTTTGTTAAATTACTAAACTATACGGAGGACTATATAATGAGCGATGCAATCAGACATTTAGAACCCAAAGCTGTTTGGGAGTATTTTTATCAGCTAACCCAAGTGCCAAGACCTTCGAAACACGAAGAAAAAATCAGGGCATTTATGATAAAGTTTGGTAACGATTTAGGGTTGGAAACTTTCATGGACGAAGTGGGCAATGTTATCATCCGTAAACCGGCAACCAAAGGAATGGAAGACCGGAAAGGGGTGGTGCTTCAAGGGCATTTGGATATGGTTCCACAGGCAAATAGCGATAAAAAACACGATTTTGCTAAAGATCCCATAGATGCTTATGTTGATGGAGAATGGGTTACTGCTAATGGAACCACTTTAGGAGCCGATAATGGGAGGGGAGTGGCTGCTGCTATGGCAATTCTTTCGTCAAAAGAAGTGGTGCATGGTCCGTTAGAGTGTTTGTTTACAGCCGATGAAGAAACCGGAATGTCCGGTGCATTTGGTTTGAAACCGAACGTATTGAAAGGCGATATACTACTTAATCTTGATTCGGAAGATGAAGGGGAACTTTATGTTGGTTGTGCCGGTGGAATTGATGGAAGCTTTTATTTCGATGCCAAATTAAAAGAGGTTCCTACGCACCATACAGCATTCAAATTAAGCGTTACAGGCTTACGTGGAGGGCATTCAGGACTCGATATTGCTTTAGGACGCGGAAATGCCAATAAAATTATATTCCGCTATTTACATCTTGCGTTGGAACGCTACAACATCCGCATTGCAGAAATAAGTGGGGGAAATTTACGCAATGCCATTCCACGCGAAGCATTTGCTACTATTGTAATTCCAGAAGGAAAAGCGGGTGAATTGGCGGGTAATGTTGCCCAATTTGAGAAGATTATTCAAAAGGAACTGGCATCAGCCGATCCAAATGTATCTATAAAGGTTACACCCACTGAAATGCCTGAAAAAGTAATTTCCGATGGAGTTCAAAGCCGATTAACCAAGGCTATTTATGGCTGTCAAAATGGTGCTATCCGTATGAGCCAAGACATGATTGGATTGGTAGAAACTTCTTCGAACTTAGCCATTGTTAAACTTGTAGGTGACCAAATTGCCGTTCATTGTTTGTTGCGTTCCTCAGTGGATACAGCCAAAGAGGATTTGGCAAATTCCATAGGCAGTGTATTCCGGTTAGCCGATGCAAGGGTTGAATTCACAGGAGAATATCCAGGATGGAAACCCAATATGGATTCCGATATCTTAAAAATAATGCAATCCACCTATAAAAAATTATACAACAAAATACCTGAAATAAAAGCCATACATGCCGGATTGGAATGCGGGTTATTGGGCGGTATTTATCCACATTGGGATATGATTTCGTTTGGACCAACCATGCGTTTTCCGCATTCACCCGACGAGAAAGTAAACATTGCCACGGTAGGTAAATTTTACAACTGGTTGTTGGAAACATTGAAAAATATTCCAAAAAAATAGAAATTTAAATTCAGTAATAATTTAAAGTTCAGGCTAAGTTGCCTGAACTTTTACAAAAATCAATTATATAAAAAAAAAGTATGACAGAAGCAATAAAAATTTCGCTCCGGGAATCTAAAGCAGCAAGATGGGCTGCCTTGGCAGTTGTGGCCTTTACGATGTTATGTGGTTATTATTTAACCGATGTTATTGCCCCTTTAAAAGGGTTATTGGAAGGAAAATTAGGTTGGGATAGTTCCGACTTTGGGTTCTTTAACAGTGCTTACGGATGGTTCAATGTTTTCTTGGGAATGTTGATTATTGGCGGTATTATCCTTGACAAAATGGGTGTAAGGTTTACCGGATTAATGGCAACCATTATAATGGTTTCAGGAACTGCCATAAAATATTGGGCGGTATCAACCCATGCCTTGGATGGACAGGTTTGGAAAGTGCTTTCTTTTGAAGCCCCTGCTCAAGTATTTATAGCAGGTTTAGGTTTTGCTATTTTTGCCGTTGGGGTTGAAGTTGCGGGTATTACCGTTTCAAAAATTATTTACAAATGGTTTAAAGGCAAAGAACTTGCCTTGGCCATGGGGCTTGAAATGGCCACAGCCCGTTTAGGAACTGGTCTGGCCATTGCTACTTCGGTTCCAATTGCGAAAGCTATGGGTATTATCGATGTTTCAAGACCAATTTTGCTTGGGCTTATTTTGCTTTGCATCGGGCTTCTTTCTTTTATTATGTATATGTTCATGGATAAAAAGTTAGATGCATCGGAAGTTCAAAAGACAGAAGCTGAAAAGAAGGAAGATGATTTCAAATTGAGAGATATAATTGATATAGTTACAAATAAAGGTTGGTGGTACATTGCTTTTCTTTGTGTACTGTTTTATTCGGCCGTTTTTCCGTTCTTAAAATATGCAACCGATTTAATGATAAACAAATTTGCTGTAAGTGAAGAACTTGCCGGTACAATACCTTCATTGTTGCCTTTTGGAACAATCTTACTAACTCCATTTTTTGGAAGTTTATACGACAGAAAAGGTAAAGGGGCAACTATTATGATGATTGGTTCGATATTGATTATTACAGTTCATGCACTCTTTTCAGTTCCATTCCTACATCATTGGATAATGGCCATTTTATTGATTCTGGTTTTGGGAGTTGGTTTTTCTTTGGTTCCTTCTGCTATGTGGCCATCGGTTCCTAAAATTATTCCTGAAAAGCAACTGGGTACTGCTTATGCCCTTATTTTCTGGGTTCAGAATTGGGGATTAATGGGCGTTCCTGCTTTAATTGGATGGGTTCTGGAAAAATATTGTATTACAGGTCAAGTTGTAAGAGATGGACTTACCGTGAATACCTATAATTATACGTTACCGATGATGATTTTCACCGGTTTTGGGGTTCTTGCCCTAGTATTTGCTTTCTTGCTTAAGGCTGAAGACCGTAAAAAAGGATATGGATTGGAATTGCCAAATTATAAAAAATAAACTTTCAAATAAGAATATTGAAACCGCCTTACATTGGGCGGTTTTTTTTTATGTCATGGATTCATCAATATCTAAAAAAAAGAAAAAAGTACTATCTTTAACTAGGTGAAATTGAATCTTGTTTTGAACAAAAGAAGACTTTGGTTTTTATACCTGTTAAATGGCATCCTATTTATTAATTATCCTTAAAAACAATCGGCTATGATTTTTGAAATGTATGGAACCGTAACCAAAGAGGAAAATGTGAAAACCGTGGAGCACGGTATATCACCCAATACTTTTGTGGTTGAGAATTTGGGAGTTTTTCCTGCCTATTATGGCGCTCATATACCCAGTGGTGCAATGGCTGACTCGTATTTTTTAATATTGCAGCAAAAAGAATCGACTGAAAAAATATTGAGAGCTACCCATGAAATAAAAGCAAGAATTCAATGTGAGTTTGAAGGAACTCCGGCCAGTTTGAATATTTATAATAACACCTATTATTCCATTCGGCTGCGTTATTTGAAAGATGCAGCCAATCTTTCCAAAATTCAGGAGCATTATCGTGATGCAGGTTTTACCTTTGCTAAGATGAAACGGCTGGATGAAACGGCTATAATCTATATAAAAAAAATATTCCATATAGAATCCATGAGTGACAATGTGCTAAAGGATTCTGAGAAAGATATGTATTATCTGAAAATTAACGAGCAGCTAACTTGGAGTCATTTTAAAAGCATTATTGCTCAAGTAAGGAATAACGTTACCCTTCCCGCATTTGATGGAGCATTAGCAGTAATATATGGTACCAAAGTGCAAGATTTGGTGCGTATTTATTGTAAATCAATGGGCTTAGCTGAGCTGGAATTATTACATAGTAAACTGGAAGAGGTTATTGCCAAATCAATACGGTAGCTGATTTTTTGAACTTAATTAAAACCAATTTTTTTGATTGCGGATTTCGGAAGGTTGATTTCGGATTATCGGTTTCCTTAATACGCAATCATAAATCCAAAATCCGCAATTCATTTGGTTTGTTCAATCCGCAATCGTAAATCCCAAATCCGCAATTCATTTGGCTTACTATTTATTATAAAAAGGTTTTTCCTTTTACTTGATATTAGGTAGTTATAAGTTTCTGAATTGCCTGATGAACTTGTTCAAAACTAAATGATTCCTTAACCCTTTTGAATTTTTCAACAATTTGCTCATTACAAAGATTACCAATACTTCCTTCGTGAGTGTGGTGGACTGTATGATCGCTTTGGAAATCTTCATTACCAATGGTTTGCGCCACTTGTTTGTAAGCATCCCTGAAAGGAACACCAGCCAAAACCAGCCGGTTTACCTCTTCAACGCTGAACAGATAATTATATTTAGGATCGGCTAATACATCGGTTTTTATTTGAATTTTTTCTAACATCAATTCGGTCATAGCCAAGGTGGCTTTGAGCTCATTCAATGCAGGGATTATCTGTTCTTTTAGTAACTGTAAGTCGCGGTGATAACCCGATGGCAAATTCGATGTCAACAGGCTGATTTGATTGGGAAGCGATTTGATTAGGTTGCATTTGCCCCGTACCAATTCCCATACATCGGGGTTTTTTTTGTGAGGCATGATGGACGAACCGGTGGTAAATTCATCGGGAAAACTTACAAAACCAAAATTCTGCGAATTGTAAAGGCACATATCCATGGCCATTTTCGATAGGGTAGAAGCAATACCGGCCATAGCATACGACAAGGTTTGTTCGCTTTTGCCTCGCGTCATTTGGGCATACACCACATTGTAATTTAAGTTGGCAAAACCCAACAAATCGGTGGTCAATTGTCGGTTCAACGGGAACGATGAACCGTAACCGGCAGCGGAACCTAACGGATTTTGGTTAACCACGTTATATGAGGCTTTTAAAAGCTCCAAATCATCGGTAAGACCTTCTGCATAAGCGCCAAACCACAACCCGAACGACGATGGCATGGCAATCTGTAAATGCGTATATCCTGGAATTAGAACTTCTTTATGCTTTTCGCTGAGTTGAATGAGGGTGTTGAATAAACCCTGCATTAAGTGGGTTACTTCCTCAATTTCAGCCCGCAAAAAAAGTTTTACATCTACCAATACCTGGTCGTTTCTGGAGCGGCCGCTGTGCACTTTTTTACCCATATCGCCCAGTTTTTGGGTAAGCAATAGTTCCACTTGCGAATGCACATCTTCAACGCCGGGTTCAATTACAAACTGCTGTTTTTGTGTTAGTTGGTATATATTTTTTAATTCGGTTTTAAGCGATGTTAATTCTTCTTTTGTGAGGAGCCCAATGGTTTCGAGCATGGTTATATGCGCAAGAGTTCCCAATACGTCAAAAGGTGCCAGATGAATATCGAGTTCGCGGTCGTTGCCAACGGTAAACGCTTCAACTTGCTGGTTGGTAGGGGTTCCTTTTTCCCAGAGTTTTGCCATGTTTTTATTATAAATGAAACTATTAAGGCTCAAAAATAGTAAGAATTGTTAGTATAAAGAGGATTTGTTTTATAATTTGGCATTTAAGGCCTATTATTTGGCACTTTGTATGGTTCTTTTTTTAGATAAACTACTTGAAAAAATAGGCTCAAAAAGGAGATAGCTTATTTTGCAATATTTCATTAACTTTGTAATTGACATGCCAGTAGTATTAAGAATAAAAGGGTTCCGATTTTATTTTTTCAGCAATGAAGGTGCTGAACCAAAGCATATTCATATTGATAAAGCTGAGGCAATGGGTAAAATGTGGTTGGATCCAACAGTTGAAGAAGAATATTTATATGGGTTTACTGTTAAAGAGCAGAAGGAGATTAAAGAGATAATAAATGATAACTTGGAACTCTTAAAAAATGCATGGGATGAGTACTTTGGAAAATAAAAGAATGGATATAAAGGCAAAAGATCCTATTGATGTACTGATTTTTGAGAAAGGACTCCGTATAAAAAATCTTATAATTGATAAGGACTTGGTCTTGATTGGAGTTATTTTGAATAATGGGAAGATATTGGAATCAAAAATATCGCGTTATCCAAGATTAAAAGATGCATCAATACAAGAGCTTGAAAAGTGGAAACTGATCAATAATGGTATCGGAATTACTTGGGATGCATTGGATGAAGACCTTTCCGTAAAGGGATTTATTCAATCGGTTGCAATAAATGAAATGCTTGAACACTTACTTGCAACGTTTGATCCGAAGAAAGCATCGGCATAGAGCACTAATAAAATGAGAAATGTTGCAGACCTAAAGTGGCTATTGAATCATTTGTTGTTTTCTTCAATGGAACAAAGGATTTTCCTTCAAATTATTGAAGTATCAAGGCCAACCTATCCAAAGAATTTTTCTTTCTTATTCCTGCCTGTTTAAACCGGTAACTATTTCCGAAGGGCGGTTCAAAGCAATTCTCAAAGGGAAATAAATCCACAAAGCACCACTGATAAAAATTGACCCAATCAGCATCATCAAAAAACCGCCCTGAATGCTGAATGAAGGGGAAAGGAGCGAAGGCAGTATTCCAACCAAAGCCGCCAAAACACCCAAAAACATTCCTGTAGCAAGGAGCATGAAATTCTCCATATATACCAATCGGAACAATTGTTTCCGGTTAAAACCCAAGGCAGTGAGCAAGGCCAGTTCGTGCTTACGCGCAACGATGTTTCGAAGCAACACAATGCCCAGTCCAATGGTGCCAATCAGGAAACCCAGTCCGCTTAATGCCATAAACACCGACAGATAGGTATTTTCAACGGAATTAAAAGTTGCCAATCGCCGGCTGGTTGGGGTTACTTCCATTCCATAATCAATGAGGCTTTGTTCCAGTATTTTTGCCACCAACTCTTGTTTGTATTTGGGAGCATCAATCAGCATTGTTTTTGAACCACCCGATGAGGGGAATTGTTCTCGAAAAACTTGATCAGAAATTAGGATATTCCCCTGAAAAATTGAATTGTTCAAGCCTCCGGCAAGGACCAATTTAAGAGGTTTGCCCATTTCATTACGATAAAATAAGGTATCGCCGATGCTTTTTTTCAATCCGTATTGAATTACGGTTTGGTCGGCATAGGCAGAGAATACATTGTTATCATGGGTTTTATCCAGTTCTTTCCAAGGGTGCGCAACCGGAACCTGTTTCAAAAGTTTTGCAAATGAAAATGCCTCGCAGGAATCGAATTCACAGGTGTTAACCGCCAGAATCCGTGGCCGTTGCGCCTGATTGAGATTCAAACAACTGGCATCATCGCCCTCAAGGCTCTGAAATTGAAGGAAGCGGACGCTATCTAAATCGGTTTCATTTGCAATATTTAAGTGGCTTTTGCCATCTGTTGAATTAAGATTGTAAGGTATGGCTGCGGTGGTATTGCTCCAAAGCAAATAGCCGCCGGTACCGGAATTGCGCAGGTTTTCGGAACCGTAAAATGTTTTTCGGTAGGCTCCGGTTAAAATCAAGGTAAAAGTGCCAATGGCCAGAAGTGATATTACTGCAATACTCTGGTTTCTATTCCGTTGGATGTTCTTAAAAGCCAGTTGAAATTTGCTGGGTACCGAATTAACAGAAGACGTTTTATTCATTTCAGGGTTATGGTAAATAAACAGAATGCTACCAATTAAAAACAACCCCGCTGCGGATAGATACATTCCGGCATTTTCAAACCTTGAGCTGAAAAAAGAATAGCTTACCAGTACCATTGCGCCTAACAATGCTGCGTAACTGAATATTTTCCAAAAAGATTTTTTTTTATGAATGGATTTAGAAGTTGAATTAACCTGATTTTTCATCAATCCGGCAATGGGCTGTCTGAGTTTTTGGCGCACCACCCAATAAATAGATAGCGAAGCAGTTACCGTACTGCTTAGGGCTCCAATGAGTATGGTAAATGGATTGATATAAATTTCAAGGGCATTGGAATGCACCGCATCATTCCAAACAGTATTTAATCCGGCCAATACTCCGTAATTATAAAATATTCCCAAAATGGAACCCACAATACTTCCCACAATAATGACCAAAGTAGGCTCCATAAACCAAATGAACTGAATGGTTTTTCTCTGGAAACCCAGTCCATTCAATAGGGCCATTTCACGGGAACGATTCTCAGCGTGCAACGAAAATATCAAAACCAAGAGCAGTATGGCAGCAGCAATAATAAAGAAACTGAGGCTCAAGAATAATTCGGCGAAGTTTACCGCATTGTTTGCTGCCGAATTCCCTTCGTATTGAGTGGCAATAATCTGTAAGCCAATTTCTTGAGGATTAATTCCAGTAGTTATGATATTTCTTAACGAATCCAATGAAACCTGTTCGGAACTAAACCGGATGCCGGTGAGGGTGCCAAATGGATTGCTCCAAAGGTTTCGTCCCGTTTCCAGCGATAACAATACTTTGGGGGTACCTTTATAGTCGTTCCAGTATTTTTCGTCTTTGTCGCGGATGCGTTTCAAGTCGATAGGAACACCGGTATTCCAATCGCGGCAACTTCCAGCATCGGAAAGCCCTTGAAATTTGGGCATCAGGGAATTATCGATGCCATTTCCGGTATTTGGTATGATGCGCTTTACCACAAATTGCCGGCTGGTTTCATTTAATTCCCGTAACGCATTGATTACATAATAATCCAGTTTGATAGAGTCGCCAACTTCCACTTCCAAATCAGAGGCTGTCCATTGGATTATGATAACTTCATTGGGCAATAAGCTTTCTCCAATTAAGGTGGATGCGGCTGCCGTTGCAAAGGAATAAGGGGTTTGTTTGTCGCTAAAACGGATGGTGTTTACCAAATAGGTAATTATGGGTTGGTTCTGTAAGTTGGGTTTATTAATAACTTTTTCAATGGGTTCGTCAATAAAAACCCGGTCCGATACCAAATCATAGGTTCCCTGTGAATCGCGGACAATGGTTTTTAGTCCCAAATCATCAATTTTCCAGACCGATTTTAGCGATGACTGAATTTTTTCCGGATTCAATTTTTGCTGCGGGTTGTCGGAAATTAGAATGGTATTGGCCAAATTGGACAGTTCCATTTTTTTGGAAAGGAAATCCAATGAAACAAAAATATTGTACGGATTTATCTGTTCGTTATTCAAGTTGAAATTCGCTAATTGGGAGTCGGTTGAAATGGCTTTAATGCTTAACCGTAAGGCAATTGATGGATTTTTTTCCTGGGCAAGCGGAGTATTTATAGTCATCAACCCGACACTTTCCACCCGCACCAACAAGTCGTCGTTTACTTTTAAGTTCAGTTTTTGGGCAACATTTTCACTGATAATTACTTCATCGGTTTTCAATACCGGCAACGGCATATCCGAAAAGTGGCTGAAACTGCTATCAATGCCAATAATTTTAGCGTTGTTGATCCTATTTCCGGTTTCCGTATTAACGGCAATACCTTGCAATTGAAGCAAAGGGGCAGTTGGTATCTGTAATGATGCCGCTAATTCTGTGGCTAACTGGCTGCGTACAAAACGGTTGTTGCCTACGAGGGCATAAGTTGTTTTTCCCAAACGGACCGTTACCTGCTTGTTAAGGCTGTATTTTACCGAATCGCCCACAATGAGTGCGCCTGTCAATACCGCGGCACTGATGGCTGTGGCAGCTAACAAGGCAAAATGCTGTTTCCGGAAATGCCAGAGGCTTTTTAAAATATAGTTGAGAAGGGTCATATCTACCTAAATTATTGAGCAATAAGCTTACCGTTAACAAGTTTATAGGTAGTATCCATGCGGTTTGCCAGTTCCAATGAATGGGTAACCAGCACCATAGCCAGCGAATATTCTTTCTGGATTTTTGAAAGCAAATCGCCTAAAAGCAAGGCGTTATCATGGTCGAGGGAACCGGTTGGTTCGTCGGCTAAAATTAGCTCCGGTTGGTTTATTAACGCACGCACCACTGCGGCCCGCTGGCATTCGCCAACCGAAAGCTGACCCGGAAGTTGGTGCACTTTATCGGATAAACCGACGGTATGGAGTAATTCCTTTGCCCTGGCCACTGCGGCTTTTTTCTTGGTTTTATCCTTTTGTGGAATGGTCGGAATCAATACATTATCGAGCAAATTAAGCTGAGGCAACAAATGGTGTATTTGAAATACAAACCCAATTTTTTGGTTGCGGATTTCAGCCAATTTTGGTTCCGACAAGGTAGTTATTTCGGTATGGTTCAGCCAGACTTTTCCGGATGAAGGTGCATCCAACGTTCCCATAATATTGAGCAACGTGCTTTTGCCCGAACCCGATGGACCCACAATGGCGATTGATTCGCCGGAATTTATACTGAGCGAAATATCTATTAATACTTCCCTTTGGGGAGTTCCCAAGTTGTTGAAGTACGATTTGTGAATGTTTTGAAGTTCCAGTTGCATAGGTTGAAGTTTTATTAGTTATAATGCCTTTTTGAATTTTGGTTGAATTGCGCCGTAACTAAATTCTACCTTGAATAAAATTTGTGATCCGGCGCCATACTAATTATAATTCTTTTACCCGGTGCGTTGCACCGGGCTGTATTCTCTTAACCTTTCAGGCTAAATAATTATTGAGTCAAAAGTTAAAAAGCAAGGATTTTTGGAAGTGTAGAATGAATTTACAGGTCTGTGGATTTCTCCCTTTTCAACTATTTTACAAAATCGATAACTCCCAATATGCAAGTATTCTTCAGTCATTAAATACAAAGCTTCGGTGAACAATAGATGTTAAGCATAATTCAATTTATTTAACATCTGTTGTTTTCCTAATTCAATCAAAAACTCAGGCGCAAAATCGGCTTCATTTTCCCATGTAATTGTATTTAATTTTATTTTGAAGGTTTTAAAGTACTCCAAATCTTTTAAGGGAATAAGTATTTTACGGGCATCTTTGAATATTGAATCCTTTAAGTCAGTCAAAATGGAATCGCCATTGTTAAAAGTTAGGAAAACTTGGTATCCGCCTTTGTATTCAGCCGATATAACATTTAGTATCATAGCTATTATTCTAAAGGTTGTATTTTTTTAAACTCACCTTTTCTTTTTATACAAATTTAATCATAACTCAAAAGGATTACAAAGTATTTAATTGAACTCGCCACCAATTACCTTTGGTTCTGAACTTTCCCATCTAGGGATTATGAAAAAACAGTTATTTATTCACCACTTTTTCGTATATCTCCAGCACCTTTTTTGTAAGCACGTCATTGGTGTAATGCTCTAAAACCGCAGCTCGGCCTTTTTCGCTCATTTCGGTTATTTCAGTAGGATTTGAAAGTACTTCCATCCATTTGGCAGCAAGGTTTTCTGCGGTATTGGGTTCATAAGTAACACCACCCCCAGATGTTGCAATAATTTCGGGAAATGCACCCAATGCCGGTTGTACCAAGGGCGTACCACATGCCAATGATTCCAGTTGATAGGTTCCAAAAGCTTCACCTTTAAGCACTGGGACTGATAAGATGGTGGTTTTTGCAAAAAAACCGCTCAACGATTCTTTGTCAAACTTATCAATGAATTCTACATCTTGGAAAATCCCTTTTTTCTTCAATTTTTTGATTTGTTTGTTAACAAAACGCTTGTCGTCGCCGGTCATTCCCCCCGTGAGTTTTAGTTTCACTTCTTTAAAGGATTCCTTTTCTTTTAACAGGATGAAGGCATCAATCAACACTTCAAAACCATGTTCTTTATACATACGCGAAAGATAGCCTATGGCAGGTGGATTCTGAACTGGCACTGAATACTGGTAAATCGAAGGATCAATGCCAATGTGCACAATGTGCATTTTATGGTCGGGGATTTTCATTTTCCGTTTCATTTCGGCGGCATAATAATCGCTAACGGCAATAAAAGCATCTACATCGTTGCCTTTTTGGCTCATTAAATCCCAAACAAATTGCTGGTAATGCTCATTCATGGCATCTACCCAAACATCTTCGTCCTGAAGCGAACACACCACCGGAACTTGTAACTGGTTACGGATTTCTTTTGCAAGCCCCAGCAACAGTGCATTGGAAAGATGTACCACGTCGGGTTTTATGTGAACCTTCAAAAAATCAATCAATTCTTGTAGTTCAATGTCTTGTTTTCCGTCTTTTCCGTTAAGCATGGAAATGGTCATCTCCTCCAGCCCTTCGGTTCGGGTGGAACCGGCTTTTTTTGCCGCGTATCGCAAAATGGGCCCCGAATTAAAAATGCGCTCCATCCAGTGGGGCATATTTTTGAACAGCTTGAAATTCTGTTTCAGGTAAATATTCACTGCGCCATAAAATATGGGGGTTTCGCCTTCTTTTACGTCGTGGTTGAAGTTGAGCGGCAAATAAATGGGAAGCATCAGGGCATCGTGGCCCAATTCCCTCAACGATTTGGTATATCCGCTGTCGCGAAGGCAATTGCCGCAGTAAAAGGTACCGCCAAAGCCCGGAACTATGTTTACTATTTTCATATTTTAAATTTTAGCCTCAAATTAACACTAATTCCAAATGGTTACAATTTGTAACCGTTTCATTTCCCTCTGTTAAAATCCTGTGTTTAAGAGCTTTCCAATAATTTCGAGCCCCTTGGTAATCAATCTGGCCAGTTAATATTTCAATAACATCAATTATGGAAAAAAACCATTTTTCTTGGTCTGCATCCCAAAGCGTTCTAACTTTTCTATCTTCAAACAGTTTATGGCAGTTTCTTTAGTCATGGCTGTTATTTTACAGAGTTTTCAATTA
Source organism: Salinivirgaceae bacterium (assembly GCA_041664345.1). Taxonomy (GTDB): domain Bacteria; phylum Bacteroidota; class Bacteroidia; order Bacteroidales; family SZUA-534; genus GWE2-40-63. Next base: position 17,091 of record JBAYKX010000002.1, read on the forward strand.
TTTATGTTAGCATTTTTTATTTAATCGAAGACATATAAAACACTTAATTTAAATTCATCAATCCCATGAAAAAAACTATATTCTAAATCAAGATTAATATTAGCTTTTGGAATTGATTTAGAAATTCCAACTGAATAGTCATTAAATATACTTTCTGTAGTAAATCCAGCATTTAATAGTATATCTTCCCAAGGCAATTTACTTGAAGTCTTTACAGCTAAACTGAATCCTTCATATGTATGCTGATAGGAACTAGTATATTTTGCACTGCCAATTTGCAAAAGGGTATTATAAAAATAACAAGTCCCATATAAAGTGTAATCAGTAAATAAAAATTTTGAGGATGAAGATTGGGCATTGTAATAATTAATATTTCTATATGCAAAGGCAAAACCAAATCTAAATAGTTTATATTTATTTCCAAAATACCGTCCTATTTCTAAATCAGTCCTCCAGCTTTCCTGAAAATCAGTCTGATAGTTTGCTTTAATGGTCGTCATAATCGGGAAATTAGAAATCTTTGGTGTAAAATTGGATAAACAAATACCATATTGGTATTCTACCATTAGGCTATAAGATAGTCCAAGTTCTGTTTTATTCGGATAAAGACTATCTTTTTGCACAATATCATTGATAGGACTTATCTTGCTAGAGGATTGAAAAGTAAAATAAAAAATAAGAAGAAACAATAGAATAAATCTTTTCATAGTGATATGTTAAATATAAAATTACTGCCAAAAACTAAATATCTACAATTTTAAAATTAAAAATGCACCTAAAAATAACAGAAATTATCTTCCTTTCATTTCCCCTTCAAACTAAACGTAAAAACCCTTCCATCCTCGGTGGCAATAACCAACAAATCCTGAATAATGGCCGGTGTGCTGCTCGAAGGGCTACCCATTTCGTACATCCAATTTTGTTGGCCGGTTTGCAAATCGAGCACATATATGCGGCCATCGCCCGAGGCAACTACCACGCTCTTGCCCGAAATGACCGGTGAACCATTTATTTTCCCCAAGGTATTGAATTTCCAGAGAACGGCACCATCGGTTTTTTTGTAGCAGTAAATGGTTTTGTTGCCGGAGCCAATCACCACCTTATTTTCCGATACCGCCGGTGAAGCTATAAAGGAGCCGCCACCCGTCTGTTTCCAGATTATCTTTTTTGTGATATAATCCACACAAAAAAAGTCGCCATCGTAGTTTCCAAAAAAAGCCAGATTGCCCGACAATGCCGATGATGAAGCAATGTAAGTGCCGATATAAATTTTGTGTTTCAGTTTTCCGGAAGCCAAATCTACCACATGTAACTGCCCGTCGCAGCCACCAAATACGGTTACTTTTCCGTTGCTTGCCGGGGAACCGTTGATATAGTTTTCCGAAGTATATTTCCAATCGGGTTTACCGGTTGTTGCATTTACGCAATGGAGCGAAAAGTCGTAGCTTCCGGTAATAATTTTCTTTGTTTTTCCGGAGGTAAAATAGTTTGATGGCCCCGAAATTTGACCTTCGGTTTTATAGCTCCATTTTTCCTTACCGGTTTTGGCATCCAGGGCAAACAGTTTTCCTTCGAGCGAACCCACATAGAGAGTATTATCGAGGAAGAGCGGGGCTGCTTCCACCGTATTACCGGTGTTGAATGTCCAGTTGGGTTTGCCTGCCAATGAAATGGAATACACATTGCCATTGTTGGAACCTATGAAAATGCTACCATCGCTAATTACGGGCGACGATTTAGTTCCATCGCCGGTTTTGTATGTCCAGATTAGCTTAGGTGTTTTAGGGATTTGCACGCTGGTAATTCCGGTCAATGCCTCATTTCCCCTGAACGAAGGCCAAGAGGTGTTGGTTTGGGCGGTGAGTTGTATAACAAGAAAAAGGGGCAGGAAAATTATGGAATGTTTTAGCATAAAATTTAGTGTATAGTTTTAAATTTCTTCAATACCAACATTTACTTAAACATCAATCTTTCGGCGCAAGGATCAGTTATCGATAAAACATACTAATACTTGCGCCGATTACGGTTTATCATTATTACCCGGTGCAACGCACCGGGCTTTGTTCTCTTAGTCTTTCAGACTATTATATGAATATCCATAAAACAAGTTTAATCTTTTTTCATGGCCAATGCCCCGGTGGGACAAGCATCCACGCATTTTTTTGCGGTGTGGGTCAATGCTTCGGTAAGTGAGGCACCCAAGGAGGCATCCATCCTGACGTCGAAACCCCGTCCTACCAAGGTCAAACCAACCAGTTCTTTTTCTTGTAAGGTTATATCGATGCACAACCCGCATTTGATGCACTTTTCGGGTTCATAAACCACCCATTCGTGGGTTAACTGTTTGGTCATTATTTTCCGTTCGCCAATCAGGTATTTTTTTCGATCAATCTTATATTGGTCGGAATACAACCTCAATTTGCAATTGTCCAATTTGCGGCAATCGCAACGCATACACCTCATGGCTTCTTTTACGGCTTCGTCGGCAGTAAAACCGGCCAAATAGCCACCTTGGGGTGAATAACGAGAATCCAGAACCGATTCTTTTAAATATTCCGGATATTCGCTGCGCAAAAGCTTATCGAAACGGGAGTTGAACCGCCGTACAGGTTTTACCAAAAGCTTGTTTTGCAAAAATAAATGAGCCGATTCAGCGGCTGCTTTTCCTTGCGCCACGGCCCGTACCGCCATTTTTTGAGTCCGTATTACGCTTCCACAGGCAAATATGCCCGGTTCGGAAGTAGCCATAGTGCCATCTTCCGCTTCAATACCCGTTTTGGTGGTTTTAAACAGTTCACCCAATTGGTTATTTACTGCCACATCACCTGTTGCTATAATAATGGCATCAAAGCGGTTTCTGATTTCCGTTTCAAACAGCTCCGGAGTAATTGGGCTATTAAAACGGAATTCGGCACCCATTTGCCGGATAATTTCCACTTCACCATCAATAACCGGTTTGGGCAATTCTTCATCGGGGATGCTGTACCGCAGCGTGCCACCGGATTTTTCGTTTTTATCGAACAGCACACAATTATAGCCATACTTTAAAAGATAGTAGGCCGCCGCCAATCCTGCCGGGCCGCTGCCAATAATAGCCACTTTCTTGGAGTTTTGTAATGTTGGAATTTCAACCAAATTGTTTTCAGCAGCTACCAATCGCTTAAGCAAACAAATGGAAACTGCTTGATCAATCTGGGTTCGTCGGCAAGCTTTTTCGCATGGTGCCGGACAGATATAACCCAGAATATGGGGAAGGGCAATGGTTTCTTTTACTACTTTCAACGATTCGTCGAATTTTTGGGCTGCAATCAACCGGTTCATGAGCGGGATGTTCATGTTTGCCGGACAACCAATGCTGCAAGAGGCTTCACAGTCACCCACGTGGTCGCTCATCAGCAGTTCCAAGGCATCTTTACGGGCTTCCACAACTACCGGATCGTTAGTACTGAATTCCATTCCATCGGCAACCGGCAAGGCGCAAGAGGTAGTAATTTGTCCCGATTTCAGATTTTTCACCAAGCAAACCATGCACGAAGGATGGTTTCCGTGTCCTTTTAAATAACACATGGAAGGTATTTCAATACCGACCGAGCGGGCAGCTTCCATTACTGTAGTTCCTTCCGGGGCTTGAATGTGAATATTGTCAATTGTAAGTTGTACCATATTATGTTGTTATCACGGCATGGGTGGGACAAATTTGTTTGCAGATATCGCACTTGATGCATTTCTCGTTATCCACCCAATGCAATTCGTACGGTTTTGCCTCAATGGCTGCCGATGGGCAACGCTGCGCGCACATGGTGCAGCCAATGCAATCATCGGTAATGGTGTACCTTATCAGGTTTTTGCATTTGCCGGTTGGGCAATGCCCATCAATATGGGCTAGGTATTCCTCCTTAAAATAGCGGATGGTGGAAAGTACCGGATTGGGAGCCGATTTGCCCAAACCGCACATGCTTCCCATTTTGGTTTTTTCTCCCAATTCTTCCAGCATGGTTAAGTCGTTTAGCGTACCTTTTCCATCGCATATTTTAGTAAGAATTTCCAACATACGGGTAGTACCGATGCGGCAAAAAGTGCATCGACCACACGACTGGTTTTGGGTGAACGACAAAAAGTACTTGGCAATGTCCACCATGCAGTCGGTTTCGTCCAGTACAATTAACCCACCGGAGCCCATCATGCCCCCAGCTTCTTTTAACGAAGAATAATCGATGGGAATATCAGCCAAATTTGCCGGAATGCAACCGCCCGAAGGGCCGCCAATTTGAATGGCCTTAAATTTCTTCCCGTTTGGGATTCCCCCGCCAATTTGTTCCACAATGGTGCGGATGGTAATTCCCATGGGGACTTCAATCAAACCACCCCGGTTTACTTTTCCCGCCAAGGCAAAAACTTTGGTTCCTTTGCTGTTTTCGGTTCCAATTTCTTGAAATGCTTCCGCTCCATGGCGGATTATCCACGATACCAGACTCAATGTTTCCACATTGTTAATCAACGTAGGTTGTTCCCATAAGCCCTTTTCGGCTGGGTAAGGCGGGCGCATGGTGGGCAAACCCCGTTTTCCTTCAATGGAAGCAATCAGCGCTGTTTCTTCGCCGCAAACAAAGGCACCGGCACCTTCAAAAACGGTTACGTTGAATGAAAAAGAACTTCCCAGTATGTTTTGTCCCAATAACCCTTCCCGTTTACAAATTCCAATGGCTTCGTTAATCCGTTTCACCGCCAAAGGGTATTCCGCACGGATGTAAAATATTCCTTCGGTTGCGCCCACAGCAAAGGCGGCAATTATCAAACCTTCGATAATGCGATAGGGGTACGATTCGAGCAACATACGGTCCATGAAGGCACCCGGATCGCCTTCATCTCCGTTGCAGATTACATACTTGGTATCGGATTTAGCTTCATGTACTAATTGCCATTTGGTGGCCGATGGAAAACCCGCTCCACCGCGTCCCCGCAAGCCACTTTGTTTTATGGTGGATATTATTTCGTTGGGCGAATATTCCTGTAAGCATTTACTCAACGCTTCAAATCCTTCTTTTATCCGATACTCACCAATATCACTGGGTTTTAGTTCACCACGGAATTCGGTGGCAATGCTCATTTGGCCATCCAAAAACTCAAAAACGGGCGTATGGGTTTGGTCCAAATCGTACCGGTTAAACGACCTAGGCAGTTTTTCAGTAACCAAGCTATCGAAGAAATTGAATACTCCGGTTTTGAATTGGTCCAAGGAACCAAAAGGTTTAAAGTGCTGTTTAATGACATCCCTTACTTCCTGCGGTTTAATTTTGGTGTAAAACGATGGCTGTTCGCCCGGCTTGTGGATTTCCAAAATGGGAACTTGGTTGCAGATACCCACGCATCCCACATGCTTAACCGTTACATTGATATTGCTCTGGGTCAATGCTTTCTCCAATTCTACTTTAACGGCCTCGCTGCCACTAGCCACACAGCACGAACCCAACCCAATCCGTATCTCGCCTTGCGATTCAAGATTTGTTTTTGGTGTTGAAGATTTAGTAATATCACCGGTGGTTTCTTTATTCAAAAATTCCAGTAAAATATCGGGAGTTTGCTCAATCCCAACATGGCCAAAGGTTACATCGTCAATTTGAACCACAGGGGCTAAGGTGCAACAGCCCAAACAAGCTACTTTTTCGAGGGTAAAAAGCATTTCTTCATCGGTGTCGTCGTCCTCATTCAAATTTAAGGTACGTCGGAAGGCATCGTACACCAGACCGGCTCCTTTAACATGGCAAGCCGTTCCCACGCACACTTTAATAATGTGTTTGCCAACGGGTTTGAGCCGAAACTGGGAATAAAAGGTGGCAATGCCGTGAATGGACGATTGGGTAATTTCGGTTTTTTCGCAAACAAGCCGGAGCGCTTCTTCGGGCAAGTAATTAAACTCATTCTGAATAGCCTGAAGCATGGGTATCACCTCATCGGCAGAAGTACCAATTTGTTGGATTAACCCATCCACTTTATCTGTAATATCGCTAGTCATATTATTTTCCAATGCAATATAAATTTTTGTCGCCTCTTAGGTAAATACGGCCATTGGTAAAAGCCGGTGTACAAGCTGATGGTTCGCCCAATTTGGGTTCACCCAGCGAAACATATTCCTTATCGGCTTTAAAAATATGCATAATACCGTTTTTATCGAGCAAATATACTTTGTCCTCAGCAATTATGGGCGATGCATACACGTTGTTTCCAAATTCCTTTTCCCAATACTTTTCGCCAGTTACGGCATCGTAACACACCGTTAAACCATAACTGGTGGATAGGATAAGATACTTATCGGTAGCCACCGGGCTGGGAATGTCGGAAAGATAATCGGTGTTTTCCCATAATACGGTGGGTTGATCGACTCCAATTTTGATGGCCGCCAATTTAGAATAATCGTTAACCGAAAAAACCATTCCATTGGCATAAGCCACCGACGGACCCACTTCACCCGAAATACAGTCGATTTTCCAAAGTTCTTTTCCATCAGCCGGATTGTAAGAAGCCACATAAGGTTCCGCTGCCAAAATAATTTCGGTGCGTTTACCGGTATTTACAATTACCGGCGAGGCCCATGAAATTTTTACATTGCGGTTGGTGCTCCAAACCGTTTTGCCTGTTTTTGTGGACAGGGCAATCAACTTGGGCGAAGTTTTCTGGTCGTATTGTACAATCACCAAGTCTTTATAAATCATGAGCGACGATGAATGGCCATAATGATTACCAGGCATGCCGAGGTTTTCTGCCCATAGTTTTTTCCCAACCATATCCATGGCAATAATGTCGCCGTTTGAGAATATGGCATAAACCCCAAAGCCATCGGTAGCGGCGGTGGGCGCAGCGTGGCCAGTTTCAGCAATTACTTTGGGTGCTTGCCCAGGGGAACCGGGAATATTTTCAACCACAACAGCCCAAACCATGGCTCCGGTATTGCGATCGATGCAATAAACTTCACGCTTTGCGGTATTGGCGCCGGTCACAAATATTTTATCGGCCCAAATAATAGGAGAGCTGTATCCCGGCAATGGAATAGCGGTTTTCCATAGGATATTGGTGCCCGAAAGGCCATCCCAACTAATGGGGATGTTTTTTTGTTTAGCAATTCCATTACCACCCGGACCGCGGAAGGTTGGAAAATTGTCTTTACTAACGGCTTTGGATTTTGTGGCTACCGTATCTTTTGTGGCAGTTGAAGGTATGATAGTATCTTTAGTTGCCATAATGGATACCTTTGAAGTATCCGCAATAGCTAAAACCGTTGAATCAACCATTTGAGCCGATGGTTCGGTTATGGTTTCATTTGTGGCTTCATTTATCACTTCTCCACTGGTAAAATTATCTTTTAGTTGGTTGGTTGCCAAGATAGCAAAAATAAAGGCCGTTGCCAGAATAAGGCTTCCGCCGGTTATAATCCAAATACGGGTTTTATTGCGATACAGCATGGTATTGTCCTCGTTTTCGGGCGATAACACGGGAACAATTTTTTTCCGGTAACTTATTATTTGTAGGGCAATAACCATCACGGCAATAGCTGCCAACACCAGATAACCACCCGTTTTTATCTGCCATTTGGTGGTGAAATATGCTTTCCGCGATAATAAATCGAGGGTACGTATTTCATGGCGCAGGCTTGAATCGGAAGGTTCCTGCCTAAGACGTTCCACCAGCGTATTTATTACCTTCATGTTAATGGGATCGGCTTTCTTTACTTGAATGTAATTGCCTATCAATAGTACACAAATTAGCAGGGCAAATATTCCTGAAACCAATGCAATTCGGTTCCAAAGCTGGTCAGTGCCAAAACTTTTTAGATCAAATTTTTTAAACATGGCTATCATATTTTTACATTAGTGACCGACAAAAAAAATGAGATTCTTCGCTATCGCTCAGAATGACAGTCTTTGCAGTATGTAACAGGGAAGGAGGGGGTAAGCGGCGGCGAAGCCGCCGCTTACCCCCTCCTAAAAACACTAAACCCCTGTCATTCTGAACGTAACGAAGTGAAGCGAAGAATCTCATGTCAAATATTATTAATAGTCGGTTAATAGTGATATTTTTACAATATTATTCCTTTACTGGACAATGGTCCACACAACGTGCACAACTGAAACAGGTTCCTTTATTGGTTGTGTAATCGGTTTTGTAGGGTATCAGTGTAAGTTGTGCCAAAGTCAACCCAAAAACCAAACCAATAAAGGCTCCCAAAAACCAACTTCCCAAATAGAAACGGTCTAAAATTAAGGCGACTTCCTCATATAATTTTTCTGCTGGTTTTCCCGATGAACGGAATGTGGTAATTTCGATGGATGTTTGGGTTGATTCCGATTTAGATGCCAGCATAATCTGGTTTGCCAAACGCACTTTACCATTAACTTTGGCAAAAGTTTCATGGTATTTTGAAGCTGTCCAACCACTGGCAGCCATTAATAATGGTGTAATTAAGCAATACAGAATGAGCCGTTTAACCAACATGTTGCTGTGTTCTTTATATTTTGCCCCGGTGGGTTTGTCGATGGCTCCATACGGACAGGCATTTTCGCACAACCGGCAGCTTATACAGGTACTGGGTGCAATGCTGAGGTGGTTTTTCGAGAACCGGCTCACCAAATTCAGCAAAACACCGTACGGGCATAAGAACCGGCAGTAGGGGCGGGCAATGAAAACCCCTATCAACAACAGAATTGCACCAATGGCAAACATCATAAAAGTGGCGTTGTGCCTAAAAAACCCAACAAAAGGATCGTATCGGCAAACAATAAAATCGGAACCAGTGGCAGCAAACAAAACCGCCAACCCTAGGTATATAAATGGAATAAGTCCCAAAAGCGACTGAACCCATGATTTTAAGGGAACCGGGCGAAGGGCAAATACATCTTGAATGGCTCCAAGCGGGCAAACTCCGGCGCAAAAAGTGCGTCCAAAAAATAAGGTGTAAATGAGCGGAAGAATAAAAAAGGCTATCCCATTTATGGGAATGCTATATTCGGGATTGAAAAGTGCCAAAGTCACATTTTGCAAGGAGCCCACAGGGCAAATACACCCTGTGCGGTAAAACCCAAAATAAAGTAACGAAAAAATCGACAGCCAAAAAACCCCTTTTCGGGAACGTTTTTTAAGGACTAACCAAGTTATAAGCGATAGGCACGCAATAAAAACCGCCAAATCGAGGTACTCAAAAAACACGCCACGGGGATCTTGCAATTGGGTGATGGGCTGTTTGTACCCACTTTCAAATTCAGGACGTGGAAACCGCTGAACTGCCAGTAGGTTATATGCAATGAGAAAGGTTACCATCACTAAAACTGCTACACGTATATTTTTCTTCATCCGGACTTTAAATAATTGCTGTAATTAATATAATGATATTAGTTTGATGCAACATGCTTTTTGGTTTTTAATAGCTGATCATTCTTAACGCTTTTAATGGAATAATGGAAAAAAAGTATCAAGTCTTTCCATCTTCCCGATATTCCATCTTTCCATTTCCCATTACCCCATCTTCCCACGCTGCTACCCTGTAACCTTGCTACCCTTCCATCTACTGCAATAACCATCTAGATCCAACTTTTCTATATTGCGGTGCATGGATGGTTGCCATTCCATTGAAACTTGGTTGGATGCACCGCTTTCGTTGTTTATCCATTACCCCGGGGCGTTGCCCCGGGCTTTGTTCTTGCGCCCTTTCAGTCCCGATAACTATCGGGATGACTCCCATTTCCCCATCATTCCTATTTTCCCATTTTTTTCACCCTGTCACCTTGCCACCTTGTTACCCTGTAACCCTGTAACCCTGCCACCTTTTTCCACATCTAGCTTTACGTTTTATTTCCAAATCCCTTCAACAGATAAGGAGCCGAAGCCGGAACCCTCCTGAAAGCATCGGAAGGACAATCCCTTGCAATGGAACATTGGTTGCAGTTTACACAGATTTTCTGCTGTACCTGCAATTGGAGCGAGCCGTTTCCGAAAGCCCCGCATCCTTTAACACATTTGCCACAGCCAATGCAGAGTTCCTCAATTATGTGGTATTCAAAAAAGGGCTCTTCCACATATTTGCGCGAGATGGCCGCTGTTGGGCACAATTGGCTTTCGGCACCGGTAGTTAATTCCTTGGTTTCGGGGCGGAGGTATCCGCTGCACAAATCGCAGTATCCGCACATTTCGTAAACATGCAGGCATTTTACCGCCGATTGTTCCAACACGCACGAGGTGGCACATTTGCCGCATTGAACGCATTTAGCCGGATCAATCTGCCATACCGTTTTTGAGGACAAGGTTCTGGTTAGCATTTCATAGCCAATGATTCCTATTCCTACCCCTATGCCTATTCTGACTCCCTTGTTGAGGAATTCGCGCCGGTTCAGTTTTTTATCGTCCATAATTATCAGTTTTTTGACAATTAATTGAAATGACTTTCTTGAATAATTAACAAAGTTTAGATTAGTAAGAAAGCATTTTTGATATTTCCCCCTCCGGCCTTCGGCCATCCCGCTTTTGCGGGAACTTGCTCCGATTTGATTTTAGTGCAAAATTTTCACTACGAAGCAAGTGTCCCCCTGGGGGGACTTTAGGGGGGAATTAACTCAATTTACTAACTTATTCATAATTTAAAAGAGCTACATTATTTTATATTTCTCAAACTATTTCCTTTCAAAAACCATAACCTTGTTGTTTGCATCCAACACATAAATATTACCATCCTTGTCGGTGGCTAAATCGTTTACTATGGCAGCTAAACTGCAATTCAAATCCGATGAACCGGTTAAACTTTCCGGACCGGCTACTACGCAAACGAATTTGCCGGTTTGGCTATAAATTTTTATACGGTCGAGCCCTTTCTCGTAGGTTACAAATTCGCCATTGGGTAAAATTGCCAAATGGGCTGGATTGCAACACCCGGCAAATCCTTCCAAATCCATGGATGTGGTTCCCCACGATGATTGCAGTTCTCCATTTCCGGAATAATTCTCCAACCGGTGCCTTCCCGGATTTACCACCCACATATCGTTGAAGGCCCCAAAGGCAATCTCGAAATATAAACTGGGTATCACAAACCCTTCAACTCCTTTGGCCGTATCCCTTTTCCCAATAGTCAACTGAAGTTCGCCCGCTTTGTTGTATTTTAAAATCAGGTTATTTTCAGCATCGGTGGCATAAATAAAGTCCCCATTTACGGCTATTGAGGTCAGGTAACTTTTTGTGTTGAAAGCGTTCCATGTTTTAATTTTTTCGCCGGAAGTGCGGTAATGTTCAATTTGGTTTCCAATTCCTAAATACAGGTTGTTGTTATCAACGGTAAGGCAATGTGCTGATGAATCAATTGGGAATCCGCCGGTTTTAGCGCCTTTTTTACTGAAAATGGAAACCTGTTTGTTACCGGTAATATAAACGTAATTGCTGTCGTCAATGGCTATTCCATGGCTTTCATCCATCCCGGTGTTGAATTGCCTTATTTCCTGATAGCAAATTTTGGAAGGGTCAATTTGCCTGAACTTATCAATGTTATATTCGGTTGGGTTTTCATCGGTTTGGGTGGATGGAGTAAATAAATCTTTTGCGATTAAAAATACCACAGCCAATAACAACAATACCGAAAAACCAATTATTACTTTTTGTTTCATTTTCTACTTATATCAATACATACCATTGTTTTCGAATCGCGCATCAATAAGCGTCCATCGGCTATAGCCATTGGACCCCAGGCATCCTGCCCATCAATAATTTTGGCTTTGCTGAGTACTTCAAATTTTGTAGTGCTTAGTCTTGCAATAGTGATTTCCCCTTCGTCGCTTAAAATATAAAACTTTCCATCGGACAGAATAAACGGGCCTAACCCAAAACGGTCTTCTTTGCTGCTGGTCCACAGAATGTTTTTAAAATCATCGGGGTTGCAGCAAACAAACTGGTTCCGGGTGGCTGCTGCATCTTTAGGTTGAATGTTGTAAACCAGCCCATTATAAAAAATTGGTGTTTGCTGTTCCGATGCCATTCCTTCCGATGCTTTGTACAATTGAAGCGTTTTTGTTGAATAGCTATTTCCTTCTTTAATAACCTGAATTAAGGTGGCCCCGGCTCCATATCCGGCGGTCATAAATACTCTGTTTTGACCCACCATTACCGGCGACGGGGCAATCACCGATGGATTGAATGCTTTGGTTTTCCAAAGTACGGCCCCTTTATCTTCGCCTTCGGCCGAAATGCCGCATAAGGCTCCCAGTGCATTATACACATACATTTTTTTGCCATAAAAGGTCATGGGAACAATGGAAGAGTGCGACATTTTTAAATTGTCGGGATTGGGGGTTTGCCAAACCGGTTTTCCGGTAGAACAATCAATGCCAACCATAAGCGACGAACCGCCCGGTGCAATAACGGCAATATCGTTATCAATTATTGGGCATTGCCCGGTGTACCATAGTGGCACTTCGGTACCGAATTCTTTGCCCAAATCCATTCCCCATAAAAAATCTCCTGTAATGGGATTGCAACACATAACCTGACAGCGTGGACCAATAGTTACCACATATTTTTCGGTAACAGCCGGAATGGTGCGCGACATGCCATGGTTGCGTTTCAGGTTTACACGGTACCAACGGCGCCAGATTTCAGCCCCGGTTTCCAACGAAAAACAGCGAAGGGCGTCGTTTTTTTTCCTTTCATCGTAATCGAGAAGGTACACACGCCCATTGTAGATTGCCGGCGCGGCATGTCCCTCGCCCAATTCCACTTTCCAAAGGATTTTGGGTCCCGAAGGTTCCCATGTATCAATCAGTTTTATCTTTTCCTTATTGATGTTATCGAATTCAGCTCCTCTAAACCCAGGCCATTTGCCGGTCAGCTTTGTTTGGAATAATGAATCGTACTGCTTGAATTTTTCACCAATGATGATGGAATCTTCATGGAGTGAACTTTTGGGGGGACGGTTATCCATACCCGGAAGGTTCTCCGACAAATCCTTAACCGGATTATGGAAAAACCAATATAGGAAAATGGTTAACCCTATGAGGATGAAGAAATATAAAAAATATTGTTCTTTCCGTTTTGCCATTAAAATGCCTCCTGAAATTCAATTCAATAAAGCAAAAATAATGGAATTAATGAGTATTGGAACTTTGAATCAATCTAAATTGCAGGCTATTACTTTTCTTTAATATTGTATGCCATGAGCGCTTTTCCATGACGAATATAAATCACTCCATTGTTTATTACCGGATGGGCAAAATGTTCATTGCTGCCCAAGTTGCATTTCATTTTGCCTGTTATTTCCATTTTAGTTCCAGTAAGGTTTATTAAGCTTATTTCGCCATTATCGGAGTAACAATAAAGCATACTATCGGCTGCAATTAAGCTGCCTTTAACAATTTGCAGCGAATCGGTCACTGTTCCTTTATTTGCATCAATACATTTCAATTTTTTGCTCCGGTCGGTACTAAAAAGGTAACCGCCCATTTTAACAAATCCGTTAAAGTTATTTTTAATAGCGGCATTACTCCATATTTCAGTAATGTTTTTGCCATCTGGCGAAAGTTTAAGTTTAACAGCCCCATTTCCATCACCGGCTACATAATAAATAAAGTCATCGGAATATAAAGGAGTGTTGCATTGTTGTTTGTAGGTTACATTATTTTGTGGTTGGGACCACAGTAATTCGCCAGTATTGGCATCCAAGCCCATAATATAAAATGATGTGAGATTTACCAATAAATTAACCGAAGGGAGTTTTATAATCATTGGTGAGCAGTATGACACGGTATCACCCAACGCTTTCGATGTCCAAATAATGTCACCGGTAAACCGGTTTAGCGCAGCCACATTTATATTGGTACCTCCAGGAAAGCAATAGAGTTTATCATTATCAATCAGCAACGATTCGGCATAACCCCAATAATTCATCATTCCATCAAATTTTTCGGACATTTCCAGAGTCCATTTTTCTTTTCCGCTTTGTACCTCAAGGCAGGTAATCCGTCCATTGCCTGAACAAGCATACACTAAATCACCTGCAACAGTTGGAGTTGATCGGGAACCCACATATTTATTTGAAGAACCGGTATATTCTTTGCCATTGGGGGTTTTCCAAACCAATTGTCCTTTGGTGTCAAAGGCAAATACATGACTGATAGTATCGATCTCACCATTTACAAAAATATTTTCGTCGGTTATTACCGGAGAACCATAACCATTGCCAATAGTTTCAACTGACCAAATTAAATCAGGTCCGCTTTCAGACCAACTTTTTAGAAGCTGGGTTTCGTTATATATACCGTCGCGGTTAATGCCCCGCCATTGGGCAGTTGTCTGAGAAAATACATTAAAACTAACAGATACCAATAAAAAAAAGAATACAGTGGATTTAGTAGGATTCATAAATTTCGTTTTGACTGAGATTGAAAATTAATAGAAACTTTTTCTTAGTTGCTTTTTATATTATAAACCATAAGTGCCTCGCCATGTCTGATATAAAGTTTTCCTTTATGTATGACCGGATGCATCCAGTGAGGTCCGGTTCCTTCAGCAATTTTAAAACTACTTATTACTTCGAATTTTTCAGGTTGCGCTTTTACTAATCCCACAAAACCTGTTTTTTCGTCGTAAATATAAAGCATATCTTCGGCAGCAATTATGGAACCTTTGCATTTCCATTTTTCATCATACATTTTCTTTCCGGTGTTCCAATCCAAACATATCCAATTACCGGTACTATTGTTCAACCAATTGGAACCGTAAATGAATCCGTTTACTAAAACAGCTCCACCATGGTGCACATCCAATACAGAATCGGTCCACACAATGGAAGCATTGTTCCCAGCATCAGTTATTTGTAGCATCATACCGCCTTGATTGTATCCACTGGTAACATATACTCTACCTTCGTGATAAAGGGGTGTTACACATTTGATGGTAGCTTCTTTTCCTTTCGATGCTATTTGTGTGGGGGTGTATATATCAACATGATTAATTTTCCAAACAATTGTTCCATTAGACACATCCACGGCAAACACATACATTCCCGATACATTCACCAGCAGTTTTTTGCCATCATTTTCAATCAATATAGGGGAAACATATCCGGGAATGTCATTCAAACTTTCTGTTTTCCAAAGCAATTTACCTGTCGTCTTTTCTAAGGCAATGGTAGTTGTTTCATTACCGCCCGGGGTAAAATACAGTTTTTCGCCATCTAGAAGTAAGGATTCCGCAATACCCCAAGGGCCAAAAGTTCCTTTGAAGGTTTCGCTGGCTTTAAGCAACCATACTATTGCGCCGGTGGTGGCATCCACACAAGTCAAGTCGCCCAGTCCGCTGGATACATAAACCCGGTCACCTTCAATGGTAGGAGTACAACGGCTTTCAGGAAACGATTCGTTCCAGGCACGGCCATAAGGGGTTTGCCATTTTACAACGCCAACGGAATCAACAGCCACCAAAATATCATTGGCTTCATTGGTTCCAGTTAAAAACAGGGTATTGTTGCTAAATGAAACGGAAGAATTCCCTTTAGGCAAATCCTTAATCATCCATATTAAGTCTGGTCCATTTTCGGGCCACGATTTTAACAATCCCGTTTCTGAGGAAACACCAGTCCTATTATCTTCTCTCCATTCGCTTATGGTTTGGGCGTTAATGAATGGAATGGAAAGGATGAAAGCGAGGACAATTAAAGTAGAGGTTTTCATGATGTGTGGGTTTTATTGTTATTATGTAAATTTGGTATTGGAATCTTTTTAAAGAGTTTATAAAATATGCGGTGTTAGCCCCTTTGTTTGTTTATTTAAATAATCTTTCATCAAATGCAAATACTTCTTTATCAACAATCTTAACTTTATCAAAATGCGTATGCTGTGGATTTATTAAATAGTTATAATCACCCTGAACAACTGCTGAAGGAACTTTTAATACCAAATATTCATTTTTTAAGATAAAATCTTCTCCAATCTCCTGAGTTATATTTGAGTGTGGAAAACTTTTCCAGTCACGATGCAATGTTTCTTTATCAAGGGTAAGAATTTCAATTGCATCAGGTATCTCAATGGTTATTAAATAGTAATCAGTTGGTAGTATTCCAATTGGAGTATGAACCGCTATTTCTGCCGTACATAATGCTCTTGAATCAGAGGTGTATAGGGTTTTTGTTCCTATTTTATTCCATCTTCCGCCAGTCAATTCAGCTCCTTTTCCTGTCAAATCATTTGCATATTTGTTTTTGGAAAGACGATAAACTCTCATGCCAATACCCCGTATTCAATTTTTATTAATTCGTTCGTCACCATATTAATCCCAAATGAATTATCTAATAATTCAATTGGTTTAATGCTTCCTAGGGCAATGTTTAATGAATTTAACCAACTTAAAAAATTATCAGTATTGCCAAATACCTCAATTCCTTTATTTAAAAGAATCATTATTTGCAGAAGTCTATCGGTATGAATTGAGTCAAACTTTCTTTTGTCCTTACGGTACCGTTGTATTGTCCTTTCTGATATATGTAATATCCTTGACCAGTCTGACAAATCAAACGGAAATTCACCAGTAATTTCATCAAAAGTATCCAAATCAACACCATTTCTGGAAGTCTCAATTAGACTCAAAACATTCCTGTTGTCTAAAGTCGATAAGGAAATTTGCTCAGCTTTCATTTTTTATTTCAAAGATACGCCATTATTTTAAATTCTTATGTCAAATGTCGCATTTCTTTAGCAAGTTGCCCAACATCCATATATCCAGTATTCAAAAATTTGTGAGTCCTTCTCATTTACTGTTTTGCAATATCGTAAACCATGAGCGAAGTGCCATGGCGCACATACAGTTTTTTATTGGCAATTACCAAGTGCGCCCAATGCTGGTTGGCGCCAAACGGAACTTTAAACGAACTCACCAATTTGAATTGGTCGGCTTGTGGTTCAATCAGTCCAACCGAGCCGTTTTCGCCATAAGCGTAAAGCAACCCATCGGAATAAATTACATTGCCAGGAGCCATCAGGTTGGCGGAATAAACCTCTTTTCCGGTATTCCAATCAATGCAGAATAGTTTCTTGTTTTTATCGCCAGCACCGTATATTTTGCCATTTACCAAAACCACACCTCCCATGCGGCTATCGAGTAGCGGGTCGCGCCAAACTTCAGTTACACTGGTTCCAGCACTACTCAGTTTTAGCATTACCCCACCTTTGCCATACCCACTCAAGCAGTACAAATAACCATTGCTATAAACGGTGGTATTGGGGTGAACCGACCATTGGTTGGGTTGGTCGTGTTTCCATAGCAACTTGCCATTGTCGCTATCAATACCAATTATGGAGGAGGCAGTTTGTGCAACCAATATTTTTTTGTTACCCACTTGAATTAAGGTTGGGGAACCATAAGCACTTTTTTCGCCATTGCCATTACTTTTCCAGATAAGTTTTCCACTGTTTTTATCCAAGGCCAAAACATTTGCATCCACACCACCCGGTGTGCAGAATAGTTTGTTACCGTCAATCAACAGATTTTCTGTAATTCCCCATTGAATGTTGCGGCCATCGTAATCATTTAATACATCAACCGTCCAACTGATTGAACCATCGTTTATGTTTAGGCAAACCAGTTTTCCAAAAGAGCTAATAATGTAAATGTTGTTTTCATCCACCAAAGGGGTAGAGCGCACTCCGTTCCAATTTTCAGTCCATTCAGTTCCGTATTCGGTTTTCCAAAGTAAGTTGCCGGTTAAATCAAGCGCATAAACAAAACCTTTATCGCCCACCATTCCTGCTGTGTAAATAGAATTTTCGGTAACAGCAGCTGATGCATGGCCATCGCCTAATTTGTCGAAATGCCACATCAGTTTTGGCCCTTCAGCGGGCCAACTTTTCAGCAGATCGGTTTCATTATAAATTCCGTCCCGATGGTCGCCACGCCATTGTGCTATTGGTTGTGCCACTAAATTAAGTCCTTGTAAAATTAGCAGTATCGTTAGAATTTGATTTTTCATAGTAAATATATTTTGGTGGTTACCTATTGAATGTAAAAATCTTCAATTCATTAAATTATTGCAATATATAAAAATATTCATTGTCAATTTATATAGTTATTTGTGACCTATTAATATTGTTGCTAACACAGCTAAATTTTATACTTTCGTAAGGCTAATTGATGGATAAAAATTATTAAATATAAGTTCATGACAAAGTATTTATTTATTGTAGGGGCATTTATTTTTATTAGTTGCCAGCAACCGCAAAAGACCTTTATCCTGATTTCGAAGGATTATAATTCCAACATTCAACAATGGCTTACAAAGGCAGACCCGAAAATTGAAACACGCATATTTTATGACATTCCCAGCGATTCCATGGAATATTTTTTAACCATCGCCAATGGAATGGTATTGGGTGGAGGTGAAGATGTAAACCCATTGGTATATAACAAACCGGAGTACGATTCAATCTGCGAAGGATACGATAATTATCGCGACAGCATTGAGTTGTTGATGATTCATTTTGCCATGAAAAATAAAACCCCCATTTTTGGGATTTGCCGTGGATTACAGATATTAAATGCAGGAAACGGAGGTACTTTGATTCCTGATATACCCACCTTTTACCCGCAAAGTCAATTGAACCATCGCATAAAAACGGAATATGCCCATGCATCCATTGCAACAAAAGATGGATGGTTAACCACTCATTTTAATGTTTCTGAATTTCAAGTCAACAGCCGACACCACCAATCCATTGATTCCATAGCACCGGGATTTAAAGTAGCGGCTCATGCTCCCGATGGGGTTATTGAATCCATTCAATGGACCGATTCCACCACCCATCCTTTTGCTGTGGGTGTACAATGGCATCCTGAGGCATTAAATGATTCCCTTTCGATGCAAATAGCTAACTTATTTTTGCAAAAAGTAGCCAAATAGTTCATTTTTTGAGGAAAGATTCTAAAAAATAGTTACCGTTATACTCAATGATAGGCTGATTTCAATTCTGAAATGTTTGCCATATCTATTTTCGATAGTATTGTAATTTACAGATTATCAGATATATAATGTTTTCACCTTGTATTTGGCTCCATTTTTTTATGACCCACATCATAATTTCAAGTGCATAACTTCACTCTTGTTTCCATTTACTATCATAAAACTTCGGTTAACCTGAACATGATTCTTGCGTTTCATTTGAGGTATTAAATTTTGTAATTCTTAATTAAATTTAAAATAAATGAAAAAGTTAATTGTAATCCTTTTGGTTTTAACCGGTGTTGCAACAATGCAAACAAAGGCAAATGAAATAGCTAAGTACAAATCGTTGTTTACCCTAAATTTTATACGTTACATTGGTTGGCCCGATGAGTCAAAGCAAGGCGATTTTGTTATTGGGGTAATCCAAAACAAAGAATTAGCAGCAGAACTAAGAACTCAAACTGAAGGAAAAAAATTTGGTTTTCAAAATCTTGTAGTTAAAGAATTTGCTAGTGTTGAAGAAGTTAGCAATTGTCAAATTATTTATGTTTCTGAAAAAGTAAATTATGCTAAAAACGCAGGTTTATTAGAGCAAAAAGTTGGCAAAAACACATTAATCGTATCAGAGAATAGCAACGCAATCGCCAATGGTTCCATGATTAATTTTGTGATAGTCAATGAAATGCTTAAATTTCAAGTGAGTCCAACTAATTTTCAGAATA
Source organism: Salinivirgaceae bacterium (assembly GCA_041664345.1). Taxonomy (GTDB): domain Bacteria; phylum Bacteroidota; class Bacteroidia; order Bacteroidales; family SZUA-534; genus GWE2-40-63. The sequence continues at coordinate 36,765 of JBAYKX010000002.1, forward strand.
AAGGGTTAACGGTGAGTAATTCCTTAATTTCGATGAAGAATGCCATTCGCATGTAATTTTGAAAATAGGAATCGACCGATTATAATTTGGTAAGAGATTTTACAATAATTAATTAAAAAGTAAAAAGGCGGGAGAAATCCTGCTTTTTTATTTTACAACAATCAACACTATTCCTCGGAAAAATAAACCAACACTTTACGGTAAGCGGTATAAATTTTCGATTTGGATATGAAACCTTCATATTTTCCGTCTTTGAGAACTGGTAAGTTCCATGCCCCTGATTCTTCAAATTTATGCATCACCATTTCCATGGAATCGGTTAATATTACTACATCGGGAGGTGCAGTCATAAGTTCATAAATATAAGTGTCATCATACACATCTGGGTTAAACATAATATCGCGGATATCGTCCAACAAAACAATTCCCACCAGTTCATTATTTTCATTTATAACTGGAAAAATATTCCTTTTTGATTGACTAATAATGTGAACCAATTCCCGCAACGTCTGATCGGGATGAATTGTTATCAAATCGCGCTCAATTTCACGGTCGAGGCGCATTAGGGTAAGTGCAGCCCGGTCTTTGTTGTGAGTAATCAATTCACCGCGTCGTGCAAGCCGTTTGGTATAAATGGAATGGGGCTCAAAATACATAATGGTGATGTACGAAATGGTGGAGGCGATTATTAAAGGAATAAAAAGCCCGTAGCCACCTGTAATTTCAGCAATCAAAAATATGGAAGTCATAGGGGCATGCATCACCCCCGACATAAAAGCCGCCATACCCACTAAAGCAAAATTGGCTTCATTTACGTGAATAAAACTGAATCGGTTAAGTATTATGGCTACCAAATAACCCAGTACTCCGCCCATGAAAAGTGAGGGGGCAAATACTCCTCCCACGCCACCGGACCCGGTAGTAAACGAGGTGGCAAAAGTTTTAAATACCAACAACAGCGATAAAAAGCCTACAATCACCCAAAAATTATCTTTCCATTCATAAAAATAACTGTGATACAACAAGGCATCGCCGTTTCCGGAAAGTATGGAATGGAGTGAAAGATATCCTTCGCCAAAGAGAGGGGGGAAGATGAATATAAGCAATCCTAAACCTAAGGTACCTATCAGAATTTTCAACCAACGTTTTTTAAAGGAATCGAACCAACTTTCCACATTCATGGTAGTGCGCGTAAAATATAGGCTCAATAATCCTGCCGAGAAACCTAGCACCAAATACCAGGGCAGGTTATGAATAACAAAGGGAGCTTTAATTTCAAAGGCGAAAAGAGCAGCGCTTCTTCCCATAAAGAAAAAAGCAATCATAGTAGAAGTAGCTGCTGAAATGAGTAAAGGTATCACCGATGCCATGGTCAAATCAAGCATCAATACTTCGAGTGTGAATACTACTCCGGCAATGGGCGCTTTGAAAATTCCGGCAACAGCACCGGCGGCTCCACATCCAATAAGCAAAATTATTTGTTTGTGATTTAACCGGAACATCCGTGCCAAATTCGAACCAATGGCAGCTCCGGTCAGTGTTATGGGTGCTTCGGCTCCAACTGAACCTCCAAATCCTATGGTAAAGGTACTACCTACAATACTCGAAAAGGTGTTGTGGGGTTTTATGATGCCATTCTTTTTTGATATGGAATACAATATCCGGCTTACTCCATGACTGATTTTATCTTTTATTGCATAAGTGACCCAAAGAACCGTGATAATGATTCCTATACCCGGTAAGGCCAAATACATATAGCTCTCAACCCCAATATCCATTTTACTCTCCAGAAAATGGTTGGTAATGTGAATAGCGTTTTTTAAGATTACTGCTGCCCAGCCCGTTAATATTCCAATGATAAGACTCAGAAAAAGAATAAGGTTTTTCTCTGAAACATGGTTTGTACGCCAAACAGTAATACGCTCAAAAATATTTTTCGTCATTTCTTATCAGTATCTTTCGCAAGTTTAAAATGGAATATTCAATACAAAGAACTACAAATTTATTGTTTATATGTTTACAATCAATAGAACAAGACGATAGTTATTATATTAATAAATTTTAGTTTTAAGTAAATAGAAATATGAAGAATAGAGTAACCGGATTATTTGGCATCAAATATCCCATCATTCAAGGCGGTATGGTTTGGTGCAGCGGCTGGAAATTGGCTTCGGCGGTAAGCAATGCCGGTGGCTTGGGTTTGCTGGGTGCGGGATCCATGCACCCCGAGGTATTGAAGGAACACCTTACAAAGCTTAAAACGGCCACCCAAAAACCGTATGGGGTTAACGTTCCGTTATTATATCCCGAAATGGATGAAATTATGGCGTTGATAATTGCCGAAAAGGTACCGATAGTATTTACCAGCGCCGGCAATCCAGCTACCTGGACTAAAATTTTACAAGATGAAGGGATTGTTGTAGCACACGTAATAGCCAATACCAAATTTGCATTGAAATGCCAAGATGCTGGGGTAGATGCCATAGTTGCCGAAGGATTTGAAGCCGGCGGCCACAATGGGAGGGAAGAAACTACTACCTTATGCTTAATTCCACAGATTAAGAAAGCGGTTCATCTTCCGATAGTTGCGGCAGGAGGAATTGGTTCAGGACAAGCCATGGCTGCTGTTTTTGCATTGGGGGCTGAAGGGGTTCAAATTGGAAGCCGGTTTGCGGCATCTATGGAATCGTCGGCCATGAGGCATTTAAGCAAAAAATAGTGGAGGCCCAAGAAGGCGATACCAAACTGACTCTGAAAAAACTGGTACCGGTTCGCCTACTCGATAATCCTTTTTATCAACAGGTGCTGCACTACGAAACCCAAGGGGCCTCGCCCGACGACTTTAAGAACCTGTTGGGAAAAGGCCGGGCAAAAAAAGGGATGTTCGAGGGCGATATAAAAGACGGGGAACTCGAAATTGGTCAGGTTTCGGCCTTAATTGATACCATTAAACCCGTTCATGAAATAATGGACGAGCTGATTTCCGGGTTTAATGCCACCGTGGAAAATTTAAGAAGGATATAAGATTACTGTGTTAAATTGATAAATTGATAGATTGTTTCAGGGTATTTAACTTGCCACCTTTCTACCTATTTACCATTCCACCATTCCAGTTCTTCAGCTTTCCTATTATCTTACCCGCTAGTAATCTCGCAGCAGGCGCTGCAAGTTCCATCTTGTTACCTTGCTACCTTTTTTTACTCGTATCTCAATGCTACAATCCATGAGGTTTCGGTATTTCGTTACTCATACCTGAGTGACTCAACTGGATTCCTCGTAGCTGCCCTCCAACTCTGCCAGCTTACCGTTAACAGAGCAATGCCCAAGGCTATTATCCCCGAAAGGGCAAATATCCACCAACTAATTGATATTTTGTAGGCAAAATTTTCTAGCCATTTACTCATGGCATAATAGGTTATCGGGCTTGCAACTAAAAAAGCAACTACTACCCATTTTGCAAAGTCTTTGTTGAGCATGGTCATTATTTCAGACACTTTTGCCCCATTTACTTTACGAATGCCAATTTCTTTTACTTTGCTATTCAACAATAGGAAGGTAATTCCAATCAATCCCAATATGGAGATAAGAATAGAAATGCAGGTAAAAATGAGCAAAATGAGAATTGTTTGTTGTATGTCGGAATACAAACTCTCGAATTTAGCATCCATGAATGAAAAGTTAAATGGGGTTCCGGGCATTGTTTTCTCCCATTTGTCGCTTATTTGATTCAATGTTTGTTGGGTTTCACCAGCGGCAAGTGCTATGGATAGGGAATAAAATTCTTTAGCCCCTTCTTTTGAAATAATCAGTGGAGGAATTTTGGAATAAATTAACCCTACATTAAAATCTTTTACCACACCAATTATTTCGTGGTTTCCTTCCCTAAACAATGTTTTGCCGATGGCACTTTCCCAATTCATCTGCTTTACCAATGTTTCGTTCACAATAAATTCTTTGGTGTCGGAATTTTGCCCTTCACTAAAATTACGCCCTTCAAGTAGTTTCAATTGAAAGGTATTAAAAAAGTTATCGTCAACATAAAGGGCATTGAATAGTTGCCATTGTTCCGAACCTTCGGGCCGATAGCCATTCATGGTGGTTTCTAATCCCGGAATACCGTAACTAGCGGAAACATTCACCACTCCGGGTATTTTTTTAATTTCATTAATGAGCATTTTCTGTTTCGCCCCAATGGAACCGTGCGAAACATTAATTATATTTTGGGTGGCAAAACCCAAATCTTTGTGTAAAGCATAGTTTAATTGCTGATAAACTATTATAATGGATGATATGAGTATGATGGAGATGCAAAATTGAAAAGCAGAAACATAAACTAGTTTTTTGCTCCTAAATGGAGATGAAATACTGTTAATAATTGAATAACCGGCAATTTTCCGTTTGTAAATATGGTATTGAATAAGGCTCGTAATAACACTTAGAACTAAAATAAAAAGGACTAAATAGGGCAAGGCCTTGGTTAATTGGAATGTGATAAAATCGGTTCCAAACAATTGATTGATTGTTGGTTTTAAAGCCATAAGAAGCACATACGAAGCAATTCCGGCCAAATAAAAAAGAAGGAACGATTCAGCAAATAACTGTTTTGCAACGCCTAATTTTCCAAACCCTAAATAGTTTTTAATGCTAAATTCCTTTAACCGGAGCGAAATGGTGCCATTGGAAATGAAAAGGTAATTAATAAGCGCTACCCCTAAAACCAAAAATCCGATAACGAATAAAATCAGTACACTATTCGCTTCTTTTTTACCAAAGTTATCCCAATCAACTTTTGAAAACAGGTGGATGTTGGTTAGAGGTTCCAGATAAAATTCAGTAAAAAAGCCGCTACCATCATTTTTTTTGTTCACCTTATCCCACAAGAAAGCTGGTAATTTGGCTTCTACTTCCGTTTTTAATCCGGCATTTCTAAGCTTAACAAATGTAGTAGCTTCCATGCCACCATTCCATCCGATATATGTACCTGAGGCTTGTAACTTTATATCCAAGGGGAAAATCACCTCAAACTGTATGTGCGAATTCAACGGGACATTATTTACAATTCCTGTTACCGTGAAACTACTTGTATCGTACTTTACAGTGGCCCCTATTGCATTCTGATTTCCAAACAACCGTTCAGCTATTCTTTTTGTGAGTACAATACTGTTCTTGTCGGCCAGCAGTATATTGGGATTGCCCTGTAAAACATCGAATGAAAAGAACCTAAAAAAATTACTGTCGGCATAAACCACTTTCTGAATGGTAATGGCTTTATCATCTTTCTTTAAAAAGTTCTCGTTCCAGCCAATGGTTAGCCTGACTTGATCTTCAATTTCGGCAAATTCATTTTTTAATGCCGGGCCATAAGGAACCCGAATGGATGGGTTGATTTCCTTGTTTTGAGGATTGGTTGAAATCTCATTAACCCGGAATATCCGTTCCTTATTGGCATGAAATTTATCAAACGATAATTCGAAACTAACATAAAGGAGTATCACCGCAGAACACGATAATCCAAGGATTAATCCAACCAAATTAACCGTTGTATATAACCGGAACTTGGTAAAGTTTTTAATGGCTGATTTAATTAAATTCATAATTCTTGTTTTAATGGGTTACAGGGTTTCAGGGTTACAAGGGTTCAGGGTTTGTTTTTTACCTTGCTACCCAGTTGTTTCATATTTATTACTAATTTACCATGAAATATTAAAATAGAATTTTAAAATATCATGGATAAAATATTATATTTGTCCATGAAATATTTAAAACATAGATTCTAAATTATTGCATTATAAGATGATTATCAGAAGAATATTGGCTGAAATTCGTGAATCACTCACTTTTTTTCTTGTTGTAGCCTTGGTTGGCCCCCGACAGGTTGGGAAAACCACTTTGGCAAAATTGATCATGTCCGATTCAACGAAGCCTGCCATTTACCTTGATCTGGAAAAACAATCTGATTTGTTTAAGCTGAACAATGCCGAATTGTTCTTGTCGCAACATACCGAAAACCTGATAGTAATTGACGAAGTTCAGAACAAAAAAGAGCTTTTCCCCCTTTTGCGTGCCTTGGTTGATCAAAATCGGATACCTGCAAGATTCTTGCTGCTTGGCTCGGCATCACCCGAATTGATTAGGCATTCATCTGAATCTTTGGCAGGAAGAATTGCCTATCACCAGTTGCATCCCTTTGATATTAGTGAAATACCAGATACCATTTCACAAACTGATTTATGGATAAAAGGCGGTTTCCCGAATATGCTTTTTTCAGGAAAAGACGAATTGGGGCAACGTTGGATGGAAAATTTTATCAGCACTTATTTAAACCGCGATTTGTTGCAGCTGGGATTGAGTGCCTCACCAAAAGTTATCCGAAATTTGTGGACCATGATGGCTCATTTAAACGGACAATTGCTTAATGCAACTACTATCGGTAATTCGCTTGGGGTTACCACACCAACGGTTAAGCGTTACATTGATTTTTTGGAAGAAGCATACTTATTGAAAAGCTTACATCCGTTTCATTGGAATATCTCGAAACGCTTGGTGAAAACGCCCAAAATCTACCTTACCGATACCGGAATTTTGCATTATTTAGTTAGTGTATCCAATTTCACCAATTTGTCGGGGAACCCAATTATAGGTAGTTCTTGGGAATCGTTTGTTTTCAATCAGGTATCAGCCTTAAAGTTGAATGCAGTCGATACTTACTTTTACCGCACCCATCAGGGAACCGAAGTTGATTTGGTGTTTACACGTGGACTAACAGTGGTGGCAACTGCCGAGATTAAATATTCCAACTCGCCACAACTGACCAAAGGTAATTTTCAGGCCTTCGACGATTTAAAAGCACCTATGAACTATGTCATCACGCCATCTTCTGACGATTATCTATTCAAAGAACGTATCAGGATTTGCTCCCTGAAAGCATTTATTATTAATTATTTGCCATCTTTATAGTAGGGCTTATCAACTTGTCTCGAACTTTGATTAAGCATGATTATTTGATGGACTTTGATTTTTCGGCTAAAAAATCATTGTAATCAGTTAATCACAAAAATCATAGTTCAAGACTTTTACTCGTAACGCAAAGCTTCAACAGGATTCCTTGTAGCTGCTTTCCAACTCTGCCAACTTACTGTTACAATAGCAATTCCCAATGCAATAATCCCCGCAAGGGTAAAAATCCACCAACTCAAAGGGGTTTTGTATGCAAAATTCTGGAGCCAGCGGTTCATAGCGATAAATGCAATGGGTGTGGCAATTACTAACGCTACAATAACCCATGATATGAAACTTTGGTTAAGCATAAGTATCACTTCCAAAATACTGGCACCGTTCACTTTACGGATACCAACTTCCTTTCTCCGCCGTTCGATTACAAACAACGAAAGTCCGAACAACCCAATGCACGAAATGAAAATAGCCACAAAAGTGAAATACTTGAACAAACCTGAAATTTTTACTTCGCCGTTATAATACTCGGCTAGCCTATTGTCGAAAAAGCCGACCTCACATTTTGATTGCGGTATTACTTCCAGCCATGAGTTTTTAATTTCTGCAATAGTTTTTGAAAAATTACTGGAACTTACCCGAATGATAATATATTCAGGATCGGCCAATAACGGCAGAATAAAAAGGGGTTCTACGCCATTATGCAACGATTCATAATGAAAGTCCTCAACCACCCCGATGATGACTCCTTTATCACCACTCCACGGACTGAAATATTTACCCACCGGGTTATCGATACCCATGCGCCGGATGGCTTCTTGATTGAGAATGACCTGTGGAAATTTAAAGTCATCTGGATTTAGCACATTTTCGTAACTATCGGGAAAATCATTGCCATCGATAAAATTAATCCCCAAGGTTTTAAAATAGTTTTTGTCGGCATTCATTTTACAAATGAGCACTCTGTTATCAGGGTCTTTTCCTTCCCAATCGTGACCCCACGAAGAGTTTCCGCCCCAAAATGGCAACTTATCGGAACGGGTAATCGATTCAACGCCGGTAAGGGTTGTCAACTTCTGTTTAATGGCTTCATGTTTCGATTTGGCATTTCCGTCGAGTTGCAAATATATCAGGTTGGCATGATTATATCCTATGTCGTAATTGTTTACGTATTTTATTTGTTGCGAAATAATGATAGATCCGCTAATGAGAATAATGGCCAATGCAAATTGGAAAATTACCAACAGACTTTTCAAACTAACCATACGCTGTTTTTTGTTGTCCTGCTTTCGGATAGCCACAATGGCATTCACCGACGAAAGATACATGGAAGGATAGACCACCGACAGACCCAACACGGTAAAAATTACGCCCAGCATCATCAATAAAATATAGGGGTTCTGTATTTGCCCGAATTGGATATTTTTTTCGGAAAGCGAACGGAATAACGGTAAAAACAACACAACCATTAACCAGCATAAGAGGATACTAAAGAATATCATCATTCCCTTTTCGAGTAAAAATTGTTTTAAGATATTCGTCCGATTGGCCCCCATTACTTTCCTTACGCCAATTTCCTGACGGCGCTGCTCTGCTCGGGATATGGATAGATTAATGAAATTGATGGAGGCGATGAGGATAATGATTAGGGCAATTCCCAGAAATTGATAAATATACTGAATGCGGTTGTTTTTGCCGGAATAGGAATACAGGTGCTCATTTTTATAGGGGAACAGATGCAGCGAAGTATTCTCTTGCCCGTTATCTTTACAAACATTGGCAATTTTTGCATCCAAACTTTCAGCGTTGGTTCCCTCTTTTAGCAAGATGGTGGTATTGGGCCAGTTATTTCCCCATGCATTCAGGTTGGCACCATTCGATTGCAAAAATTCGATAGGAATGAGTACTTTAAAATTCAAAGTAGAATTGCTCTTAGGTGCAGCAATAACTGCCCCAACCGAAAACGAAAATTCATTGTTAAACTTTAATGTTTTGCCCAGCGGTGATTCATTCCCAAAAAACAACCGGCCCAGCTCATCGGTGATAATGATTTCGCCGGCAGCCAACGCATTCTTATTACCCGAAATGAGGGTATATGAAAATACACTTAAGAAATTACTGTCAACAGAAAAAACCGGGCCTTCATTATATTCGATATTTTCATAATTAATTGGGAAAGTCCACAAATTATTAAAAGTGGTGGCCATGGCAACTTCTGGAAATTTTTTAACCAATTCCTTGCCCAGCGGGAAGGGGGTACACGAGGTGTATAACTCTTGTCCTTCAGAATATAGCTGATGCTCAAAAACCGTGTAAATGCGATTCAGGTTTTTATGAAACTTATCAAAATTCAGTTCATCGGCCACCCAAAAAAGGATAAAAACGACCACGGTCAATCCAAGAGCCAGCCCGGCAATATTTATGATTGAGTAAGTACCATCCTTTCGGATGTTTTTCCATGCAAAATTCAAGTTTCTTAAAATCATGACGTTCAATTTAAGTTAATATATTAGGGTTTCAAGGTTACTGGTTACCTTGTTACCTTGCTTCCTTGCTACCTCTTTTTCATTCATAAGGTAGTGCCTCAACTTGGTTTCGGGTTGCCGCTTGCCAATTGTCTCGAACTTTGATTAAGCATGATTATTTGATGGTCTTTGATTTTTTTTTGTTCTCATAATCATGGTAATCATTTAATCAGAATAATCAAGGTTCAAGACATTTATTCGTATCTTAAACTCTCAACCGGATTCCGGGTGGCTGCTTTCCAACTCTGCCAACTTACCGTTACAATAGCAATTCCCAATGCAATAATCCCCGAAAGGGCAAAAACCCACCAACTTAAAGGGGTCTTGTAGGCAAAGCTTTGGAGCCACTGGTTCATGGCGTAATAAGCAATTGGTGTAGCGAGTAAAAAAGCCATAGCCACCCATTTCACCACTTCGCGGTTGTGCATCAGCATAATTTCCAATACTTTGGCCCCAATTACCTTGCGTACTCCAATTTCTTTGGTCTGCTTTTCCATTTGGAAGGTAATTAAGGCATACATTCCCAATACCGAAATAAGTACGGCTATCAGTGCAAACAAACTTAACACCTTCGATTGGGTATATTCATTTGCGTAAACACGTTGGTAACTGTCGCTCAAAAATTCGTACTCAAAAGGGGCATCGGGGTTTATCGATTTCCACTCATCGTTCATTACAGCCAATGACTTTGCGAGGTTGTTGGTATCAATGCGGCAGATGTAATTGCGGCTGAAAATTTTCCGGCTCACAATCATCAATGGTTTTTCTTTGCCAAAAAGACTGGTGTAATGAAAGTCGGGAACCACCCCAACCACCTGGCCGGCAGGGAAAAGATAAGGGATTTGGAAATCAATTTCAAAACGTTTTCCAATGGCTTGATTCGGATCGGTAATACCCAGATAATCGAGTGCAGCTTGGTTCAGCAGGTATTTTTCGCGGTAATTTGATACCATTGGGGTTAACCGGTCTATTTCGGCTGTGTTATGTTGCTCTGTGGCTGTATTTAAATCGAGAACATTGTTTTCCCATTCCGGCGATGCCGTGGCCCCAAGGTCAACCGTTCCGGCTATGGACGGGATACCAAAAAACGAGAAGAAATTGGAGTCAATGCATAGGATATTTAAGGTTCTGTTTTCTTTGTTTTCAACCCCTTCCATTTTAAAGTGGAAATTATCGGTGATAGCCCCAGCAGGTTCTTCCATTACGGCGGTCATATCAAGTATCTCGGGATGTTTGAGCAGTTTTTCTTTCAACAAATCGTATTTTAATGCATTACTTTCGGGCACATGCGGCATTACCACCATATTGCTTGCATTGGCTCCCGGATGTAGCAGGTTTATCATTCCTATCTGCTTTTTCATGACCAACACCGTGGCAATAACCATAATGGAAAGTACAAACTGGGTGACAAAAAAGAACCGGAACGATAATGTTTTAGTGGGTTTTAATGCCGAAAGATTAAGCCGACTATAAAAACGAAAAACCGGAAGTACAGCAAAGAAGATAGCCGCTAACGCCAGTATTAATAGTAAAGTAGCATAATTCACCCAAAGCAATGGGTTGATGAACGGAAGCTTAAATTGTGTTTTGGCTGAAATAAAAAGCAAAACAGCCATTGCCACCGAGAGCAGGATTAACACAATTTTTTCGGTTACTTCTTCTCCTACTAAATCACTCCTATTGGCACCGTGGAGCTTTTTGATGCTATGGGCCGATTTGTTTTTTATTAACTGCACGTAATTCAGGTTAAAGAAATTGGCAAGGGCCATTAAGTAAATAACCAGTGCCCCAAAAAGCAATAGGTACAAGGCACTCCCGTTGCCGCCAGCCTCCAGTTCACGGGTTTTATGGCTTTTTAAATGAATATCGGTAATTGGTTGTAAATCAAAAATGGGGTTATGGTTTTCCTGCGCAAATAATGTATCGAGGCTATGTTCCAATGACTTTACCGATGTATTGGGAGTTAAAACTGTATAGGTATAAAGCCACAGGTTTCTAGAATCTAATGATGATAAGGTACACAACCATTCTGCTTTGAAATGGGTATTATCAGGAAAATCTTCAAGTACGCCCGTAATTGTATAATTTTTAGATGTTTTTTCTTTACCATGTTGTATGCTAACCTGCTTACCAATAACATCAAGGGTTCTAAAATATTTAAGCGCAACGGTGCGGGTTACAGCAACTTGTTCGGGATTTTTGAACATGGTTTCGCGCTGCCCTAGAACAATTGGATAATCAAACACCTCGAAAAAGCAACTGTCGGCTCCATAAACCTTGCTGGAATAGAACTTTTCACCTGAATTTAAGTTGACAATTGCTTTGCCAAAAGAGGTTATTTTGGTTGTTTTCTCAAATTGCGGAAATTGGGTTGACATATAATCCACATAACCTGAATGCAGACGTGCATCGTGCATCGACGATTCGCCTTGGTTTACATCCATGGTAATGCGAAAAATGCGGTCGGCTTTTGAGTGAAAACCGTCGTAGTGCCACTGGTGGTAATTGTAGGCATATACAAACAATACACAACTAAATGCCACTGTTAACCCCAATAGGTTGATAAAGAAAAACATGGGGTTTTTTCTGATTCTGCGGGTGATTATTAGAAGGGTTCTTCTCATATTAGTTTTCTAAATCAATAAATCACTTGAAATTTTGCCATCGGTAAGCCTGATGATGCGTTTGCCGCATTTGGCAAATTCCTCATTGTGGGTAACTTGGATGATGGTTATTCCCTCGCTGTTAAGTTTTTGCATAATTTCCATGATTTGCTTTCCCTGATCGGTGTGTAAGTTACCGGTTGGTTCGTCGGCTAGCAATAAACGGGGCTTTCCAACAATGGCACGGGCTACACCTACCAATTGTTGCTGTCCGCCTGGAAGTTGTGCCGGAAATAAATCTTTTTTGGCCACCATGTTAAACCGGTCGAGCATTTCGGCTACCATGGCTTTGCGCTCGCTCGAATTAATGCCTTTATAAATCAAAGGGGTTTCAATGTTTTCGTAAACGGTCATCTCATCAATTAAATGAAAAGCCTGAAACACAAAGCCAACATAATTGCGGTGAAATTCTACCTTCTTTTTTTCTTTCAATCCATGCACCGGTTGATCGAGAAAGAAATACTCACCTTCGCTGGGTTCATCGAGCATACCAATGATGTTTAACAATGTAGATTTACCGGCTCCGCTAGGGCCCATGATGGATACAAATTCGCCTTCGTTGATTTGGATATTAACATTGTTCAATACATACGACCGTTGAAACTTGTTGTCGTAATACTTGCTTAGGTTTTTAAGTGTTATCATATTATTGTTTTTAAATAGGTTGCTTTTTTGTGTTAAATGGTTGCTGGTTACTTCCCGATAGCTATCGGGATTGGTTACTGTTTGCTGGTTTGTACCTTGCCACCTTGCTACCATTATCAAATTGTTAATCATAGTTTTCAAATAATCATTTCAATCATAGTTCAAGACTATTCATACCTCAGTGCCTCAACCGGATTCCTACTCGCCGCCCGCCACGTTTGAAACGAAACGGTCAACAAAGCAATTCCCAAAGCTATTATCCCCGAAAGGGCAAATATCCACCAGCTTAATTCGGTTTTGTAGGCAAAGCTCTGGAGCCATTGGTTCATGGCAACCCAAGCCAAAGGTGTTGCAATAATAAAGGCAATGACAACCCATTGGATAAAGTTTTTATTCAGTAAGGCTAGTATCTCCAAAACCTCTGCACCATTTACTTTATGTATGCCAATCTCTTTGGTCCGGCGTTGGGTTGAGTACAATGAAAATGCAAACAAACCCATAACCGCAATTAATATGGGTAACAAAATGAACATTTTGGTAATAGAAAGTAATTGTTCTTCCGATTGATATTCAAGGTTTAATTGCTTGTCTAAAAACAGGGGATCGATATCGCAATTATATAAAGATGCAGCAATAGCTTTTAATTCACTTTTCACGCCTGCAGTATTTTGTAAATTATAGCGTACCAACAAAAAGCGGTAATTGGCTCTATTTTCAACCATAAACATGAAATTATCAATTGGATTGTAAAAAGATGCATAATGAAAATCCTTAATTACTCCACTAACATAAAAATCGACATCGGCAGGGTTGTTTTTTTTGCTTGATTCATTTATCCAATTAGCTATTTCCTCTTTTGTGCTATTTCTAAGTAAAGCTTTATAAAAAGTTGCGTTTACAACAAATTTAGGATTTTCAGAAAAGGGTAATGTATCGATTGTTTTAATCCCAAGTGTGTGTATTGCATCCATATCAGCCATGGCGAATTTTATTGGGTAGGTTTCTTCTGACTGGGTTAAATAAGTATCCTGTATTCTGTAACCTGGATATTGTTGAGCAGAACCAACAGCTATCACTCCAGGTACAGTTATAGCTTTTTCCTTAAATACACTTATATTTACTGTTGTATTAGTTGGCACTCTGAAAACCATGATATTTTCAGGCGAATAGCCTAAATCGGCTTTATGAATATAGTTAATTTGTTTATTCAGTAATATTCCAAAAGTGGTTATAGCAATAACCACCACAAACTGGAAAATAATTAAAGAAACAGCTTTTTTATTTTCAGAGGTTAGTTTTTGCTTCAGTAAAAATGAAGTTGAAGCCAGCGAAGAAGTAACAACAATGAGCAATCCGAGACTTGTTAGTATTAGCCAGAAAACCGGAGTTCCAATTTGAACCGACCATCCATTAAAAAAGGAAATACTTAACAAGGGATTAAGCAATTGGATTAGTAAAACGGCCAATATTAAAGCTGGAATTACCAAAAACAGAATTTCAATTGAATAAGATTTTAAAATCGAATAATTCGTCCCGCCTAAAAACTGCATAATTTTGGTTTTATGCAATCGCTTTTCCGATCGGGCTAAGTTCATAATCAGGAAATTAAAAGTTGCGACTGCAAACAATAGTAAGCCGATTATAAGCAGTAGATTCAGGTGAGAACGTTTTATTGCTGGTGAAAAGTCTCTTGTAAAACCAGGAGTAAAATGAATATCGGATAACGCTTGCAACTTTGAAGTAAAAGCCGATATTGGGGGTCCAAAGGCATTTCCTAATAATGGTGTTATTAAATTAGTTAGCTGAGTTTCTAATTCGGTTGCGGGAGTACCAGGCAACAAAGTTAAATATACATACGCTCCAAAAACTTTAGCCTGTTCCAAATGGTATATGGGGCCCTCATAAAAGCCTTTTTTTGAGTGTATTAAATCAAATTTTATATGCATATTCATAATATCATCGCTCAGTATGCCAACTACAGTAGCCGTGCGGTTTTCATTAAGATTTATTTCATTGTATTCCAACTGAATTGATTGACCGATTGGATTATTTTCTCCGAAAAGTGCAAATGCTGTTTTTTCAGATATAAAAACTGAATTTGGCTTATCAATATCTTTCGGATTTCCAATTTTGAGTGGAATATGAAAGTAGGACATGAAATTGGTATCGGCATAAATCGGATTGATGATTCTTAATTTTTGCTTTCCCAAAACTATGTCAAATTCCTCATCATTTTTATAAAAGGTTGTTGATGTCTTAATTGACGGATGTTCATGAAGAGCCTTGTCGAAAGCCGCAAAAGTGGAGGCCCATAGAGCACCAGCGCTATGTCCGGTAACAACGCGGTAACTGCGTTCCGGATTAGTCACATTTTTATCGAAACTGTAATGATAGTGCACAAAAAGCAAAATGACTACTGACATCATCAAAGCAATTGTAAGCCCAGCTATATTAATTATCGAAAAGGTTTTATCCCTTAACAGGGAACGGATTGCTAATTTTATATTTTGCATGCCACTTGGATTTAAATTGGTAATTGTTTATTACACATTTCTATATTATTCACAACTCAAGACCTCAATCGGGCTAAGCATTGCAGCCCTAATTCCGATAGTTATTGGGATGCCAGCAAATAGTCATGTACTTTGATTAAGCATGATTATTTGTTGGACTTTGATTTTTTGTTTTACACTCGTTTTAATTATAAGCTTTTACTCCCAAAATTTATTATTAATCCTATTTCCAAGTCATATGCTTCCATTTATTTGTTTTAAATCATGGTTTTCATTTAATCAGAGTAATCAAAGCCTGCCCCAGCCTGCCCCGATTTCTCGGGGATACCTCCGGGGTTCAAGACTTTTACTCGTACCGCAAAGCCTCAACCGGATTCCTGCTCGCTGCCCGCCACGTTTGAAACGAAACGGTCAACAAAGCAATTCCCAATGCAATTATCCCTGAAAGGGCAAATATCCACCAGGTTAAATCGGTTTTAGTGGTAAAATTCTGCAACCAACTGTTCATGGCATAAAAAGCCACTGGAGCCGCTATTACAAAAGAAATTACTACCCATATCACAAAATCTTTATTGAGCAAGGCTAAAATTTCCGAAATCTTGGCTCCATTTACTTTCCGGATGCCTATTTCTTTTATCCGGGCATTGATATGAAATACCGCCAGTCCGAACAATCCCAGACAGCAAAGAATGATGGCTACCGCAGTCATAATATTAAGGAAGATAGCAGTATGGCTTTCATCTTGATAATTTTCATTAAACCGCTGGTTGAGAAAAGCGAAATCCATGGGGTAATCGGGCGATATTTCGTTCCAGTCTTTTTTCATCCGGTCGATTACACCGGTTAAATTGTTCGATTGCAACTTAAGGATCATCTGTTCGTGAAACCCAATCAAATCGGTGCGCTGGCAAAAGAAAACCACTGGATAATCGCGTTCGCGGATGGTGTGAAATTCAATGTTTTTAACTACCCCAATAATTTCCCAGGGTTTGTTGCTCCATAAATCGCCCAACTGAGTACCCACCGGGTTATCGAGATGCAATGCTTTGACCAACTCTTCGGTAACAATTACTTTTTCTTTATCCGATGAACTTTCCACATTAAAATTGCGACCGGCCAAAAATTCGGCACCAATCACAGAAAGATAATTAGCATCGACCGACAAAAAACCACATCCCTGCATCTGATTTTGGTCGTCGCCAAATACTTTTGGACCACCCCAATTGTTTATTCCATAAAACGGTACACCCGATCCGCTGGTTATATCTTTTACCTCGGGATAGGTTTTTACTAGGTTCCGCATTTTTTCGTATCGCGATTGTTGATCCCCTTCGTGATTGTTAACCACAATCATCTGCTCTTTATCAAACCCGGTATCGTGCTGTCTGATTAACCGCATTTGTTTATTTACCACAAAAGTTGAAATGACCAAAAGAATACCGATGGCAAATTGAGCTATCACCAGCGTATTCCGGAGCGTATTTTGCGCCTGTCCCAATGAAGCGGTTTTGCGCCTGAAAAAGGTCACCCCGCGTAAAAGCCCCGAAGTATTTGACCGTGCCAGCATTAAAAATGGAATACTACCACAAACCACAATTACAAACAGAAATAGGAATCCCAGAAACAATAATAATTCATAGTTTTGAAATAAATTTAAGGTTAAATGCTTGCTGATTAAGGTATTTATTTCGGGTAAAAACAGTTTAATCATGAAATAACCAAATACAAAAGCCAATACAAGGTAAATGGTCATTTCGAGAAACACCTGTCGCAAAAACAGCCAGCCATTGGCGCCCAGCACTTTTTTAATACCGGTTTCAATGGTTCGCTTTGAATTGATGGCGATGGAAAGGTTAATAAAATTGAAACAGGAGATTAACAGGATAAAAGTTGCAATAATTGAAAATACAATTACATAATCGATGGCACTAAGGCCGCCCATAATTTCGCCGGTTTTCAGGTAAATGTCTTTAAAAGGTTGCAATTCGGCTTTAATATGCGGTCCGGTACAGGAACGGTCTTCGGATTTGAGGTTCCAGTATTCGGCAATTTTTAATTTCACTTTACCTAAATCGGCCTTTTGGTCTACTTTCAGATAAATACCTGAAGCGTGCCATCCCCAATCGGTAAAGTAATGAGGAGTTGAAATTTTGTATGATGAAAGCGAAGCAATAAAGTCGGTTTTTATATGCGATTGCTCGGGAAAATCTTTGAAAACACCGGTAACTTTAAAGTCGTATTCGTTTCCAATGTTTATTACTTGCCCAATAATATCACTATCCTTAAAATATTGTTTGGCTATTTTCTCCGAAATAGTCACTGACATGGGCGCACACAATGCCGTTTGAGGATCGCCCAATATCAAATTCCAACCTAAAAAACTATAAAAAGCGGAATCGGCATAAACAAAATCGACAGCTTTAAACCGGTGGTTGTTTATTTTTATGTTCTCGTCGGACCATTGCAGCCTAACTCCACAGGTTACCTCGGGAACATCCTTTACTATTTCGTCCATAAAAACAGCAGGCTGCCCGTAATGCATCACCTGATTGCGCCCGTTGTTACAGGCTAAAAGATACGTGTTGGAGGTGTTGGTAAAATGCTTGTCGTAAGCAAACTCGTTTTGGGCAAATAAAAAAGTCAATACAACAAACACCAAACCCAAAGTAAGGCCCAGCAAATTGATAGACGAGAATAGCTTTTGGCGGTACAGCTTTCTGATAATGATCCTGAATTCGTTAACAATCATCTTTTAGGCAATTAAACAATTGAATCTTTAAGTATAAACAAATACCCAAAACTATGCCACCCTTACTATCTGATTGATAATTAACTACTAAGCAAATAGTCTTATGTAGAGATTGTCAAATTATCATACACTCTATGTTTAATATTTTGACAACTCAACCTGACGGATTAAGACCAACCAGAATAACGGACCATTTATAAATTCTCAATCCATGAGGTTTCAAGGTTACAGGGTTACAGGGTTAAATTGTTAAATGGTTTCAGGGTTACAAGGTTACAAGGTTTCAGGGTTTGAAATGGTTAAATTGTTTTAGAGTATATACCTTGTTACCTTTCAACCTTGCCACCTTTCTACCTTGTTACCCTGCTACCTTGCCACTTCTTTTTCATTCATATCTCAATGCTTCGATCACCGAGAAATCGGGATTTCGTCTTTGCTTTTACTACTCGTAACGCAAAGCCTCAACCGGATTCCTCGTAGCCGCTTTCCACGATTGAAATGATACGGTTAATATAGCTATGCCAGCTATTATAAATCCAGCCATCACAAATATCCACCAGTCGATTGAGGTTTGATAGGCAAAGTTTTCGAGCCACTTTTGCATGGCAAACCACGAAATGGGGATAGCAATGATTAATGCCATAATAACCCACTTCACAAAATCGCCGTTAAGCATAGCCAATATTTCAGTAATTTTTGCCCCATTCACTTTACGGATGCCAATTTCCTTGGTACGGCGGATAATGGTAAAATAACTGACCGAATACAGCCCTACTGCCGCAATAGCTATGGAAAGCATCGACAAAATCAACAAAAACCGTTTAGCCTGCTGATCCTTTAAATAATTTTGTGCCAATACATCATCGTGAAATTGATATCCAAACGGAAAACCAATATTGAACTTTTTCCATTGACTACGCAGGATGTTTAACACTTCGGGAATCTGATTAATCGCAACTTTGATATTTACAATTCCCCCATTTTCGGCACGTCGAATAACCAATGGTTCAATTTGATGGTGTAACGACCGATAATTGAAATCTTTTACAATACCAATAACATTGTAATTTTGGCTATTGATAATCACCTTTTTATCGATGAGCGATCCATCGCTAGTATATTTTTTAACAGCGTTCTCATTCAATAAAACGGTATTAAAATCCGACTGCATTTCTTTATTAAAAAAACGCCCCTGTTTCAATTCAAGGCTGTAAGTATCAAAAAAGGCATCGTCAACCCGCAAATCACTGGTGTGAAAATAGTTTATAACTTCCTGCTTTTCAAAATAAGCATCATTCATACTCGGATCGGTACCAAAATAAAACTCACTGGTAGCTACCGATTTTATGGCACCAAAGGTTTTCAGTTCCTCAACAAAGCTTTTGCGGGCCTGAGTATTGAGTTCCCACATGCTAATCATAATCACGTTGCTGGAATCGTATTCCTTGTTTTTGCTTACCAAAAAGTTAACCTGTTTATATACTACTATCGAACATAAAATAATCATGGCCGAAAGGGCAAACTGAAGCACCAAAAAACTCTTGTTCCCAAAAAAGCTCCCATTATCGGTTTTTACCTCTTTAATCAGGTTCAGCACTCTTTTATTGGAAATGATCAGAATAGGGAATATATTGATAATCAGATTAAAAATCAGTAGCGCCAAGAACGAATAGCCAATGATTTTTATAAAGCCACCATTTGAAAGGGCGATATCGAACCCCAGATAACCGGCCATGTATTTTCGCGAAAATTGATAAACCACCAATGCCAAAACAAAACCCACCAGCCAGAACAGAACTGACTCTAAGAGAAACTGATTAGCAATGTTCCGGTTCCCGGCACCGTTAGTCTTTCGGATACCGATTTCTTTCATCCTTGTTGCCATATTGGCAATGGTTAGGTTGATAAAGTTGATGGACGAAATGAGCAAAACCAAAATGGCTAGAATTATGGCGCCATAAACATAAGTTTTATTGGCGGTTTGGGCCAAATCGAATTTATGGTTGCTGAAATGCACATCGGTAAGGGGCTCGGCAGTATAAAACAAATACTGATCGGGGGCATATTTCAAATCGTTCATAGTTTTGGCATTAGCCACATCAACATCAGTATTGGCATGGCCTATAGCGACTTTGCTGATTTTGAAGTTTAATTCATCAATATTGATTTTGGGCCGGTTGGTTTTAAAATAGGTGCAGTAGCTCTGTGAACCCCAACCATTATTGTCGGGATGAATTTTTTGTACCGTTTGAATAAGCTGCACCTGTAAGTGAAAATTTTTGGGTACATCATCAAACACGGCGGTAATAATACAGTTTTCGCCACGCATTTCAATGGTTTTTCCCAATGCTGCATCGGCTGTTCCAAAATACTTTTCGGCTACGCTTTTGGCTATTACCAAACTATTTTCGGATGCCAACGGCGACGCAATGCTGCTATAAATGGGTATGCTGAAAAAGCTGAAAAAATTTGTATCGGCATACATTAACTGACCTCCTGTAAAACTTTTTTCCTGATAATTAATGGTTGCCTGTCCCTGGCTGATGACCCGCAACGATTCGGTAATTTCAGGTATTTCATCAACCATTGCCTTGGCTTGGGCTGGACTTGTAACCGCAAAATCGGCATTCTCGTCCCCTAATTTTCCTTGCATCAGGCAACGATAAATATGGTCGTAACCGGGAATGCATTTATCGAAACTGGTCTCGAAATACACATAGCTGACCGCAAAAAGCGTAACAGCAAACGAAATACATAACCCAAACAGTTTTGCAAAGGTTACAACCCGGTTTTTTCGGGCGTTGCGGATGGTTGTTTTTAAATTGTACATAATTAATTTGTTTCACGGTTACGGGGTTTCAGGGTTTCAAGGTTTCAGGGTTACAGGGTTTTCACCTTGCTACCTTGCTACCTTGCCATCTTGGTACCTTTTTTTATTCATACCTTAAAGCTTCAACAGGATTCCTTGTTGCAGCTTTCCAACTTTGCCAGCTCACAGTCAATAATGCAATTCCCAATGCAATTATCCCCGAAAGGGCAAATATCCACCAGCTTATTTCCGTTTTGTAAGCAAAACTTTGCAGCCACTGATGCATGGCATACCAAGCCAGGGGTGTAGCAATTATAAATGCTACTGAAACCCATTTTATAAAATCGGCATTTAGCAAGGCCAATATTTCCGATTCTTTTGCTCCATTTACTTTACGGATGCCTATTTCTTTGGTGCGTTGTTGAATGGTAAACAGGATAACACCTAAAATACCAAGCATGGATAGGAAAATGGAAACGACCGATAAACCACTGATAATCTTAGCCGTGGTAATATCTGATTTATAATTCAAACTGATCCGCTCATCCATAAACTGGTAACTGATTGGGAATTGGGGTGCAATTTCTTTCCAAATAACTTCAATCTGCTTTAATGTTGATGAATAATCGCCGCCCGCCAGCTTAACAGCAATTTCCGACTTTCCCCAATTGCGCATATAATACATTACCGGTTTCGATGTTTCGCGCAAGGTGAAATACTGCATATCGTCAATCACACCAATTACTTCCAGTTCATTATTGGGAGTCTCTGCATTATTTTGAACCACAATTCGTTTGCCTATCGGATCGATTAAACTAAGGGCTTTCACTGCCGATTGGTTGATGATCATTCCGGTACTTTTGTCGGTTGAAACGGTGTTATCGAAATTGCGCCCTATGATAAATTTAGCTCCTATGGTTTGTAGAAAAGAGGCATCTACCGAAATTTGACCGAAATCGGCCCGTTGTTCTTGTTGGCCGGGTAACCAGGCAGGCGAAAAATTATTGATGAACCCAGCCGGAGCATTCTGCGCAACGCCAACGCTTTTAATGCCTGGCAGTTGGCTAAGTTTTTGCCTGAAAAGTTCGTACCGCTCGTTCATGCCCTCGTTATATGGGTTATTCAAAATAAGCGTATTCTCTTTATCAAAACCGGTTTTTGTATTCATCACCAGTTTCAGTTGGTTGTTAATTACCAGAGTTGAAGCAATTAACATAATGGCAATGATTAATTGAAACGTGATTAAACCACCCCGCACCCACTGATGCGGTTGCTGACCATTTATTTTTATCAAATTGATTTGATTTTTGAGCGCATCGGCCGGACGGATGGTGGTTAAAAACGAAATGGGATAAACCACCGACAGAACCACCGCTACTATAAGCATTAACAGAACGGGCAATAGCATGGAAAAGCCTATGGATAAAGATTTGCCGCTTAAATGATTCACTACCGGCATGAAAAAACGAGCCAAAAAAACAGCCAAAACTAAAGCCAGCAAAAGAAAAACGACCGATTCAAAAATTTGGTTCCACATAATGGTCAGCCCCGAGGCTCCATTAACCCGCTGAATGCCAATTTTTTTGGCTTTCCGCCGATAGTCGGCGGTTAAAACATTCATGTAATTGGCTATGGCAATGCACAGAATGAGTAATGCAATAATGGCCAACCCTTTTACCACTTTTATATCGCCTTTCAGGGCATTATCCCAACGGGTTCCCACCGAACGCAAGTGAATATCGCCAAGGGGTTCGAGGTACATATCAAATCCATGCTGGCTTTTTTCAATTCCGTTACCATCGGCAAATAAATCGGCCAGTTGAGCTTCAACTTCCTTTTTATTCGCTGTATTTGGAATAAGCAGATAGTAATTAAATGCCGATATATACCATTGTGTAAGCATACTATTGTTCATCAGTTGATAGCTTGAAACAGGCGCTAAAAAATTCATGCTAAAATGGGATTGTTTAGGCAGGTCTTTTACAACTCCGGTAACCGTAAAACTAAAATTATCGAGCCCAATGGTTTTACCCATGGCATTGTCGTTTCCAAAATATTTTTGTGCCATCGACTGGCTAATCAATATATTAAAAGGGTTATTCAACGCTTCCTTGGGATTTCCCATCAAAAAATCGAACTGAAGAATATTGAGAATTTCGGGATCGGCATACAAAAAACAGGTTTCTGGAAAGGTTTTCTGATCAACCTGAATTAATCGCTCGCCCATGTAAGTTTGAAACCGGGCATATTTTTCGATGCCGGGAACGGCTCCCATTTTGTCGTAAAAAACACCTGCAAAATTACAACTGACCATACTTTGGTCTTTTGCAGCAATATTCAACCGATAAATATCATTGAACCGGGCATTATGCTTGTCGTATGCAAACTCATCTTTTACAAAACAATAAACCAATATGCAGCAACCAAATGCAATAGTAAAGCTAATCAACACGAACGACGAGGTGAGTTTCTGGTTGAAAAGCTGTCGGAAAATATTTTTAAGATTATTCATAGTTTTAATTGTTTTTCGGTTTCAGGGTTTTTCGGTTTCAGGGTTTGAAATGGTTAAATTGTTTCAGGGTATTTATCTTGCCACCTTGCCACCTTGTTACCTTGCTACCTTACCAACCATTCGGTAATTGCTAAACACCGCATTACCCAATTCGCTGTTATTGTGACTACAAACAGCAAAACCAATATAAACATCCGCCTCCATCTTAATTTCCGAGGTTCCCAGCGGTTTCCAGTTTACGCCATTGGCTGAATTATAAAAACTGAATAAATTGCCTTTGCGCGACAATTTAACCCAATAGGGTGCTTTGCCATCGCGGTTGTTTTCGCCGCCTTGCATGCCCTCGTTGGGCATTAGTCGAAAATGGGTATTTATTCCGTTTCCGGGACTAGCGAACACAAGGGCTAGGGGTGAACCTGCACTGAGCGACTGGCGAACCATAATACCGGCTTTTGCCCATTCGTTGCTGGCTTCAAGGCTTTCAACCTTTGTAACCATTTCGCAATCGCCTTTTACCTGCTGATAGGTAAACCGTAATCCATCGGCATTTCCCCAGATATCGCTTCCCGATGCTGTTATTACAAACGATTTATTTTCACTTGCTAAACTTCCGGGCAGGGATGCATCGCCAATATCGTTCGACAACCAGGGGTAACACGGATCATTTTTTCCTTTGATGGTAATTTTTACGCTGGTTTTTAATGATTGGCTTTTACCATCGCTTACCGTATAAAAAAAGCTATCAACTATATTTGAAACAGCCTTGGCCTCAAAAGTAAACTGGTTACTCGCCAGAGTCACTTTCCCGTTGGCGGGTTGGGTAAAATCGGTAACGTTCAAGGTGTCGTTTTCACGGTCACGGTCGTTTTTCAAAACATCAATCAAGCAGGTTCCACTGTATAGCTCCACGTCATCGGGTTGTGCAAGAGGTTCCAAATTTTCATTTACCTGAATAAAAATGCTAGCGCTTTTCGACTCTTTATCCTTATCGCTATTGGTATAGGTTAAACTATCGGCTCCAACAAAATATTTTTCGGGAGTGTAATAAAGGATATTTCCTTTCTGCGTTACCGAACCATGCAAAGGCTTATTAACCGTTTGAACCGACAATTCATCGGTTTCATCCTTATCGGAATCGTTGGAAAGCGGGATAATTTTTACCGTCCGGTTTTCAATAACATTTGCCGTATCGCGCTGGGCTAAAGGCCTGTGGTTATAGTTTTGCACAATAGCTACAATAATTACCTGTATAGCTACCAGGCCTAGCAAGGCTTTTAACAGGTGAAAGCGCATAAATTCTCGTAAGTTCATAGTTTATAATTTAATGGTTAAATTGTTAAGATTAAATGGTTTCAGGGTTTCAATTGTCTGAACCATGATTTGTTTGATTTCATGATTGACTTTGATATTTTTTATTCATTACCCGTTTAAATTCCAAGCTTTTGCTTCCAAAATTAATGAGAAGACCCACCTCAAGATTATACGCTTCGAGGTAGTTGATGGCTTGTGCCAGATGTACATCTTCTAATTGGATTACAGCTTTAATTTCCACACTTATATTACCTAATACTAGAAAATCGACCCTTGGTGTTCCAATTTTTTCAGACTTATAGAATATTTCCATCTCTTTCTCACGGATATGTTCTATTCCTTGCAAGTTCATTTCAATAGATAATGCCCTCTGGTATATCACTTCTTGAAAACCATTCCCCAGTATTTTATGAACCTCAAGAGCACAGGCAATAATTCTCCCAGTTTCCTCAGAATACTTGTATTTACTGTTTACATGTTCCATATTCTGTTTTTTACTATTTTAAATATCATGTTTTTCATTTAATCAGATAAATCAAGGTTCAAGATTACTCGTATCTCAATGCTTCGACAGGATTCCTGCTTGCAGCTTTCCAACTTTGCCAGCTCACGGTCAACATCGCTATACCCAAAGCAATTATTCCTGAAAGGGCAAATATCCACCAGCTAAGTTCGGTTTTATAAGCAAAATTTTGCAGCCATTTGGTCATTGCGTACCAGGCAATAGGTATTGAAATTCCAAAAGCAATTACTACCCATTGAATGAAGTCTTTATTTAAAAGGGCTATAATTTCAGAAATTTTGGCACCGTTTACTTTACGGATGCCTATCTCTTTAATCCTGCTGCGGCTTGAAAATTCTATCTTTCCATATAATCCTAAACACGACAGAAAAACAGCTATAAAGGCAAATGTACTGATGGCTTTGGCCTGCTTTTCCTCCTGTCGGTAAAGTTGATCCACTTTATCGTTATAAAACTGATAATTCAGGTCCACTTCACTGTCATACTCTTGAAAAACCGATTTGATGGTTTTCATGGTTTCAGGAATATCTGTGTTGGCTATCCGTACATTTAGTGCGGCAAAACTCTGGTTATTGTTATCAACATTAAATTGCAATTGAATGTTGCCTATTTTTTTATGTAAATCTTCATAATGTATATCTGAAATAACTCCTATTACATTGGCCCCCCAAACATTTCTGCTTTCAATATTATCCCAACCTAAGCTCTTATAAAATGTTTCGTTTATGATGCACACATTTTTATCGGTTGACCTGAAATCGCGGCCCATGATTAACGGTATTTCAAATGTTTTTAAAAAGGATTCGTCCACAGGTAGTTGCGATACATTGCTTACATTAACATCTTCTCCACCAACTTTAAAACTACCCGAACCAACCATCCAGAGATCCAGCGGATTGCCGGTAGTCAACGAAGCATTAACAATGGATGTTTTTGCCAAAAGATCCGCTTTAATAGCTTGGGCATGATCTGGAAGGGTGCCACTTAATTCAATCCGCAACAAATGATTAGCTTCGTACCCCAGTTTCTTCGATTTAACAAAATCAATCTGCTTGTTTATTACCAGCAAACTTATTATTAGAAAAAGGGAAATTGCAAATTGAAATATGTTGAATGCGCCCCACCAGCTATTTTTTGAATTTCGGCTTTTACGTTGAAATAATTGAACAGGATTGAACATTGAAACCATTTTAGCCGGCAGATAACCAACGATAAAGCCCAATACCAAAAGCAAAGCAAAACATGAAACAATAAAAACCGGACGTTTTAGTATTTCCATTTCATTAAATTCGATTTGCAAAAGGGTACTTAAAAACCCGGAAAATAACAGAATAAGGACAAATGAAACAATAAGGGCCAATAGACAGGAAATATACGATTCGGCAAGGAATTGCAAAACTATATCCCGGACCTTTGCCCCTGAGGTTTTGCGTATGCAAATCTCTTTAAAACGGTTCAGGTTTGATGCCACAGAAAGATTAATGTAATTTACAATGGACAATAACAATATTATAAATGCCACCACCGATAACAATTGGATAAACCGGACATTGGCATGTTGGTGCTCGTCATGGCTTGCGGTATCGAAATAAATCTCGTTAAATGGCTGCAAAACAATACCATTGTTTAGGTAAGGGCATTTTTTCAGTATTGCCGACAATTTTTCTTTTACCAGCGATGTATCAGCATCAGGGTGTAGTACCATAGCGGTATTGTACATTGAATAGCAATCGTTGTTGTTGCAATACCTTGAGCCAAAAAACTCATTATCTGTATTGAATATCAACTCGTAATTTAATGAGGTCCTTTTCTGGGGATCGGCAATTACAGCAACAACATGTTTGAATTCCCCGTTTAACATCTCTATGGTTTCGCCAATAGGATTGGGTTTGCCAAAATATTTAACTGCAAAACTTTCAGTTACCACGATATTGTCTTTGGCCGAAAGGGCACTTTTCTTGTCGCCATACAAAAAATCAACCGAAAACACATCGAAAAATGCCTCAGTAGCTTTCATAAAAACCGCATCTTGCTTTTTGTTATTAAGGCGGAACATTTGGTGTTCATCCCGTGTGTAAAAGCAAATCCGGTCAATCTCAGGTACCCCATCAATTATTTCATCTTTAAAACTGATTGGAGTAATTGCATTGTTATCATCGGCTTTAATGCGGTACATACTTGCCAAATTCTTATACGACCGATCAAAACTTTTTTCGTGTACTACATAACCTGAAATAAGAATGAATAATGCCAGGCTAATAGCAAAACCGCCAATGGTTATTATGTGAATTGATTTGTTTTTAACAAAATTCCGATAATAAAGCTTTAGTATGTTCATGTTGGTTAAATTATAATTTGATCGGAAATGAGTATATTTGAATAAAATTAAGGATTATGAAGACTATAAGTTTGAAGGTGAGCGATAAGACTGCGGCTGTAATTAGTCGGATGAACGAAGAGGAGCTAAAAAAACTTAAAGAGAAAGTGGAATTATATGTTTCAAATCCGGTTAACGATCTTTTTGCAGTAATGGACGAAGCCGCTGAGTATGCCAGGCAAAAAGGACTAACTCCCGATAAATTAGCCGATATTTTAGAAATTGATATGGTCGAAATGAATAGTACTTTAGGTCGTGAGAAATAACTAATGCGGTTAATACTTGATACAAATATTTTAGTTAGTGCTTTTGTATTTAAAAGCGAAACAGCAAACAGTGTTGTTCGGATTGCAGCAAAAACGCACATATTACTTTTTTCAGAATCAACTTTCAAAGAACTTAAATCTACCTTATTAAAACAAAAGTTTTTAGGGTTTGTAGAACTACCAATTATCAGAGCATTTTTATTCAATTTGGTAAGAATAGGAGAGTTCATTGAGCCTAAAATAGAAATCACTGAATGTCGCGACCCAAAAGACAACAAATTCCTTGAATTGGCAATAGCCGGAAATGCTGATTGCATAGTTACGGGCGACAAAGATTTGCTTGTATTAAACATGTTCCTCGGAATTAAAATAGTATCTCCTAGTGATTTTCTCATTCAATATTAGTTTTTTACTCATACCTCAACGTTTTCATCCGCGAGGTTTTGGGATTTCGTCTTTGCTTTTACTATTCGTAACGCAAAGCCTCAATCACCGAGAAATTGGGATCTTCGCATTTCGATACTACTCGTATCTCAACGCCTCAACCGGATTCCTGCTTGCCGCCTTCCAACTCTGCCAGCTCACAGTCAGCAACGCAATTCCCAAAGCAATTATCCCCGAAAGGGCAAATATCCACCAGCTAATTTCGGTTCGGTAAGCGAAGTTTTGAAGCCATTTACTCATGGCGAAATAGGATAAGGGCGTGGCAATGATAAAAGCGATGGTCACCCATTTCACAAAGTCTGCATTAAGCATTTGAATGGTCTCAAATATTTTAGCCCCGTTTACTTTACGTATACCTATTTCCTTAGTCTTTTTGTTTATTAGTATCAATGCCAATGATAGCATTCCTAAGGAGGACAGTAATATTCCAAATACCGAAAACCAGGTTATTAACTTCAATGTTTGAGATTCTTTTACGTATGCTTGGTTAATTTTATCATTTAAAAATGAATAGTTGAATGGGAAACTTGTTGAAATACTGCCATATACAGTTTTTGATTCCTTCAATATATGTTCGGTTTTTGAAGGCTCAATATTTAATAAAATGTAATCAATAAACCGATCGGTATATATTTTTGTAAAAATGGTTGGTCTAACTTTTTCGTAAAGCGAATGGAAATTCATGTCGGGTAAGATACCCAATACATTTAGTTCTCTTACTTGGTTGTACTCTTCTATTACAATAGTCCCTTTTTCAGCAGTATAACCCAATGCAATTGCTGCTGATTCATTAATATAACAGCTATTATCACTAAGCGCTTCTGTCATTTCTGCTTTAAAGCCCATGGTTTTAAAATAATCGGTATCCATATCAAATAAATCAATTTTCTTAAGCTCTCCGTTTTGTTCAAACCTCAAATCAAAAATTCACATACCGGGCATACCATTGCAAAGAGACACTGCATTTACACCTGCTATTTTTGTTAGTTCATCTTTAAAAACCTCAGCTTTTCCAACAAATTCACGATTAAGTTTAATGAATAAGGTTTCTGTTTTGTTGAATCCCAAATCGTAGTTAGCAATAAACTTTTTTTGCTTCACAATCATAAGCATTGAAATAATAAGAGTTATTGATAAGGAATATTGCAAAATAACTAATCCCTTTTGCACCAATCCAACGGACATCCTTTTTTCATTAATGTTAATACCCTTTTGTACTGAACTTCGAGTAACAAATAATGAAACAGCAGTTCCTATCAGCGTACTGATCAATGCAAATGAGCTAACAATTTTCAATACGTAGACTTGTTTCAGTAATGAAGAAAACGAAACATGATAGGTTAGTAATTGATTGAAAAAAGAGAGAGAAATAAAAAGCAAAAAGCAAGATAACAAAAGTGTTGCTATAATTATTAATAACTGCTCTGTTAATAAGCTAATTACAAGGTATTTACTGTTGGCACCATTAATCCGTTTTACGGCAATTTCACGAAGCCGCGAATTTGCTTTAGATATGGTAAGGTTTATATAATTTACAAAAGCAATAAAACAGACAGCAAGAATGATAAACATGGTAAGTTTCAATACATTGTTATTACCCGATCGAACATTATAGCCGTAGCCATAAGAGGCCTCATTTAAATAAACTTCATTTAATGGTTGAAAACTTAGGGTAGCATTGGCATCTTCTTTAAAAAGCCAATACCATTTATTTACATCGGTGAGAACTAGATCGGCAGCTTTTGTATTATTTTTGGTATTTGAAACAACATATAATGCAGGCATCATAAATCGCAAATCGTATTGTTCTAAATATGTGTTGTTAACGCCCATAAAGTCGCCCATTGCACCAAAAGGGAAAATTACATCTACCATTTTAAAATGGGTTTCTTCTCCAAAATCTTCGGCAATTCCTGAAACAGTATACTCCAGTCGGTTATTAAAAATCACTTTTTTCCCTATCGGATTTTCATTGGCAAACAATACTTTTGAATAACTTTTGGTAAGAACAATGTTATTTCGAGATGCCAATACTTCGTTGGGATTTCCAATGTATAAGGGGAAAGAAAACATGGTGAAGAAATTGGAATCGGCATAAAAACATTTGTCGGATTGAACCAAATTGTACTCTGTTTTTAAAACTCCCTCTAAACAAAAAGTGCGACAATATGCGGTTAATTCATCTACATTATCTAACAAATAGGATCCAAAAGGAGGTGAAAAAGCACATTCATTTGAGCGCAATACTCGGTATATTTTATCGGAATTTTTTTGTTGCGAATCAACCTTATATTCACTATAAATATATATCGACAGCAACACAATAAGGGTTAGTGACACCCCCAATCCTAAAACACTTGCTAATGCATACCCTATATTTCGGGTGAAAAATCGTACGGCCTGTTTTACATGATGCAACATATTCATTTTATTTGTTTTAAATCATAGTTCTCATTTAATCACAAAAATCACAGTTTAAGACATTTACTCATACCTCAATGCCTCAACCGGATTCCTAGTAGCTGCCCTCCAACTTTGCCAGCTCACTGTCAACAGCGCAATTCCCAATGAAATTATCCCCGAAAGGGCGAATATCCACCAGCTTATTTCGGTTTTAAAAGCAAAGCTTTGGAGCCATTTATTCATAACATACCAAGCAATTGGCGTAGCAATAATAAAAGCTATAATAACCCATTGTATAAAATCAATGTTAAGCATGGCTACTATTTCCGAAATTTTGGCTCCATTAACTTTACGGATACCCACCTCTTTTATTTTTTGCTGTAAGTAAAATATCGACATGGCAAAAATTCCCATTATCGCAATAATAATGGTTAGCAGGGTGAAATATCTAACTATCTTATTGGTCCTGACTTCTTTTTCATACCAACTCTTGATGGTGTCATCTAAAAAGCTATAACTAAAAGGCAAACCGCCGCTGAATTCGCTATAGGCACCTTTTATTTTGTCAACGGTAGCAAATAATTCAGTACCTTCAATTTGAACTAGAATGCTCCACGGCCAACGGTTTTCATCCAGTTGCCCAATCATAACCGGTCCAACGCGATTATGGAGCGAGCTGTAATTAAAATCATCAACAATGCCTAAAACAGGGACTTCTTGGCCATAACGGGCGAATGAACGGGGAAGGGAATCGAGTTCCAGCGTTTTTACTGCTGTTTTGTTGAGCCACATCCCGTTTTTTGAATAGGCAACCCCAGTGCTAACTGGGTGCATTCCCACCATGTTAAAAAATGCCGAATCAACAATAAATTCCTGAAAACTAACCGGTTTTCCGTTATGCATAAACGATTGGTTATTCCCTCTATCTACAGGGCTTCCGGTTACAAATGAAACATTGGTTACACCGGGAATCGACATAAACCGGCTTTTCAACCCATCCATTTGTTGGCGGTCAATCATAAAATCGAGTTTGAGGATATTTTTTGAATTGTAGCCCAAGTTGTGGTTTTGCATAAACCGTGTTTGTTTCGATATTAGAAAAGTTGACATCAAAAGCACAATCACCACTGTGTATTGAAACCCGATTAGCATTTTTGAATAAACACCTCTACTTTTCCGCCGAAACGAACCTTTAATTACCTGAATGGCATCTAGGCTGGTAATAATTATTGCCGGAACAATACCGGAAACTATTCCCAAAATAAGGATGCCAAAGAGTGAAACCGCTCCAATTTTTAGATTTAACTCGCCTAGAAGATTCAACCGGGCTCCAAATAGCTGGTTGAAAACCGTTTGGCCGGCGAAACTGAGCAAAATGGCCATTGCGAAAGCTATTACGCAGAGAAATACCGATTCGCCTACATGCTGGTAAATGAGCATTGTACGTGATGCACCAACCAGTTTTTTTAGGGCAATCTCCTTTACCCGCAAGCCCGATTGGGCAATTGTTAAATTCATGTAATTAATAATGGCCAAGCCTAAAATGCTTAAAACTATTGCCATAAGCACCGTTAGCAAGGTATTACTGTTTTGTTTAAGTCCGCTTCCGGGAATTTTGCTAAAATAAACATCGGCTAATGGCTCAAATATTACTTCTTTAGCCCTTTCATCCTTGTAAATCCAAAAATCCTTTTTAAACCGTTCTATTAGCAGCGGAGCTTTCAATGGCAAATTGGTATTCGGTTTTGCCAATAAATAAAGTCCAAATGAACAATTATCAAAATTGTTCATAAATTCGTCGGATCCCCATAAATCGGGCAGGCACCTGAAATTTACCACGCCATCATATTCTTTAAAACTGGTGTTTTTATCGGTATTATCAACAATACCGGTAATGGTGCACAAAACGCGTTGCCCCAGCATTACTTCTTTCCCAACAGCGGGCTCATTGCCAAATAGTTTAAAGGCAAATGCTTTACTTAAAACAATGGAATTTTTGGTTTTCAGGGCTTCCCCTGGGGTTCCCTCAAGTAAGTTGAATGAAAATATATTGAAGAATGTTGAATCGACCATCAGGAAATTGAACATCATCATTTTCCCGTTCCGGTTATCAATGATATTCGCATTGTCATAAACACGGGTAAAGCTCTCAATTTCGGGGTAATTATCCTGAAGTATTTGCCCCATGGGAGGAGGAAAAGCTTCGAAATTTTCATTTCGCATACGATATATCCGGTCCTTGTTTATTTGATTACTATTTACCGAATATTCGTTTTTAATATAGATACTGAGCAAAATAACAAAGGTCAGCGAAATTGAAAAACCAACCAACGTTACGGTGGTGTAAAGTTTGTTTTTTAGCAAATGCTTGCTAAAGCTTTTTAAATTACGGATAAACATAGTTGTTCAATTAAAAATAATTTAAAATTACTAGCTATTAATATTTCAAGGTTTCAAGGTTTCAAGGTTTCAGGGTTAAATTGTTAAATTGTTTTTACCTTTTCACCTTGCCACCTTGTTACCTTGCCACCCTGCCACCTTTTCACCTTTTTCATATTAAATAATCATAGTTTTCATTTAATCAGAATAATCAAGGTTCAAGACTATTCATACCTCAATGCCTCCATCATGCCTCCGGCTTGATCTTCGCATTTCGATACTACTCGTATCTCAATGCTTCGACCGGATTCCTAGTAGCCGCCCGCCAACTCTGCCATAATACCGTTAACAATGCTACACACAACGTGAGCATACCACCCAATAAAAATACCCACCAATTCAGGCTGGTTTTATAAGCAAAGTTTTCGAGCCATTTTTGTAAAGCAAACCAAGCTACAGGTATTGCAATTATAAAGGCTAGCAATATCCATTTAATAAAATCGACATTAAGTAACGTAAGAATTTCAATCACTTTAGCTCCGTTTACCTTACGCACGCCAATTTCTTTGGTGCGTTTTCCAATCATAAAAAAAGCCAGCCCAATCAACCCCAAAACCGCCATAATAATAGAAAGCGTTGTAGCGGCAATTATCAGGTTCATTAGTTTAATTTCACTTTCGTAAATATCGCGGTAGTGACCATCGAGGAATTGATAATCGAAAGGAAAATTGGGTGAAACCTCCTGCCATATCTCTTTAAACCGCTCAATGGATTTTTTCATTTGTAAGGGCGAAACACCATCGAAACGGACATACAAAATCCCACTTTTATCATCGGTGCAACGCAATGCCAATGGTTCAATGGATTCGTGAAGGCTTTTTTGATAAATATCTTTTATTACACCAACTACATTATTGGTTTTTTTATCTTCGTTTAGACTTGAACCAATAACCTGAGCCATCTCATATTTTTTCGACAAGGTTTGATTTACCATGATATCCTGACGCTTTTCCGATTCCTGAGTAAAGCCATTGCCCTCGGCTATCTGTAAATTAAAAAGTTCAGGTAAATCATAACTTACATTGAGCAGATTGAAATTTACGTGTATCTGTCCACCATTATAATACAATTGGCGTCCCCAGTTTTCTCCAAAATCACCGAAAAGCTCACTTCCAAAGCCAACACCGGTTACCCCGGTTACCTTTTCAAATTCCTGTTCCAGATACAAGGCTTTTAATGCCGATTCAGGATTTTGGTTCACATACAGGATGTTTTGTTTTGGAAAACCATCGTTATGCTCCATCATAAAATAGTTTTGCTTGTAAATAAATAGGGCACCAATAAGCAAAACCATGGTAATACCAAATTGAAAAACCATTAGACCATATTGTTGGCGTTGTTTTGCAGGAGAATGATTAACTTTTAGGCTTAACACCAATGGCTGTTGGCTGGTAACAATAGCCGGCAAAACACCAAAAAAGAGTAAAACAAACAAAATTAATAGTCCCATTAATCCAATATTTGATACGGTAAAAACATTGCCCAGAGCGAAAGCCGATTGGGTATAATGGTTGAACAGGGGCAAAAAGATGGAAATAAGGCCGATGCTTACAATAATAGCCGATAAAAGGATTAAACCCGTGGTTGTTAGTGAATGCAGCATGATTTGTTGACTATTAGCCCCAATGGTCCGGCGGATGCTCAACTGTTTGCGGTTTTCGTCCACCTGTGCCCTATTGAGGTTGAAATAATTAATTCCGCCAACCAACAATATCAATAACCCAATAGCTCCCAACAGCCTTACTGTAAATAAATTATTGGTAATAAAAACGCCATCGGTATCAAAATCGCTGAGATGCAAATTATCCAGTAAACTATAATTAAAAGGAATAGCATCGTGCACCCATTCCGGCGACTGGCTTACAAAAGCGGTTTTGGCTTTTTCGTTCATCTGCTTAAAATCAGCCTGGGGGCTTAACAAGGCAAAACCGGTATTATTACAGGTTCCCCAATGTTCCGCATTTTCCCGGTACCAATCTATTTTCATTAATCCCGAAACCGATAATACCATATTAAACCTAAACGAACAATTGTTCGGGATATCGTTCATTACAGCGGTTACGGTATATTCATGAATGCCAAATGTTGTTGTTTTCAGTTGAACCGTTTTACCCACAGGATTTTCGCTACCAAATATCTTTTGTGCCTCCGATTGAGTCAATACCATGGAATATGGTAACATTAGCGACGTGGACAAATCGCCGTATTGGCAGTTAAATTTAAAAACATTAAAAAAGGAGGAATCAGCATAAATAACAGGTTGTATCAGGTAATCGATTTGGTTATACCGGATAATATCCTGACCCGACCACGATGCCTGGTAAAGTGTCATTTGCTCAATCTCGGGCAAGCTTTTTTGTATAAGTTTGGCCTGATTTAATGATAAACGGGGACCCCAGTTACTTTCAACCCTGACTATCCGCTCGTGTGAAGGAAAAAATCGGTCGGCTTCCATCTCTTTTTTAACATAAAGAAACAAAAGGGTACTGCATGTTAAGCCAATTACCATGCAAACCAGATTGATTATGGTAAAAAACTTGTTCCGCATCAAACTTCGGATAGCCGTGATTAAATATGTTTTCATTATATTAAATTTGATTATCGAATTTCTAGGTTTTAACGAAGGTGATTTGCAGCTTTTCAAGCATAATTCTTTGAAACCTTGTAATCTTGTAACCTTTCCACCTTTCCACCTTTTTTATTCCTTATTTGTCTTTTCAGTAATCACCGCCCCATCCAGCAAATTAATCACCCGGTGGGCGTAACCGGAATCGCGGTCACTGTGTGTTACCATTACTATGGTGGTGCC
Source organism: Salinivirgaceae bacterium (assembly GCA_041664345.1). Taxonomy (GTDB): domain Bacteria; phylum Bacteroidota; class Bacteroidia; order Bacteroidales; family SZUA-534; genus GWE2-40-63. Next base: position 72,704 of record JBAYKX010000002.1, read on the forward strand.
TTCCTGGTTCAATTCCGAGAGCAGGTTCATTACCTCGACACCGTTTTTCGAGTCGAGGTTACCCGTAGGTTCATCGGCTAGTATCAGTTTGGGGTTGGCTACTACCGCCCGCGAAATGGCTACGCGTTGTTGTTGCCCTCCCGAAAGTTGTTGCGGAAAATGCTTAGCGCGATGCCCAATTTTCATTCGTTTAAGCACTTCTTCCACCTTTTGCCTGCGTTCCGAGGCTTTCATGTTGAGGTAAATGAGCGGAAGCTCTACGTTTTCATACACGTTGAGTTCATCAATCAGGTTAAAACTCTGGAACACAAAGCCAATATTCCCTTTGCGGAACTTGGTACGTTCCCGTTCTTTCAGTTTAGCCACTTCAATACCGTTGAACTGGTATCCGCCATCGGTTGGATTGTCGAGCAATCCCAGAATGTTCAATAAGGTCGATTTACCACAACCCGAAGGCCCCATAATGGCAACAAATTCGCCGGATTTTACATGCACATCCACCTGGTTCAGAGCCAAAGTTTCTACTTCTTCGGTTCTAAATACTTTTGAGAGTTTTTCAGTTTTTATCATAATATTAAGGTTTCAGGGTTTCAGGGTTTCAGGGTGGAACGGTTTCAAGGTTTCAGGGTTTCAGGGTTTCAAGGTATTTTACCTTGCAACCTTGTTACCTTGCACTCTTGTCACCTTGTTACCCTGCCACCCTTTACCCAAATTTTTATATTCTTAAGCTTTCTCTGTATGTTATCATCTTTTGAATCATTTTCGATTCTTTTCTGGTTTGCTCAATTAAGTCGCCGGCATTCTCAATCAGGCCCACTCGTTCCGCTATTATTAGTTGAGTTCTTAATTCGCCGCATGATCCCTTTGATATATTTAAAAAACGGATAAACTCATTGTTTGAATTTCTATCAAAGCCTTCCGCAATATTCGAAGGAATTGAAACCGATGATCTTTGTATCTGATCACGAAATCCCCAATCTTTACTATCCTTAAAAAGGCTATAGGTTGTAACAGCCAAATCAACACCTTCTTGCCAAATTTTCAAATCTTCAAAATTTTTAATTTCATTTTCCATGATTATTATATTTAATTGGTTTTACGGCTAAAAAGTTACATAATAAATCTAAATCAGTAAATTCTTTTTTAATCTTGTTGCCCTGCCACCTTGTTACCCTGTCACCTTGCCACCTTGCTACCCTGATACCTTTCCACCCTGTAACCCTGCCACCTTGTAACCCTGCCACCTAATCCAACACCAACCGTTCGTTTTCCCCAAACGTATCGTACCCCGAAGTGACTACCCGTTCACCAGGCTCCAAACCTTCCAACAGTTCATAAAATTTTGGGTTTTGGCTTCCAATTTTAATAGTCCTTTTTTCGGCCGATTTTCCATCAGCACCGATTACAAAAATCCATTGTCCACCGGTGGATTGAAAGAAATTTCCACGTGGCAAAAGCAACGATTCTTTGGGATCGCCCAATTGCAGGCGGGTGTAGTAAGTTTGTCCCGTTCGCATGTTTTGCGGGTTTTCTCCATCAAAAACCATCTCCACGGCAAAACGGCCATCTCTTACTTCGGGCAATACCTTGCGTATTTTCAATTGAAATTCCACACCTTGCCGTTCAAGGACAGCCGTTAGTCCTACGCGCACTTTGTCAATATAATGTTCATCAATTTGGGCTACTACCTTAAATGAAGTAAGCACGTGTATTTGACCCAGCCTTCCGCCTTGTGGGATTGATTGCCCCAGTTCGGCATCCAAAATAGTTAACTGACCGTCAACAGGGGCTTTCACGTTCAGTTGACCCTGCTGCTCGTGAACCAGTTTCAGGTTCAGTTCCATGTTGTGCAGGTTGTATTCCATTTGGCCCACTTGAATCGAGCGGTAAAGCGAATCCTGCTTTTGCCGTTCCATATACAAATCGAACGACCGTTGGGCAAATTGATAATCCTCTTCTGCTTTTAGGTATTCTTCCTTCGAGATAAGTTGGTCGGCGTACAACGCTTTATTTTGTTCATATGCACGTATTTTCCGTTTAATATCGAACTCCAGGTTCAGCAATTCGCGTTTAATATTCAAGCGTTCCTGTTCCATGGTAACTTGGGTATTACGCAAAAAGTTGGCTTTTTCGGCCAGTTGAGCCTCGCTGTTCAGAATGTTCATGGTCAAATCGGAATTACTCAACCGCAAAATTACTTCGCCTTGCTTCACCATGGAGCCTTCTTCCACAACCCGTTCTTCCACACGTCCACCCACTCGGGCATCGAGGTAAATGGTAGCAATGGGTTCCACATTTCCGGTGACAGTAATGTAGTCGTGAAAAATTCCCTTTTCCACAGTATCAACCGTAATCTTGTCCAATTCTACCCGTAAAGTGGAAACATTTTTCTTTATAAATGCCAAATAAATCATTCCCAGTATTAACAGAATCCCAATTCCCATATAAATATGTTTGGGGCGTATCCCTTTTTTCTTTTCAATTACCTTATCCATTGTTTCGCTTGTGGTTTCCATAATACATTTTTGGTTTCAAGGTTATAAAGTTACAGGGTATCAAGGTCTCAAAAAAAAATATTTTCAATCTTAATTCTCTGTTAGCTTACAACCTTATATTTTTAATTCTTATAACTATTCTAAAAACCATGTAACATTCCAATTTTCCAACCTTTGCTTTACTACTGAATGGTTTCCATCTGTATTTTTATTCCGAATAATCCTAGTTACAGTTTAAAATACTCACCCCTCTTTCCCCTCTCTTTCAAGAGAGGGGAGGTTTTTCCAATTAAGCATTACTGCTTATTCGGAGCGCACCCCTCCATTTCAAGGGAGGGGCAGGGGTGGGTAGGTTTTTAATAGCTTGTCCTTATTTAATTGATAACAATATTATATGAATATTACCTTTCTACCCTGCAACCTTGCCACCCCCTAAAGATGCTCCCAATTCCCTGTCTTATAAAACGCCAACATCTGGTTTCGCATCATGTAAACTAATTTTGCCTTCAATAGGCCAGCTTCAGCAGATACAAATCGCTGTTTGGCAGCTTGAAAATCAGTGACACTTGCTAATCCTTTTTCCATTTTCAGTGTAATGTTTTGAAGGTTCAATTTACTAAAATCATATAGCTCAACCGATGATTCATACTCGTTTTGTGCCGATTGTACATCATTAATTGCTTTCCAAATTGTGGTATATAAGTTATCTTTTTGTTTTTCCAATTCCAATTGTTGATTTAAAAGAGCAATTTGTTTTTGCTTTATTCTGCTATAGGTTGACGCACCGTTAAATACGGGTATTACTAAACTCATATTTACCCATTGGTTTTGGTTGTTTGTTAATTGGCTATTGTAAGCGGCACTGTCTCCATCATAAAAACTTGTACCGTAGCCAGCTGATAGTGTCAACCTTGGTGAAATGGCGCCTTTTGCCATTGCCAAATCTTTTTCCGATGCATTCAGTAAATACTCCTGTTGTTTAATTTCAGGAAGTATGGTTATTGCATCATCAAATACCGAATCAATTTTGGGCGATGGGTTAACAACAAGCGGGTTAATTTGAAGGGTATCAAGCACGAACTCACTGTGGGCATTAATTCTTAACAATTGCTTTAAATCAAGAAGGGTACTATTATAATTGTTTTTTGCTTGTGTTAAACTAAGTTTATCGGCTGCCCATTGGCTTTTAAGATCTTGCAAGGTTAATGGCGATTCTTTACCTACTTCAACAATTTTTTGCATTCGGTTATACTGTAAATCCGATAAGTCAACTTGGTTTTGAGCCACACGGGCTAAGCCATCGCTATACAAAACGGTATAATAGGCTGTCATTATGCGAAAAACTAAAATATTCCGCTCACTTTCGGCATTTTGTTTTTGGGCTGAAAGTAAAAACTTGTTAAAAGCTATTGAGTTATATTTTACAAATCCTTGAAAAATATTCACCGATGATTGCACCCAATAACTATTTCCCATAGTTTGGTTGAATGTGACAGCATTCGTGTTGCCATCAATATTCCGTCCAAAGTTTAAACTAACATCGGAACCCAAATTTAGGTTGGGCAATACATCTGTCTTGCTTTCCATATAACTAACTTCTTGCGAGGCAACCATATTATATGCCTGATTCAGACGAATGTTATTCTCCGTGGCATATCCAACACATTTTGAAAGGTTCCAAACTTCTTGGGAATAACCAACCGAAGTAAAAGCTATAAAAATGATAATGTATAAAATTGATTTTAGCATGATTAATTTTTTAATGTTTAAAGCATATCCAAGGGTTATGCCAAAAATGTTAAACATTTGATATGTAGCAATATAATTCAATCCACCGAAGCTTGTTGAAAAATAAGTGTCAATTATTTTTACACCTCGTGTCGATATTTTTTACATATTGGTTAGCTTAGCATTTAATTCATGTGAGTATAACCCAAATTGAGCGATTTGCTACCACAAATCTGCTCAATTTTAATTAACAGATAGTGTTAATAATATTTTTATATTTGGATAATGGATATTACCTTTGCAAATAAGAAATTAGAAGAATGGGCGAATAGTTTTGCCCTTTCCCAAAAAAAACTAGGTAATGACAGAGCGGCTAAATATCATCAACGACTTGGAGATATGCGAGACGCGGAAAGTTTCAATGACCTGAAATTTTTGCCTGGAAATTTTCATAATTTATCGGGTAACAGAAATGGTCAGTGGTCATGTAGTTTGGACCATCCTTATCGGTTAATATTTGAGCCAGCAATACAGCCTGTTCCTACAAATGAACATGGCACTCCAATCTTAACCGAAATAAAAATAGTTGAGATTATTGAAATTGTTGACTACCACTAAAAGATTAAATTTATGTCACTAATTAATGAATATTCACCAGATATAGTTTTTCACCCTGCCACCACTCTAAACGAGAAGTTAGAAGAAATGGGCATGAGCAAGAAAGAGTTTGCCCTTAGGACCGATAAGCCTGAAAAAACAATTATTGCTGTTTTAAACGAAGAAAGTTCGCTTACGCCTGAAATGGCTATCCTTTTTGAAAACGTTACCCAAATACCTGCACAATTTTGGATTAATAAACAAGCTAGATATAACGAATTTGTTGCACGTAAAAAACATGAGGGAATAATTGCCGAAGCTTCGGAATGGGCTATGCAATTTCCATATTCAGAGATGGCACAATATGGCTGGGTTGTTTCAGCCCAAAATACTAAGGAAAAAACCATTAATTTGTTAAGCTATTTTGGTGTTGCATCACATCGTGCATGGGAAAAATTGTATGTTGAAACAGAATTAAAAGTTGCTGCTTATACATCATTAAAGCAATCGCACCAACCACACGCTATTTCGGCTTGGTTAAGGCAAGGAGAATTAGAGGCAAAACAAATTGATGCTCCTGAATTTAATGTCAAAAAACTAAAAAGCAACATTCCTGCAATGCGCCAATTAATGGTAGAACAGCCTGCCAATTTCTTTGAACATTTGCAGGAACTTTGTTTAATGGCTGGGGTTGTACTGTTATTAACACCCAAACTGCCCAAAGTTCCTTTAAGTGGCTCCACTCGTTGGTTAAACAATACACCGCTTATTCAGTTAACTGCACAATATAAAAAGAATAACAGCTTTTGGATTATCTTCTTTCACGAATTGGGTCACATTATTTTGCATGGTAAAAAATTCATTTCGCTTGAAAATATTGACTTTGCCTCCGCTGACCCTGAAAAAGAAGAAGAAGCACACCAATTTGCCATTAGCCAAACTTTTACAAACGAACAGTAACAAGAATTAATGCAAAATATTAAGGGTCTTATACATTAATTCCAATCCAACCCATGAAAGGCAAAATCCTCATCATCGATGATAACAAAAGCGTGCTTACCGCACTCGAAATGCTCTTGCAGGAGGAATTCAAGGAAGTATTCACCCTTAAAAGCCCAAATAATCTGGTATCGTTTATTCAGCAGAATGCCATTGACACCGTTTTGCTCGATATGAATTTTAAGGCGGGTATCAACACGGGTAACGAGGGTTTATACTGGCTTCAGCGCATTCACGAAGTTGACCCAACCATTAGTGTTGTGATGATTACGGGACACGGTGATGTGGAACTAGCCGTAAAAGCCGTAAAACAGGGTGCTTTCGATTTTGTGCTCAAACCATGGGACAACAATAAACTCATTGCCACCCTTACTTCGTCGCTCGAAATGCGCAAAAGCAAACAGGAAACCGCCCAGTTGCGCGAGAAAACCAAAAACCTGAAAAACGAAATCAACCCCTCTGGGCAAGCCATCATTGGCCAATCGGCCGCTATGCAAAAAGTGATGGCTTTGATTCAGAAAGTAGCCGTAACCGATGCCAATATTTTAATAACCGGTGAGAATGGTACCGGAAAGGAGTTGGTAGCCCGCGAAATTCACCGGTTATCGTTGCGCAGCAGCGAGGTGATGGTCACCATCGATATGGGCTCCATTAGCGAAACACTTTTTGAAAGCGAACTGTTTGGCCATGCAAAAGGTTCATTTACCGATGCCAAAGAAAACCGAGCCGGCAAGTTCGAAACCGCTCATAAAGGCAGCCTTTTCCTCGACGAAATAGGCAATCTGCCGCCGGCCATGCAAGCCAAATTATTGGCAGCACTGCAAAACCGCACCATTACCCACATCGGGTCCAATACACCAATCCCCATCGACATTCGGTTAATTTCGGCCACCAATAAAAACCTCGACGATATGGTTGCCGGCGGCACATTCCGCCAGGATTTATTGTATCGCATCAACACCATTCATATCGACATTCCGCCTTTACGGGAACGGAACGGCGACATATACCTGCTGGCACATTTCTATTTAGCTAAATATGCCCGCAAATACAATAAACCGAGCCTGAAAATCAGCGACGAAGCCATCGAAAAATTAAACCGGTATCATTGGCCCGGTAACGTAAGGGAGCTGCAACATGCGGTGGAAAAAGCCGTTATCCTGTCGGAGCAGGCCACCATTATGCCCCACGATTTTGCTCTACGGACTGAACAGCATGTACCATCGGTTTTGCAAGGGCAAACCATCGACGACATGGAAAAACAAATGATTGTGGCCCAAATTGACAAAGAAAAAGGGAACCTAAGCAATGTCGCCAAAAACCTGGGTGTTACTCGCCAAACGCTTTATAACAAGTTGAAAAAATATAATATCTGAACGCATGAACTTTAAACATTTTTATAGGGGAATTCTCGTCCGGTTAGCCGGATTGGTTGTGTTTTCAGGCTTTACTGTTTATTTGTTTTTTAAAATAGATAGTCTGGTTTTCTCTGTTTTTGGGGCACTCCTGGTTTTTATTTTTGCTATAAATACCATCCTATACTTCAACAACATCAACCGTTGGATAGCTTTTTTCCTTTTAGGCATTGAAAATGAAGACACCTCGCTAAAAATTCCCACCAAAACCGGCAACAAAGCCATCGACGAGGTTTTCATCGGTATGGGGCGCCTCAATGAGTTATTCAAACAAACCAAAGTAGAAATCAGCACTCAGGAGCAATATTACCGTTCCATTATCAATCAGTCGGCCACCGGACTATTTTCAGTCAATGGCCAAGGGCGTATCAGCATCACCAATCCCGCTGCTGAAAAACTCACTGGAATAATCCAATACCATCATGTAGGGTCGCTTTCTCGGATAAATGGGGCCCTTCCAAAGATCATTATGGAAAGTGATGAGAAATGCACCGCCTCAGTTATTTTTGAAAACGACAAAGCCCAAAAGCTACTTTTCAAATTATCGTGCATCAAAACCAGCAAAGAAACCATCCGTTTGGTTGCTGTGAGCGATATAACCAAAGAACTCGACAACCGCGAAGTAGATGCATGGATAAAACTTGCCCGCACCCTGTCGCACGAAATAATGAACAACATTACGCCTATTACCACTCTGTCAAAAGTTATTGGCGGATACTTTAGTAGAGATGGAAAAACCTTGGATAGAGCCGATGTGGAACAAAAAACAATCGACAATACCGTTAAAGGGCTTGAAGTTATTGAAGAACGGAGTGTCGGGCTTTTGAATTTTGTTGAGAGTTACCGGAAATTCACTAAACTGCCTGAGCCTCACATTAAATCGATAAATGTTTCATCGGTTATAATAAATTCAATACTTGCAGTTAGCACCTACAGCGGGTTCAACCGAATAACCGTTGAATCATCGGTTCCTGAAACGGTAAATTGCAATACCGATGAAAACCTTTTGTCGCAGGTAATTATAAACATACTGAAAAACAGTTTAGAGGCATTGCTTGACGATACCGAAAACAGAGAACCAAAACTTAAGGTCCAAGTAAACCAGAACACTGAAAAAATCAGCATACTGATAAGCAATAACGGCCCATCCATTCCGCCTGAATTGCGTGAGCAGATTTTTGTTCCATTTTTCACCACTAAAGAATGCGGTTCAGGGATTGGCTTAAGCTTAAGCAAACAAATTATGTTAAAACTTGGTGGCGATGTTGCATTAATTACCCACCACGATAAGTGGACCCAATTCCAGATTCATCTGCCAATAAATTAATCTATCTTACTAAAAGAAAATCAGGCTGCAAGCCTGATAGAACACAGCCCGGTGCAACGCACCGGGAATACAAATTGCAGCCAGTATTGGCGCAAGCAGCGCATTAATTTGGCTTCAAATGGTTCATGCGCCAAGAATTAGGAATTATAAGAAATGCGATACAAAAGCGGTTAAAACATCATGTTTTATTATATAATTGATATTTTTACAAAAAAATTACAATCTCTAATCTCTAAACTCTAAATACTCTAAGTACTTTAAATTACTCTAAATACTTCTTAATGATCTCATTCGAACGATTTACTTTAGATAACGGCCTGCGGGTGCTGGTGCACCGCGACGATACCACGCCGGTTGTCGCCTTTAATCTGTTATACCAAGTGGGTGCCCGCGACGAAAACCCCGAAAAAACCGGTTTTGCCCACCTGTTTGAACACCTCATGTTTGAGGGTTCCAAAAATATTCCCCATTACGATGCCCCGTTGCAGCAAGCCGGCGGCGAAAACAATGCCTTTACCAACAGCAACATTACCAACTATTACATTACCATTCCAAAAGAAAACCTAGAGACGGCTTTCTGGCTGGAATCGGACAGAATGCTGGAACTGGCAATAACGCAAAAAAAGCTCGATATCCAGAAAAAAGTAGTGATTGAAGAGTTCAAGCAGCGTTACCTGAATCAGCCTTACGGCGACTGGAACTTATTGCTGCGTCCATTGGCTTACAAAAAGCACCCTTATAGCTGGCCCACCATTGGAAAAGAAATATCGCATATCGAAAATGCCACCTTGCAAGAGGTAAAGGACTTTTTTTACCGCTATTATGCCCCCAACAATGCCATTTTGTGTGTGGCCGGAAATGTAACCAAATCGGAAATTGAACTCTTGTCCCAAAAATGGTTTGGGCCAATTCCTGCCCGTGATGTACCGGAAAGGAACTTGCCCGTTGAGGACCCACAGACAGAAAGCCGAGAAGAGAAAGTTACCCGCCCTGTTCCGCTCAATGCCATTTATCAGGCATACCACATGTGCGGCCGCAACCATCCCCATTATCATGCCACCGATCTCATTTCCGATGTGTTGTCCAATGGCAAGTCGTCGCGCTTGAACCAGCGGTTGGTAAAAGAGCTCCAGTTGTTCAGTTCCATTAATGGATACATCAGTGGCGATGCGGATCCGGGGTTGTTCATGATTACTGGTGACATCAACCAGGGAGTTACCTTTGAAGAAGCTGAAAACGCCATCCGCAAGGAATTGGATTTGATGATGAACGAGCTGGTGGCATTTGAAGAACTGAAAAAAGTGCAAAACAAAGTAGAAGCTAACCTCATTTATTCTGAAATAAGCATCCTAAACAAGGCCATGAATTTGGCTTATTTCGAAATGCTCGGCAATGCCGATTTAATAAACCGGGAACCGGAAAAATATCAGGCTGTTACCCCCCACGATATCCGGAATGTGGCCCAGAAGCTATTCCTCCCCACCAATTGTTCAGTTCTAAAATATCAGGTACAGTAAACTATGACCACACTAAATAGAAAAACCCCTCCCGTGTTCAGGGATATTCAGGAAATAAAGTTCCCGAAAATTACGATTGAAAAACTGGATAACGGCATTCCTGTTTATCTGCTTAACGGAGGAACGCAGGAAGTAGTTAAGCTCGATGTAATGGCCCATGCCGGATCGCAATATTCTGAAACCAAGCTAGTGGCTCCCATGGCGGGTTTAATGTTGAACGAAGGAACAAAAACCATGAATGCACATGAAATTGCCGAATCGTTCGATTATTACGGAGCCTATTTTCAGCCCAATACAGAAAAAGATGTGACCTTTATTGGGTTAACCACTTTAAGCAAACACTTGAACCATACCTTACCTGTTTTTACCGAGGTTCTGAGCCAAAGTGTGTTCCCTCAACATGAACTCGATTTGCTGCTCGAACGGCGGCGCCAGAAGTTTTTGGTGGAACGTGAAAAAACATCGTACCTATCGCGCGAAGCATTTTACGAACAGGTATTTGGCCCTACCCATCCGTATGGAATAATGACAACCGAAGAACAATACCGGACTTTGAACCGGCAGCCCTTGGTCGATTTTTACCAGAAACATTACCATGCCGGCAGTTATTCCATTGTCTTGTCAGGTAAATTGGATTCCTCCGTTTTAAAAGCGGTAAACCTGTATTTGGGACAATTGAGGAAGTTGCAAAAACCAGAGCCCATTCAACCAGTTGATTTTACACCCATTTCGGGCAAACCCATTGTTATTGAACGCGCAAATGCCGTTCAATCGAGCATCCGCACCGGTTTGTTAACGGTTAATAAAATCCACCCCGATTACACCGGATTGAAAGTTTTGGTAACCATTTTTGGAGGATATTTTGGGTCGCGGTTAATGAAAAACCTACGCGAGGACAAAGGGTTTACTTATGGCATCCATTCCATGCAGGTTTCATTCATGCAGGCCGGGCTTACCGGTGTGGCTGCCGATGTTAATGCAGAACATACCCGCGAAGCCATTGATGAGATTATTAAGGAAATGGAAAAACTGAAGCACGAACCCGTTTCAAACGAAGAATTGCAACTGGTGCGCAACTACATGATGGGGGAATTGCTGCAAATGTTTGATGGTCCGTTTGCCACCGCCGACACCTTTAAAGCGGTGGTTCAATACGGTTATGGTTTTGAATACTTTACCCGGCTAAAAAACACCATCCTTACCATAACACCGGAACAGTTGATGGAATTAGCCAATAAGTATTTTATAACCGAAAAATTGACCACCGTGGTGGCCGGGAAGTATTGATATTAATTTAAGTAAATAGGCCGAAGGCCTTGAAGCAAAAGAACAGGGCACCTGTCTCGCTTTAGCTGAAAGCCATTTAAGAATTAGTAAAGCTAACATGAACTGTATATTTTATTTGGAGGAACTTAACAAAATAATAATGTTTAATTGAAACTATTCCCCCACCGCCCTTCGGGCACCTCCCCCGGGGGAGGACTAGCAATGCTGCTACGGAGGAAGTATCCCCCTAGGGGGATTATAGGGGGGATTTATACTCAGCTTAATTAAACCAATACTATTTTCAAATTTGAACCGTTTTGGCAAGGTATGGCACAAAAGTTTTTAACATACGGGTTTATTTTTCTGCTGCTTTGGGCGGGAAATGGGTTTGGGCAAAACCCTTTACCTCCAAATATTACAAGCATAACAGTAAAACCTCAGCCCAATTATCCGGGAGCCGTTGAATTATTTTGGATTGATGATAATGTACCCTCAGCGGATGGATTTATCATTTTTCGGTATGAATATGGTTTTACGCAAGGCTTTGATAGTATTGGAACAGTTCGTTCACCTGAATTTTCGTTTCTTGATTTAGAGGCTAAGGCAAATGAGTATTCTGAATCGTATGTGATTGTTTCCTATCGTGAACCGGGTTATAAATTGAGTCCTAAATCGGATACATCATTTACTATGTTTTTACGCCCCATTGAATTCGATACCTGTGCACAAACAGCAAAATTGAATTGGAGTCCCTACATTGGATGGGGTGATGATGGGGTTAAATATTATAAAGTTTATAGAAATGCAATAGATCAAAAATATGACAAAAAAGACACGGTTTTCAGCCAATTAATTGAATTGGAAACTGAATACGAATATTTCATTAGAGCCATATGTAACAATGGTAACTTTTCCAGCGAATCGAACCGGGTTTCCATAACTTTTACTTCATATAAAAAACCCAATCCCGATTCATTTTTTATACATCAAATTACGAATAGGGGCAATTCCATTGAAGTTCAATCTAATGTGGATGTATCAGCAGATATAAAAAAATATGCGTTGTTGTTCAGTGCTGAAAAAGATGGATTGTATGATACGGCAATATTTAATTATGAATTAACATCAGAAAGTATCTTATTCAATCATGAATACAGTGGTACGCCAATTTATTATAAGGTAGCCGCCCTTAATCAATGCAATCAAATTGCTGGCGAAACCCAACATGTAAAGCCGTTGCAGCTCAAAGTTGCTATGCTGAATTACGATGTTACGTTAACTTGGGATTCCAGTTTTGTAGATGCCACTAGTGAAGAATATAAAGTATTTGTTAGTGTGGATGGGGGAGATGCTGTATCTAAAGAAAATACCAAAGAATTCAAACTGAATGAATTAGGTAGCGAAACTTCAGAAAAATTTTGCTTTTTCGTGGAAGCAACCGATAATAACGGAAATAAAAGCATTTCCCAAACAGAATGTGTTACCCGTACCCCAATAGTTGAAATCCCTGAGGCATTTTCACCCAATTGCGATGGAACTAACGAATATTTTGGTCCATTTGTGAATTCAATTCCTGAAAAATCCTATATTAAAGACGTATCTGTTACTTCGTTTAAATTGCATGTTTACGACCGCTACGGCGGGATAGTTTTTTATACCACCAATTCTGGCGAATTCTGGGATGGAACTAAAAATGGAGTTTCAGTTTCAGAAGGTGCTTATTTGTATCATTATACCTATACTACTTCGTTAGGCAAATCGTACGAAGGTTCTGGAGCTATTAACGTGGTGTATCCTTAGGCAATGTGCAATTGGCAATTTACAATTAACAATGAGTAATTAGAGATTAGAAACTAGAATTTAGAAGTTAGGAAAAGCCCCAAAGGGGCGAAAGAATAAAGCCAGGGGCAAAGCCCCTGGTATAATGGCAAAAGCCACAAGCGGTGCAAGCAGAATTGTTATAATAGAATGGCAACGTAACATGCACCGCAACATAGAGAAGTTAGAAGTTGGAAGACCGAAGTCAGAAGTTGGAAGTCAGAAGCGAGCCACCAGCCATCAGCAACCAGCCACCAGCCACCAGCGATATTTTTTTTTCATCCTATCTTTCATGGCATCCTAAATTTAGTAACTTTGAAAGTTTGTTACAAATAGGACATTTAGGGTTAATGACGCCGAGATAAAGCAAATGAATCGATTTACGGTTAAGGAAAAGAAGGTTATATTGAAAGAGTTTAACGAACTCCTTCAAATAGCTGAAAACATTACGGATCAAGATCAGCGCGATTTAATCCGGAAAGCATTTAACATGGCCTACGAGGCTCATGCCAATATGCGTCGTAAATCGGGCGAACCCTATATTTTACATCCAATTGCGGTAGCTAAAATTTGTACTCATGAAATTGGATTGGGTACAAAATCAATTTTAGCAGCACTTCTGCACGATGTGGTAGAAGATACCGAAGTTACTATTGAGGAAATACAGCATCAATTTGGCGATAAAATATCAGGTATTGTAGATGGCTTAACCAAAATATCGGGTGTTTTTGTAAACCGAACCGATTTGCAAGCTGAGAATTTCCGCAAAATATTAATGACCATGACGGGCGATTTGAGGGTTATCATCATCAAATTGGCCGATAGGCTCCATAACATGCGTACGTTGGAGTCGATGCCTCCCAATAAACAACTTAAAATTGCTGGTGAAACGCTTTATATTTATGCCCCATTAGCTCACCGGTTGGGTTTGTATGCCATAAAATCGGAATTGGAAGATTTGTGCTTGAAGTATTTGCATCCGCAGGATTACGATAATATTGTTAATAATATTCTTGACTCAGAAAAACGAAGGTTGACTTATATCAACCGGTTTGCATTGCCTATTACCAATAAACTGAACGAAGAAGGATTTGTTTTTGAAATTTCGGGCCGGCCAAAATCCATTTATTCCATTTGGAATAAAATGGAAACTAAGAACGTAAGCTTTGAAGAAGTATATGATTTATTTGCCATCCGCATAATTTTTGAACCCAAACCAAATATACCCGAAAAAGCACAATGTTGGAGTATCTACTCCATTGTTACGGATATGTATATTCCCCGTTCCGACAGGATTAGGGATTGGGTAAGTCAACCAAAAGCAAATGGATACGAAGCGCTCCATGCTACCGTTATGGGCCCAGGTGGTAAATGGGTTGAGGTTCAAATTCGGTCGAACCGGATGAATGAAATAGCTGAAAAGGGTTACGCTGCCCACTGGAAATATAAAGGAGCTACGCATCACGAAAGTGAGTTGGAGCGTTGGATAAAAGAAATACGGGAAATGTTGGAAGATCCAAGATCGGATGCATTGGAGTTTTTAGATGAGTTTAAACTCAACCTGTTCACATCGGAGATTATGGTTTTTACCCCAAAAGGTGAAATCATAACCTTGCCCAGTAATTCAACAGCACTCGATTTTGCATTTTTTATTCACTCCGAAATTGGACTTCATGCAATTGGTGCTAAAGTAAATCACAAATTGGTGGGTTTGAACCATATTTTACAAGGTGGCGACCAAATTGAAATTCTGACTTCGCAAAAGCAACAGCCCGATTTGCTATGGCTAAAATTCGTAACTACGGCTAAGGCCAAAACAAAACTGAAAACTGCTTTCCGCGAAAAAAGGCGTATTATTTCTATCAAAGGAAAAGTACATCTCGAAAATTTGCTGGTGGAAATGGAAATGAAGCCCAATTCCACTGTTTTTCGAAAACTTTACAACCATTACAATACACGAAACAAGGAAGAGCTTTATTATCGTATCGGTGAAGACCTGTTTGATCAGCTATATTTTAAAAAAATACTTAAAAAGCGATCGTTGAACAAGTATATTAAGTTTTGGGGAATCGGAAATCAGGAGAATACCGATGCTGCCAAAATGTTTGACAAATCGAAACCATTGATTGTTGACGACAACATGCGCAATTACACCATTGCCACATGTTGCAATCCCATTCCCGGCGACGATGTTATTGGCTATAAAGCCGATGAAGACGAATTGGTGATACATAAATCCTCATGCCCCAAAGCCATTCGTTTAAATTCAAGCGAGAGCCAAAATGTGGTTAAAGTAGAATGGACCACACAACGGATATTAGCATTTTTGGGGAGAATATCTCTCAAAGGAATTGATGATATTGGCATTGTAAATGATTGTACTACCGTTATATCACAAGAGTTGAATGTAAATATGCGCGCTATTAATTTTGAAAGCCACGATGGTATTTTTGAAGGAACAATTGATGTGTACGTGCGCAATGCCAGTGATCTCAATACCTTGATTATGAACTTAAGCCGTGTAAAAGGGATAACCCAAACAGCCCGAATGGAAATTAAGGAACACGAGTAATGTATTTTTCATAAGTGTTTTATCAAAGTTATTACCATTTCTTTCACCTGCATAAAATAAATATATATAAGGGTATAAATGAAAATAATATTTACTTTTGATTCGCTATTTTGAATTAGTCTAAATATGGATAATTATAAATTTGAATCTCAGGAATTAAATCCCATTAGCGAACGGGTAAAAGAGTTATTCATAAAGTATTTGGAACGTAAAGGCCATCGGAAAACTCCGGAGCGGTTTGCTATTTTAGATGAAATTTATAATTCTGAAGGTCATTTTGACATCGAGACCTTGTATGGTCACATGAAAAACAAAAATTACCGGGTGAGCCGTGCTACGTTGTATAATACCATTGATGTGTTGCTTGATTGTAATTTGGTGATTCGGCATCAATTTGGAAAAAACATTGCTCAATTTGAAAAAGCCTACAATTGTGCCCCTCATGAGCATTTAATATGCACCAGTTGCGGAAAAGTAACCGAGTTTTGCGATGCACGTGTTGATGAAATTGAAGAACGGGCAGCAAAGCAACATGATTTTGAACTTACTTATCATGCACTCTATTGTTATGGTATCTGTAGCAGTTGTAAAAAGAAATTGAGCAACGAAAAATAGTTTGTTTTCATTTTGGTATTGAATTAGGGTCCCCAATAAAAAGGGGATTTTTTTTTGATAACTTATAAAACGAACATACCTTAAAAGAAAAAATAATTAGTAAATTCGGGGCTGATTTTTTAAAACGTATTTCAATCAAAATCAAACAAAAGGCGACTCAACCATATTTAATAAATAGCAAATAATGAAAGTAGATGTACTATTAGGACTGCAGTGGGGCGATGAAGGGAAAGGGAAAATTGTTGATGTATTAACTTCCGGATATCAGGTAATTACACGTTTTCAGGGAGGAGCGAATGCCGGTCATAGTTTGGAGTTCAATAATCAGAAACACGTGCTGCATTTAATACCATCGGGAATATTTCACGAAAATGCGGTAAATATTATTGGTAATGGTGTAGTGCTCGACCCGGCTATTTTTAAAATTGAAGTGGAGGAGATTGAAAAGAAATTTGGTATCACCCTAAATAAACGGCTTTTAATTGCTAAGAAAGCAAACCTGATAGTTCCAACCCATCGCATACTTGATGGGGCAATGGAAGAAGCCAAAGGAAAAAGTAAAATTGGATCTACACTAAAAGGGATAGGACCTGCTTATACTGATAAAGTTGCCAGAAATGCCATAAGAGTAGGGGATATACTACTACCTAATTTTAAAGAAAAATACGAACAATTAAAACAACTCCACCTAAAACAACTTTCACTGTATAATTTTACCTATAACTTGGAACAATTGGAGAAAGATTGGTTTGCTGGAATTGAATTGCTAAAAACATTTCAATTTATCGATAGCGAGCATGTCATCAATAATTATATTAATCAGAAAGATACCCGAATTTTAGCCGAAGGGGCTCAAGGTTCCATGTTGGACATTGATTTTGGTTCCTATCCGTTTGTTACTTCATCAAACACCATTTGTGCCGGTGCTTGTACCGGAATGGGAATTGCACCATCAAAGATTGGAGCAGTTAAAGGCATTTTTAAAGCCTATTGTACCCGGGTTGGTTACGGTCCTTTTCCTACCGAACTTTTTGATGAAACAGGTCAGAAAATGCGCGATATTGGACACGAGTATGGTGCTACTACCGGACGGCCTCGCCGCTGTGGTTGGCTCGATATGGTTGCACTGAAATACAGCATCATGATTAATGTGGTAACTGAACTGATAATGACCAAAGCCGATGTGCTCGACAGTTTTGACACGATTAAAGTTGCCGTGGGCTATCAGTTGAATGGTAAAACCCTCGATTATTTTCCTTACGAAATTGAAAGCAATATAGTGCCAGTTTACAAAGAGTTTAAAGGTTGGAAGTGTGACATTACTTGCAAAAATTCAGAAGCAGAATTACCAAAGGAATTAACGGATTATGTGGCATATATTGAGAAGGAAACGGGTGTTCCTGTATCCATAATTTCAGTAGGTCCCGACCGCGATGCAACAATCATCCGATAGCCATCGATTCTCAAAAATATAGGACGTTACGATGAAAAATGGGAAACTGGTTAAAGCCATAGGATATACACTTCTGGCAGTTTCTTGTATATTATTTCTGTTAATATTGATAGTTCCCTGGTTCGATATTTCAAAAAAGCAGATGGCAATTATCACTACATCATTAATTGTTGCCGGCGAAATCCTGTTTTACACCAGCGTATTTTTAATTGGTAAAAGCTTTATTGAAAAGCTTTGGCAGAAACTTGCCTTTTGGAAAAAAACGCCGCACGATGCCATTTCCAAAGATGAGGTGGAAACCTAGAACATAATGATGTTAGACCAAAAAGGTAAATTCTTGTAATAATGATGCTTGATTATATTGACCATATAAATACTTACGGCGATAATCTTGTCCGACTGTATGACTTTGACCGTTTGCAAGCCGAAAAGTTCAGACAGACTATACAAGAAACCATAATAGTAAACAAAAAGCAACTCGACCTTACCAAGACTGACTTTATTCAAAGCCGCAATTGCCAATTGGTATTGCGAATTGCCCATGAAGATGCAGGAATAACTACTTCGGATAAAATACACTTCTTTTGCGATTTGACTCTAAATGGATATGAACAAATGATTTTGTTGCTAAAACCATTTTGTGCAAAAGAGACAAAGGGATATCAATATTTATACGATATTGACTCTTCAACCGATTTTTTGTTTTCACCTAGTGGAACATGGTAAATTAAGGCCGCTTTCTCATCTTCCCATCTTTCGACCATTCTACCCTTCTATTTTCCAGTCTTTTTAATTTCTCGCAGCGGACTGTCTCGCTTTAGCGGAGAGCAACAAGTTCCATGCTCTGGACAGCGAAGCGCCCTCCGAGCAATCGGGGCAGGCTGCTTCGCTTTTTAAAATGGAAACAACAGCTTCACTTAAATAATCCTCGTAGCGGCCTGCCCCGACACCTCGGTGGGCGCTGCAAGTTCCCACCTTTCCATCTTCCCATTTTTCACCCTTTTACCTTGTATCCTTGCCACCCTGCTACCCTTACCTCAACCCTTTCTTAAAATTAAAAGTAGTGGAAGGTTGAACGGCTTCCGATTGTTTGAGCCGGGTGAATACTTTCTTTAAGGTAGTTTTTGAAGGTGTTTCAAAACTCAGGTCAATTAGATACCGGTAAAATCCTTGTTGCGTAAGTTTTGCTTTGTATTGCAGCAACGAAACCGGTATTTCGGGCAACAAATGGGTGATTCCATTAACAATCTGTCGTCGGTAGTTTTGTTTTTCGCTGCTTATTTTTTCATCCTCCATATTGATGGGTTGCCGGGAATAGAACAACTTGGGATAAAAATACAAAGGAAGAATCTGGTTCCGGTTGGTTCCGGATATTAGGTTTTCCATTTCGTTTTCAAACGGACTGGTTGCCCATTGGGCGCCCACCGATTCAAGCACACAGGCGGCAGCATCGTTATAGCAATACACATTTTCGTTGGTGCCAAAAACAGCAGTTGTAGGCAGCAATTCTTTCTGCGATAAGTGGCTCAGCGAAAAACGGTTAAATCCTTGATTGGCTAACTCGGAACAACGGTTTCTATAAAATTCAATATCTTTTTCAGGTATAAACTGAGGCAATTCAAACCAAATGTTCGATTTGTTTTCTTGAAATATCGGTACTTCCAAATTAATTTGGTTCCAATCGGTTTTGCTGAGTTGCAGTACCAACTGATTGAAATAGGCAAAACTCAGCATGGGCAACCAATCCAGATTATTGATTCGTACATACAACAATTCGCTACCTGAATTTCTTTTATGCTTTAACCGAGTTAAAATGGCAGCTTTTTGTTGAGGAGCAATTTTTTTGATTATTCCGCTGGGTTCCCCTTTCAATTTCGATGGAAACCGAAACTGTCCCGTACCTACAAGGGTAAGTTCATCGTTGGTTTTTATACCCGATATTTTAGCTGATATTTGAAAGGTTTTTTCATCGGTTTTATGGATGTGGTCCAATGTAAAAGTCACCGGTTCACTGTCGTTTTGAGTCCTCACGCGCAAACGGTAACCCGGCTTCAATTCGGCGGTGGATTCAATACTGATTTTATTATCCGCTATTCGGGTAATTTTACCAATAGGCAAACCGGTTCCCGGCACTAACGATATGGATTTGGCTACTTGATTTGAATAAAACCACTGTGTTTTTTCGCGTCCCATATCCATGGATAAAAGTTCAACTGCTTCGGGCAAGGTTTTTGGGTTGTCAATAACCATTCGATAGGCTCGGGCCACTTGATAAACATATTCAGCCGATTTTAGACGGCCTTCTATTTTCAATGAATGTACCCCTAGTTCCATCAATTTTGGAATTAGGGTTATTTGTTGGTTATCTTTTAAACTGAATACCAATTTTTTCTCCTCATTAATATCATAGAACCTACGGCAAGGCTGGGCGCATAATCCACGGTTGGCTCCAGCACCCCCTAAATAACTGCTGAACAAACACATCCCCGAAAAGGAGTAGCAAAGGGCTCCATGCACAAATACCTCGGTTTCAATGGGCGATTTTTCCTGAATGGATTCCAATTCCGGTAGTGTGAGTTCGCGGGAAAGGATTACCCTTGAAAAGCCCATTTTTTTGCTAAAAGTGGCACCGGCAGAGTTATGGTTGGCCATTTGAGTGCTGGCATGAACGGGCAGTTTTGGGAAAAAGTTTTTCAACAAAAAGTAAGTTCCCCAATCTTGAATAATTACAGCAGATACTTTTGTTTGAGACAGAAACCAAAGGGTATCAATCAGTTCACCTATTTCGGAATTTTTAATAACCGTATTTAGTGTAACATAAACCTTGACATTGGCAGAGGCAGCTTCATCAAGCAATTGCAGAAGTTGATAATTCGAGAAATTTGTTGCCCTTTCGCGGGCATTGAAGTTTTTCAATCCCAGATATACTGCATCGGCACCACCTTTTAAAGCGGCGTAAAATGCTTCCACATTTCCAACGGGCAACAGCAATTCCGGTTTCTTCATTGTAAGAGTTCGTTCTGCTGCAAAGATAAAAAACCATAAGCAGGTAACAAGGAATAACGGATTGGATATATTTTAGCTGAATTAGGTTTGGCAATTAAAGATACTTAAGGCTGGGATATTTGATTTATCGTATTATTTTTGTTAGGACTAGCAGAAAATTTAATTCATAAACTAATAAGGAAATAATTTCTTTAAATGAAAAATGAGCGTTTTCATCTTTACATTTTTTTATTTGCAGTTTGCATTTATTTTTTAACAGCATATAACAGTCATGGATTCTACCATGCTGATGAACATTATCAAATAATTGAGTTTGCCGGATTAAAACTGGGTACTCATACCCCAAACGAATTAGCATGGGAATATAATGCTCAAATTAGGCCAGCATTACAACCAACAATTTGTATCGTTGTTTTTAAGATGTTAAGCTTAGTTCATATTAACAACCCTTATTCTCAGGTTTTCATATTACGCCTCTTAACTGCTATTTTGTCACTATTAATAATTAGGTATTTTATTGTAAATACTGAAAATCAAGTTGTAGGTAATAGGTCCACGAAAATCTATTATCTATTGTCTTATTTCTTGTGGTTTATTCCTTTTATCAGCGTTCGTTTCTCATCTGAAACTTGGTCGGGATTATTTTTTCTGCTTTCGCTAGCAATCTTCTTTAGCCGTTTAAATTCTGAATATAAGCCCTATTTGTTAGGTTTAATATCCGGGTTTAGTTTTATTTTTCGGTTTCAAATTGCTTTTGCTATAATTGGATTTTTCTTATGGCTTATTATTATTGAACGCAAAAAATTAGATTATTTCTTGAAGTTTGGCATTGCTTTTCTAAGTGTTCTGATTTTAGGTTTTTTTATCGATTTCTGGTTTTATGGAGAGCCTGTATTTACAACATGGAATTATTTTCATTCCGTTATAGATTCTGGAGGTAATGGGTTTGGAACATCTCCCTGGTATTTTTATTTTATCAAATTATTAAGTCTCCCAAGTTATTTTGTTGGAATTCCTTTAGTGTTTGCTTTAGTTTTGCTTATCATTTATACTCCAAAGAATATCTATTTGTGGAGTATTATCCCCTTTATATTGGTGCATACTCTTGTTCCGCATAAAGAAGAGCGATTTATTTTTCCGATAGTTTTTCTATTCCCTATTATTTTGGTTTCAGGTTATAACCAATTTGTTTTAATTATAAGGAGTAGATACATGATTAGAGCATTGAATTATTTTATGGCATTGATATTTTTAGCGGTAAATCTAATAGGCATAGTTGCAATGAGTCAAAAAGCTGCCGGAAATGGTAGAATGGAGATTTCAAAATATATTCATGATAATTATGGTACTAAACTCATAAAATTAATTTATTGTTCTTGGGCTAATCCTTACAATCCTTGGAATAGTATTCCCATAAAGTTTTATGCTGAAAAAAAAATGGATAGCAAACTCATTAATAATTTGTGTGAAATAAATGATTCATTGATTGATACAGGAGCTCAAAACTTTTTAATTGTACGAAAAATTGATTTACGTAATCAAGAATGTAGTCAACTTATTTATCAACATAATTTTGTTTTTGTAAAACAGAGTATTCCTAAATGGATTGAATTCATTAATAAGTATTATAAGGGATTTGATGAGGGTGATGTTTTGGTACTTTATAAATATATTGGTAAAAATTGATTCATAATTAGTATTAATGTATTAAATAATAAGCATATACAATTATTGCATAAACTATGAAATCCAATATTAAATTTTCGGTTGTTATAATAATCGTTTTATTAGCTTCATTATACCACCATAAAGATATAAACGAGTTCCCATCCCATATTCATGCTTGGGCTCAATCAGATAGATATGCTCTATCTTTAGGTTTTGTTGATAATGGCTTGAACTTTTTTAAACCACAAACTTTTGTATATAATCATCAATTTCCCTACAATTGGAATATTCCCTCGGAATCAAGTATAACCGCAGTTGATTTCCCCATTCATGATTATATTCCTGCACTTTTGATGAAGCTTTCAGGCAATACATCACCTTGGCTTTTCCGTCTTTATATTTTAATATATAGCCTGTTCGGGCTTTTCTTTTTGTTTAAACTGGCTTTTGCAATAACCAATGATTATTTTAAGTCAATTCTAGTACTTGTTTTTGCCGCTACATCGCCGGTATATGTGTATTACCAGAATGGTTTTTTGCCAACAATTCCATCGCTTTCCAATACTATTATCGGAATTTATCTATACTATAATCATTTTAAGGATAATAAGCAAAGCGATTTTGTTTTAAGCATACTCTTTCTAACCCTTGCAGCCCTTTCCAGAACTACATTTGCAATTCCATTAATAGCGGTTTTGTGTATCGAGTTTATTAGAATCATTAAAAAGGAAATAAGCATAATCCCTAAAATAATTCCGGTATCTATTTCAATGTTTTTACTGATTATATATCAATTATATAATGGGTATCTAAGGGAGCAATATGGCTCAATTTTTCTCAACCATCTGCTTCCACCAAATAATTTGGAAGAGGTTATCGGAATTTTAAAAGAAGTATACCGCAATTGGGGATTACAATATTTTACAAAGATTCACTATTTAATTTTTGGTTTCTCGCTGTTAGCTGCTTTGTTTTTTTTAATAGCACGAAGAATCCATTCAAATAAAGCAATAAGCTATTTTGGCTTATTCGTGCTTGTCTATTTTATTGGTTGTGCATTATTTTCCTTTTTAATGTTGCAGCAATTCCCTGCCCACGATTACTATTTTTTAGATACTTTCTTTACCCCAGTTATCATGTTGTTAATAGTTCTTCTTTCATATTTGCCATCTTTTGAAAGGAAAAATATGAAAATAGGTTTCATAGCAATTCTTTGTTTCCTTTCAATTGCCTTAATTTTTCAACCCATTAAATCACAGGAGAATAGAAGGGATACCGGTTCCTGGGATAAAACGGAATCCTTGATACAAAACTATGATGGGTCGTCAAAATTCATTGATTCAATAGGTGTTTCAAAAGATTCAAAAATACTGGTTCTTGATGCCGTAGTACCTAATATTCCTTTTATATTGATGCAACGGAAAGGGTTTGTTGTAATGAGTACAAGCCGTGAGAATATTGAAAAGGTATTACAATGGGAATACGATTATATTGTGTTCCAGAATGACTATTTTGTTTCGGATATTTATACTTCTTACCCTGAAATATTATCGGGATTAAAAAAAATTGCAGATAATGGAAGAATATCAGTGTGTAAGCTATCTAAATCGAATAATCCCCAAAATCTGCTTGCTTTTATTGGGTTGAATGACAAAATACCCGTTTTTGAACAGTTCGTTTCTTTTGAAAACAGACTGGATACTCTATGGCAAAATTTCAATACATCCAATAGGTATTCATTTTCCGGAAATCTTTCAGGTCATCTTACTCCTGAAAATGAATTTGGATTGACTTTCAAAACAAAGAATTTACCTATATTAATCACAAAGTCAAGTACATTAATGTTTTCTTCGTACTTTTTAAGCGATACAATAGTAAATTCAGAAATAGTAATTTCAATAAGTGTTAATGGTCAAAATATCTTCTATAAGTCATACAATTTGAAAGATATAATACAGAAGCAAAAATCATGGGAAAATATATCGTTGTTATTTCAGTTGCCAAAAATACAAAGTAACGATTATGAGTTTGCACTATTCTTATGGAATACCGGAAAAAGTGAAATTTATTATGATGATTTTTCTTTTGCAATTTATTGAAATGAGGTTCAGTACTGTTTCTTTATAACCCTGTCGAAAAAAGCACCTATTTCGATGATTTTGAAAACGTTCGGTACCAATCGGTTTTTGAACAAAAAATAAAGCCATGAAATTGTTCCATGGCTTTATTTGTGGTTGTTGTTATCTATTTTCCCCCGTGTATTTCAATCATTAAATCGTCTTTAAGCACGTTTTGACCCGCTTTTACGTGAATTTTCTTTACTTTACCGGCTATGGTTGCCTGAATTTCATTTTGCATTTTCATGGCTTCCAATATCAATAAAGGCTCACCAGGTCTTACTTCACGTCCTTCTTCAGTTAAAACTTCTATAATTTTGCCTGGCATGGGAGCCTCTAGGTTCTCATTTTTCTTGCCACCCGATTTTGCCGATAAAAACTTCATCCGTTTATAGGATGTCGGAGTTTCTACGGTAAAAAAATAGGATACACCGTTTAGCAATACTTCGTATTTGTTTTGGTTTTTATATAAAACCTCAACCGGGTATTTTTTATTTTTAAACAACAAATACGTACCAAATTTTTCGTCAGTTTTTATCGAAACTTCATTGGGTTTACCTGCCACCTTAATCTCTTCAGAAAATGGGATTGGAAACTCGAATTTTTTACGATTCGGACTTACTGCAATCAGTTTTTTTAATTCCTTATTTGAACTCCAGCCTAGCTTCATGATTTTTTCTCCTTTAGTTCAGCAACTATATTAATTGAAAATTAAAAAATTAAAAGGACTTTAACCGTTTGTTTAAGGTCCAAGGGTTAATGTTTTTTCCTTGTTCAAAGTCAACCTTATTGGTATTTTCTTTTTCGCGTTCCTCAACATATTGTAGGGTTGCAAACCAAGCTGCCAAAATTTCTTCATCCTCACTGCTATCGTGCATGGTGGTCATTTCTTTATCAATAAAACTGGTATTAAAGGTTCCGCATTGAAATGCTTGATTCTCTAAAACGGTTTTAAAGAATGGAATGGTAGTTTTCAAACCTTTTATCCAAAATTTAGCTAGTGCTTTCTTGGTTTCTCTAATGGCTGATTGTCTATCTGGTCCCCAAACGATAAGTTTGGCAATCATGGAATCGAAATTAGGGGTAATGGTATCCCCTTCAACCACACCACTGTCAACCCGAATATTATCGCCAGTTGGGACAATCATTTTTTCAATAGTTCCCAAATAGGGAGAAAAACCTGATTGAACATCTTCCGCATTAATACGGCATTCAATAGCCCATCCGTTTAATTGAATATCTTCTTGTTTAAAGGCCAGTGGTTCACCTTGCGCCACCCTAATTTGTTGTTCAATCAAATCGAGACCCGTAATATATTCCGTTACCGGATGTTCTACCTGAATACGGGTATTCATTTCCATAAAATAGAAGTGATTGTCCTGATCGAGCAAAAACTCAACCGTACCAGCGCTCTCGTAATGTACAGCTTGTGCAATCCGAATGGCAATATCGCCCATTTCCTTGCGTAATTCAGGTGTTAAAGCTGAGGATGGGGCTTCTTCCAGTAATTTTTGATGTTTGCGCTGAATGCTACATTCCCGTTCTCCCAAATGGACTACATTTCCCTGAGAATCGGCTAGTATTTGGAACTCAATATGTTTTGGGTTTTGAATGTATTTTTCAATAAAAACCGAAGCATCGTTAAATGCTTTTTCAGCTTCATTGGTAGCTAACCGGAAATTTTGAACCAATTCATCGGGTTTGTGAATAATACGCATTCCACGACCACCGCCACCTGAGGCAGCTTTTATAATTACCGGGTAGCCAATTTTGTCGGCCACTTCACGGGCTTCGGCTGCATCGCGGATGGTCTTAGGTGAACCACTTGCCAAAGGAATATTGTGCACGGTAGCTATTTGTTTGGCCACCGTTTTATTTCCCATTTTGTGAATGGCATCGGGGGTAGGGCCAATAAATTTGGTTCCGGCTACAATGCACCGTTGAGCAAAATAGGCATTTTCAGCCAAGAAGCCATAACCTGGATGCACCGCATCAACCCCAGTTATTTCAATTATTTCAATAAGTTTTTCTACGTCCAGAAATACGGTAACATCGCTAAATTCATCGCTAATGTCATGAATTTTATCCATGTGCGTAAGGTAATGGGCTTTGGGTTCACTGGATGTTTTTATACCCCAGGTTTCAATTCCCATTTTTTTGCAGGTGCGGGCAATGCGAATAGCAATTTCGCCCCGATTAGCAATTAATATGCTTTTTATAATCATGTCTCTTTTTTATTGATTTCTTAAAAAGTAGTCTAATTATAGTGGAATATTCCCGTGCTTTTTTGCAGGACGCGCCACATTCTTGTTTTGCAATGCTTCAAATGCAACAATTAATTTTTGACGGGTTACTGCCGGATCAATTACTTCGTCAATATATCCTTTTTCGTCGGCTATGTATGGATTAGCAATTTCATCGCGGTACACTTTCACCAGTTCTTTTTTAAGTGCTACGGGATCTTCAGATGCCTCCAATTCGCGACGATATAATACCGCAACTGCACCATCAGGACCCATTACAGCTATTTCCGCTGTTGGCCATGCATAGCTGAAATCGCCTCCGATATTTTTACTGTTCATCACTATATATGCTCCTCCGTATGATTTCCGTAGGATTATCGTAATTTTTGGCACGGTAGCTTCCGTGTAAGCATAAAGCATTTTTGCTCCGTTACGGATAATTCCATTATGTTCTTGATCTACTCCGGGCAAGAAACCGGGAACATCTTCCAAAGTTAAAATTGGAATATTAAATGCATCACAAAAGCGGATAAAACGAGCCGCCTTGATAGAGGAATTTATATCAATAGTTCCCGCCAATACTTTAGGTTGATTGGCAACAATTCCTATGGTTTGGCCTTTCAACCGCCCGAAACCGATAACGATATTTTGAGCAAAATTTTCGCTTATCTCAAAAAAAGTATCATTGTCAACCAAAAGGTTTATAACATCTTTAACATCATAAGGCTTGTTTGGATCATCAGGAACCGTATCGCGCAGTTTCTCATTGTAGTCCGATTTTTCATCCGGATTAAGAATTACTGGCGGATTTACTAAATTATTGGATGGAATATAGGTCAGTAATTTTCTAACTCCTTCAATGGTATGTTCTTCGTCCTCATATATCATGTGGGCTACCCCACTTTTTTTCGAATGAACTTCGGCACCTCCCAATTCATCATCAGTTACATCTTCGTTCAATACTTCTTTTACCACATTTGGACCAGTAACGAACATGTAACTGGTTTTATTTGTCATAAACACAAAATCAGTTAGGGCGGGCGAATAAACAGCACCACCGGCTGCAGGCCCCATAATTACCGATATTTGAGGAATTACACCTGAGGAATGAATGTTGTGTTTAAAAATGGATGCATACCCTGCTAAACTGGCAATCCCTTCCTGAATTCGGGCACCTCCCGAATCAATAAGGCCAACAATGGGTGCTCCCATTTTTAGAGCCGTTTGTTGAATTTTATTAATTTTTTGAGCATGCACGGCTCCTAAGGAACCTCCCATTACAGTAAAATCTTGAGCATAAGCAAAGACTAACCGTCCCGATACTTTTCCAAAACCAACAATTACCCCATCGCCAAACGACTCGGTCATTTTCCCGAAACTTGAAGTGGCTGGAGCTGGGGTTACGAATGTATCGATTTCTTCGAAGGTGCCTGCATCAAAAAGAAGTGCGATGCGTTCAACGGCAGTTAATTTACCTTTACTGTGTTGCTTTTTTGCGTTTTCTGTACTGAATTGGGAGTTGATTCTGTCCTCGCGTTCAAGGAATTTTTTGAAAAGTTTTCCGTTTGTATCCATAGAATTTTACTCTTTAAAGCGCGTAATTTAACAGTTGCTTATATGAGATTGTTTAATAATTTTTACCCTTTGAGATTTGTGGTCTTCCCTTTCGATTTTCCAGTTTCATTTTGTACAATATATTAAAACATGATAAAAATCAGGGTGCAAATTGAATAAAAAAACACGGCATTTGCAAATAATTGAACGAACCGCTTGCTGTTTCTCTCAAAAAACAGAATATCCTTTTAGTATTTTATTGTTAGCAAGATACAGAATTTCAGTATGGTAAATCAAAATTATTAAGTAAAATATTGTGCACAAAAATTATCAACATGTGAAATATTTTTAAGATTTATACCATATTTATAGTTAAGTTAGAACTGATAAAAAAGAATTAAGACAAAAAACCATATCATCAATAAAGTGATATGGTTTTTTATTTATCGAAGTGTTAAGTTACAACTTCTCGAAAAAGTCATTCCCTTTATCATCAACAATAATAAATGCAGGAAAATTTTCTACCGTAATTTTACGGATGGCTTCCATTCCCAATTCCGGAAAATCAATCACTTCCGATGATTTGATGCTGTCTTTGGCTAAAATAGCAGCTGGGCCGCCAATGGATCCCAAATAAAAGCCTTTGTTGTTTTTGCACGCATCAGTAACTTGTTTGCTACGGTTCCCTTTGGCCAACATGATTAAACTGCCACCGTTTTTCTGGAATAAATCAACATATACATCCATTCGTCCGGCGGTAGTAGGTCCAAAGCTTCCTGATGCCATTCCTTTTGGTGTTTTGGCAGGTCCTGCATAGTAAACCGGGTGATTTTTAAAATAATCGGGTAGGGGTTTGCCGGCATCTAGCAATTCTTTCAATTGGGAATGAGCTATGTCGCGGGCAACAATTAAAGTTCCTCTTAAGTTTAGTCTTGTTTTGATTGGGTGTTTCGATAGTTCTTTCAATATTTCAGCCATCGGTTGATCCAAATTAATATCAATGGCAGGGGCTAAATGAGGAGCTTGTTTTGGTAAATATTTTTTTGGGTCTTTTTCCAATTGTTCTAAGAAAATTCCATCTTCGGTTATTTTAGCTTTAATGTTCCGGTCGGCGCTGCAACTTACTCCTATGCCAACTGGACAGGAGGCTGCATGGCGCGGTAACCGTATTACCCGTACATCGTGCACAAAATATTTGCCGCCAAATTGAGCACCAATGGCACTTTCCTCACAAATTTTTTGAACTTTGGCTTCCCATTCCAAATCGCGGAATGCTTGGCCACCTTCATTTCCCTGAGTTGGTAAAAAATCGTAATAACCGGCAGATGCTTTTTTTACGGTCGCCAAGGTGGCTTCGGCTGAGGTGCCACCAATTACCAGAGCCAAATGATATGGCGGACAAGCGGAGGTTCCCAAATCACGGATTTTTTCTTTTACGAATTTGGTCAGGTTTTCTTCAGTTAGCAACGATTTTGTTTGTTGATATAAATAAGTCTTATTGGCAGAACCCTCACCTTTTGTTATGAAGAGGAATTCGTATGCATTGCCTGCTTCAGAGTATATATCTATCTGCGCTGGTAAATTATTTCCTGTATTCTTCTCATCGAACATAGTTAAAGGAACTACCTGCGAATAGCGTAAGTTTTTCTCCTGGTAGGTTTCAAATATTCCTTTCGAAAGGTGTTCCGCATCATGCCCGCCGGTCCAAACATTTTCCCCTTTTTTGCCAATTACAATGGCAGTACCTGTATCTTGGCAGGTTGGTAACTCTCCTTCCGCCGAAACTACCTGATTCAACAACATGGTATGTGCTACAAAACGGTCGTTATCTGACGATTCGGAATCTTGTAATATATGTGCCAATTTTTCAAGATGCGCCGGGCGTAAAAAGAACGAAACATCGGTAAAGGCCTCTTTTGCCAATAATTCCAGACCTTTTGGGTCAATTTTAAGGATTCTTCTTCCATCTGTTTCCACTACCGATACATATTCCTTTGACAGTAATTTATAAGGAGTACTGTCTTTTGCAATTGGAAAAGGTTTTTGGTATTTGAATGTACTCATATATTTTGTTTTTGAATTTTATATTTGATTTCGAAATTACAATTTTTGAAACTAATTATTGAATTTTAGTTAAAACTTTTAACTATGGTTTCCGTAAATAACTTTTTGAAACGTATATGTTTTATGTGTGTTTAGCTAAATTAATTTATATTTGAGAAGAAATATCCGTATGATAAAAAATAAACTTAAACAATTTGAAATACTGATTGCAGGTAATTCGCTCGATTTTGATGTTGAAAAACGCCTGTTTAATATTGCAGTTTTTGTTTCCTTTTTGGTTTCAATTATAAGTTTAGTAATAAATGCAAATCTTGATTTGCCTGAAGTTTTGCAAGTTATAATAGCATTTGGATCTATATTTCTTATATACATCTATATAAATTCGAGAATTTTACATCAATTCTTTATTTGGACATACATTATAGTAGCATTACTCATTTTAAGTGGTTCTTGGTTATTGAATGAAGGCCCCAATGGCTCAATTAATTACCTTTATGTACTTACCTTATTTGTTTTTTTAAGTATAACCAACCATAATAAACACTTATTAATTAGCTTTTTAGTTATCGGAAATTTGGTTATATTATATCTGATCAGCTATTATTATCCTAATTTAGTTTTATCATACCCAAGTGAGTCAGTAAGAAATGCCGATTTGTTGTTAACGGTTGGTTATGTTATAGGTTTTTCAGCACTTATTTTCAGTTCATTGCGTCGAAATTTCGAAAACGAAAAAAGGATCATTGAAATTCAAAAAACCGAATTGGAACTTCAACACAAGCATATTACCGATAGCATTCAGTATGCTAAAGAAATACAACAAGGATTGTTGCAGGATCCTGAAACCATAAGAACCTATTTTCCTGAATCGTTTGTTTTTTGGCAACCTAAAGATATTGTGAGCGGTGATTTTTATTTTTTTAAAGATACCGGAAATCAAAAAAACAAAGTGGTTTGTGCCTTAGCTGATTGTACCGGACATGGAGTGCCCGGTGCCCTTATAACTATCTTGGGCTTATCGTTGTTAAACGAAATTATACTACAACATCCAGAGTTTACTGCCAGTGAAATTTTAGATCAACTTCGCATTCGGATAAAAGCAGCACTGCGGCAGGGAAAGCGTTCGGTTGAAAATCGCGATGGTATGGATATGGCATTATGCATATTAGATAAACAAACAAACGTGCTTCAGTTTGCTGGAGCTAACCGACCCATGTATTTAGTTCGTGCCGGTGAACTAATTGAATTTAAGCCTAATAGAATGCCAATTGGGGTTCATTATTTTGATACTAAAGCTTTTAACAACAACAACATTCAGTTAAATGATGGCGACATTATTTATCTTTTTACCGATGGATTTGCCGATCAGTTTGGAGGCAATGAAAACCGAAAATTCTTTTTAGCCAATTTGAAAAAATCGATTCTTTTAAATTCAAATTTGCCCATGGAAAAGCAGTATAAAACAATGAAAAAAACATTTCAAGACTGGAAAGGAACAAATGAACAAACCGATGATATATTGGTAATTGGGTTTAAAATTTAGTTATTTCTTTTGCAGGCATTCAATTTACTGGTTAATTTTTTTAACTCAATGGTTTCGTAAAAAATTATAAAACATTGACTGTGAGATAATCAAAAAAATATTGGAAGTTGACATAACTTGCTATTAATTAATTTGTTACGCTTTGTCTCATATCTCATATCTCAAAATCTAACAATCTATTGTTAAACTAAAACAAGTATGCAAATCAGTTCATTAATTCACTATCTTGAAGAATTGGCTCCGATTTCATTGCAAGAATCGTATGATAATTCAGGGTTATTGCTCGGAAATAAGAACAGTGAAATAACCAGTGTTTTAATTTCATTAGATATTACTGAAGATGTAATTAATGAAGCAATTCAATCGGGTGCAAACCTCATAATATCGCATCATCCAATTATTTTTAATGGCCTCAAGAAATTAACCGGACAGAATTATGTGGAGCGATCAGTGATATTGGCTATAAAGCACGACATTGCTATCTATTCGGCTCACACCAACCTCGACAATGTGCTTGAAAATGGCGTAAATACTAAAATTTGCCAGCTATTTAATTTGCAAAACACCCTAATATTGAAGCCATTAAAAGGTGAATTACAGAAATTAATTGTGTTTGTTCCTGTTAATTTTGCAGATAAAGTGAGGAATGCTATGTTTGAAGCAGGAGCAGGTAAAATTGGTAATTACGACTCTTGCAGTTTCAATGGTAAAGGAATTGGAACCTTTAGAGCTGGTGAAAATACCAATCCTTTTATTGGAAAAAAGGGCGAAATTCATTCCGAACCAGAAACCCGATTAGAAATAGTAATTCCGGCTTATCTTTCAACAAAAGTAATAAATGCCATGAAATCAGTTCATCCTTATGAGGAGGTTGCTTATGATCTCATAAGTCTTCAGAATGAATGGTTGCAGGTTGGTTCAGGAATGATTGGTGATTTGCCAGAGTCAATGAATGAGCTAGAATTTCTATTGCAAATAAAAAAAATATTTATTGCTGATAGCGTAAGGTATTCTCAACTTTTAAACAAACCAATTAAAAAAGTTGCGGTATGCGGTGGGTCAGGTAGTTTTTTATTGAAGGATGCCATTAAGGCTGGAGCCGATATTTTTATTACCGGTGACATTAAATACCATCAGTTTTTTGATGCCGATAAAAAAATAGTGATTGCCGATATTGGACATTATGAAAGCGAACAATTCACAAAAGAATTATTTTATGAATTAGTTACAAGAAAATTTTCTACTTTTGCAGTTCATTTGTCAAAAATAAATACAAATCCGATAAAATACTTATAATACAATGACGGATACATTGAATAAAGACGGGAAACATGTGGATATAACCATGGAGCAGAAACTTAGATTTTTGTATGATCTGCAAATGGTTGATAGCGAAATTAACAAAATTTCTATGCTTCGGGGTGAATTGCCTCTTGAGGTGCAAGATCTTGAAGATGAACTGGCTGGGTTAAGCACTCGTATCGAAAACCTTAAGACTGAGGTAAAAGATTTGGAGCAGGTTGCTTCGAACAAGAAGAACGAAATTGTTAATGCTCAGCTTCTTATAAAGAAATATCAGGATCAACAAAACAATGTTCGAAACAATCGTGAGTTCGATTCTTTATCGAAAGAAATTGAGTTCCAAACGTTGGAAATTCAACTTTGTGAAAAAAGAATCCGTGAATTTACCACTGAGATTGAAAAGAAAAATGAAATTGTTGCCTCAGCTCAGAAAACATTTGATGAACGCAGCGATGATTTAGTTCATAAGCAAAAAGAACTAAATTCCATAGTTTCAGAAACGCAACTCGAAGAAAAAAGGTTGCATGACAAAATTATAGAAATCGAATCAAATATTGATGATCGATATGTTCATGCATATCGCAGGATTAAAAGCAATGCACGCAACGGGCTTGCTGTAGTTACTGTTCAGCGGGATGCTTGTGGTGGGTGCTTTAATAAAATTCCGCCTCAACGTCAAGTAGATATCAGAGCCCGCAAACGGATTATTGTTTGCGAATACTGTGGCCGCATACTTGTGGATGCAGGTTTTGGAGAAGAAATTTAACTAATTCATTCAATAATGGGAAGGTTGTCCGATAGGCAACCTTTTTTTTTACTTTCAATTAAACAATATTTTGGTTTAAAAACTCATCGTGAGAAATAACTTTAATATTATCCTTTTTTTTCTTTTTGCATTAGTATCTAAAAGTAATGCTCAGTTTAAATATTCTGACACAGAAAAAAGCATTCATAATGCCATCCTCGAATTAAAATGTAAGTCATTTCCAAATCCTGCGGGCACTAATGTGAATGGGGTTATTAATTGGTTAGAGGCCTATCATAGTTTTGTGAACTTTAAAACAACTTCGCAATCAATTTTGCTTGATTCGGTTTTAACTAAAATTGAAATCCAAAAAAATAAAATTGAAAAATTAAAAGCAGACAATCCTTATTATCATTATTGTTTGGCTGATATAAATTTAATGATTTGCTACTTGTACTATGAAAATGGTAATGTTTTAAAATCGATAAATGCTTATTGGAATGCAAAAAAGCATAATAAAACCAATGAAGAAAAATACCCTGATTTTTCATTAAACCAAAAACACTCCTTAATTTTCAAAGCTACCGATGATTGGGTAAATTCAAATGTATTTGGAAAAAAGACTGAAAGTATTGAATTTTGGAAATCAGAGTTTCAAAGTTCATTGAATGAAGCCAAATCGAAATTTAAAGAAAGTTCAGTCAGCTACAGGGAAATAGAGCTTGCTGGTTTTATATTACCGGTTTTATTTGGTGATATTTCTCCTGAAAGGCTTCCAGATATTAGTATTCCAAGTCCTGATTTTGCTAAAAAGGGACCTTTGGAAGCTTTTACTACGGTGTTGATTTATAATAAAGTGGAACAATATCAGAAGAATCTAAAAGTTTTAGCCATTGCTGATTCTATGCGATTTAACCAGCGTTGTAACATGCTGAATTTGTGGTATGGAATTGCGTTATTGAATAATCGGTCACCATCCTCAGTAAACTACCTACAGCTTTTTCTGAAAAATCAGGAAAACAACAATCAGGTTACTTATGCGCGGCTGAAACTCTCCTGGTATTTTTTATTAACAAATCAATTAAAGCCGGCAGATAGTTTGTTAGCATTAATTCGGCAATCGCCCATAAGCAAAGTTTGGACCGACCAACAAGCGAAATATGAAGCTGTGCATGCGGTTGATTGGTTACCTGAAATAATTAAAAGCAGGTTATTATTCGATGGAGGTGACTATTCAAACTCAATTAATGTCCTACTTTCCTTAAAAAAATCAATCCATACATTTAACCAATCGCAAAAATTGGAGTATGCCTACCGGCTTGCACGAGCCTATCATAAAGTTGGCGAACCCAGCAAAGCAATTCCTTTTTATCAAATGGCTCTGAACTCAAACTTGGATTATGAATTTTATTATCCGGCTTACTCGGCTTTTTATTTGGGTGAATTATTTAAAAATTCAAATGAGAGTAGTTTTGCCATAAAGTATTACAATAAATGCCTTCAATTGGATTCACCTATTTATAAAGCCGAAATTCACAGAAAAGCAAAAACTGAAAAAGAAAATTTGGAGTAGCTATAATTAAAAAAGAACCTTGCTCAAGTATATTGAGCAAGGTTCTTTTGATACAATCGTTAATTTAAAGTAATAATTTCATTATTTTAAATACTTGGCAAAAAAGCCCAACATGTATTGATACAGTTCCAATTGGTTCTCCTCATGCCCAAAACCATGACCTTCGTTATACTTTACCATATATGGAATATCTTTACCTTTAGCTCGTAATGTGGTAAC
Organism: Salinivirgaceae bacterium; assembly: GCA_041664345.1. Taxonomy (GTDB): domain Bacteria; phylum Bacteroidota; class Bacteroidia; order Bacteroidales; family SZUA-534; genus GWE2-40-63. The sequence goes on from JBAYKX010000002.1 coordinate 108,540, forward strand.
TATTTGGTCCGATTCATTGATATTTACTCTGGGATCATTTGCCCCTTGAACTACAAATAAGGGTTTGGTAATTTCCGTAGCCCTTAATGCAGGCGATACCTCTTCCATTATTTTTTTCTCTTCAGGGTTTTCCTGATCATACCATTGAGCATAAAACTGAGCCATATATGGTTTCCAATAGGCGGGAAATGAGTTAACAAACGTGAATAAATTGGATACTCCTACATAATCAACACCACAAACATACATATCAGGCGTTTTGATTAAACTACCTAGCGTAGCCAAACCTCCATAGCTGGCACCGTAAATAGCAATTTTTTTACTATCGGCCCACCCTTGTTCAATGCAATAGTTAACTCCATCTTCCAAATCGTTTAACATATTCCGACCAATTTGTTTGCTTCCGGCTAAATAAAATTCTTTGCCATATCCACCCGAACCTCTGTAATTAACTTGCAATGTAGCATATCCACGGCTTGCAAAAAGCTGTGTTTCAGGATTAAATCCCCATGAATCCCTTACTCCATAAGGTCCACCATGTGGATTAACAATCATTGGAACCATTTGTCCGGTTAAAGCCTCGGCTGGTAAGGTAATATAACCATAAACCAAAAATCCATCCCGACTTTTGAATTTTATTGGTCGCATTTCAGCCATATCATTTTCTTTAAGCTCAGGCATTAAGGTAACCATAAGTTTAAATTCATTTTTTACAGCATCGTAAACAAAATATTCACCATATAATTTATCGCTAGTAACATAAAGCAAGTACTTATCCTCATTATCAGTATAATCAGTAATCCAAAAATCTTTGGAACCAAATTGTTTTTTGAAAATTGAATGAAGTTTTTTGTAATAGTCACTTACCGGTTCAATATGGTATTTTTCCCCTTCGAACGAGAAATAATCAATTTCCCAGTTTCTCTTGCGTGAACGGGAAATTCCACTGGCATCAAAGTCTTTATTTTCAAATACAACTTCAATCAATTTTTTATTGGCTAAATCGTATTTTGCGGCCACTTGCTTATCGCGACCAAGATTTGTTGAAACATAGGCAAAATTTTCTTGACCTTTTTCATAAATAAATCCGATAATGCCAAATGCGCCTTTCCAATCGTAGTGTTCAATAACTTCAAAAGGCTTATCGGAACTGGTGCGGTACATTTGTTCCATTTCAGTGCCATTTACTTGTCGGGTATAGCCTCTTAAATTACCATCTTTGTCAAAATCATATCCCATAACCGGACTGTTTGGGTCATTATTTTCATAAAGTTTTACCAATTCACCCGTATTAACATTTATTTTGTAAGGTTCAAAAACTTCCGGATTGTCTTTATTCATTTGAATAATCATAAAATCAGGCTGATCCTTTAACGTTTCCAGAATCGATACTTTTACTCCATCGAATGGTGTTAACGCTTTTTCGTTGGTTCCATCAATATTTATAGCAAAAAGCTGGTAATTTTCGTTACCACCCTGATCTTTGATGTATATTAAGCGATTATCGTTTATCCAGTTGTATCCTCTTAAAAGTTCTTCTCCTTCTGTAATAACTTTAGTAATGGCATCGGTAATCGTGTTTTTTACATAAACATGCCTTTTACCATTCTCATCTTTTTCGCGATAGGATAAATATTGTCCTTTAGGCGAAAACTGAAATCCACTTTTTAAAGGTTTAGCAAAATACGATGCCACAGAATACTTGAAATCCCCCTTATCAAAGGCAGCCATTAATTCTAATTCAGCTTTTGATGTAGGTAACTCAATATTTCCAGGCTTTGCAACAGGTTCTTGTGCTAAAATCATATTCGAAATAATTAATGATATACCCAATAGGTACAAACTCGGTTTCATTTTTTTCATTTTTTTAGTTTTACTGATACATATTCTTTTATATTGGAATGGTAAATTAATTGATGAATTGACGTAAATAATTTGTGTTGGTTACAACTAACAGAAATTTAATGAAAATGTTTGTTTAGTAATTTGGTAACTATACTTTTGGAAATTGAATTTTACATCGAATGACTGAATCTCAATTTGAAAATCTTTTTAAAACCCATTTTGCCTATTTGGTGAATGTTGCCAATGCTATTGTCAAGGACAAAGATGAAGCCCGGGACATGGCTCAGCAGGTGTTTTTAAAACTTTGGAATTTAAAAGATGAGGTTACCGTTGATAACAATATTAAATCGTATTTGCACCGCTCTGTAGTAAATACCTCTTTAAATTCACTGGAAAAATCAAAACGGATGGTTTCCGAAGATGTTGTGGGAGAAGCCGTATTTTCAAGTCAGCAAGCTTCTGTAACCAGTGATTATTTGTCGGGTGAAGTGGAAAAAGCCATTCAGGATGCAATAAAAGCGTTACCTGAAAAATGTCAATTAGTATTTTCTTTGAGCAGGTATTCTGATATGAGTAATAAAGAAATTGCAGAACATTTGGATATTAGTATAAAGTCAGTTGAAAAGCACATAAGTAAAGCCCTCAAAGAGTTACGCATTTCGTTAAAACCTTACATTCATTTAATTGGAATATTTTTAATAATGGGGGTAGGGTTTACTTTACTTTAACTGTTTAATACATAGTTAATAAAATTATGGAAGAAATTTTCGACATAGCGACCAATAAAATAACAGGATTATCCCTATCACAGGCTGAAGAGCTTGCTTTAGACAATTGGCTTCGCATTGCTGAAAATCAAGAAATGTATGAAGAACTGCAAAAAGTTTGGCAATTAACCGGAAAACTCTCCTTTGATTTAAACCCCGATGTTGATGCTGAATGGGAGTCGTTTAAAAATTTAATTCCTGATAAAAAGATAAAACAGCTTAACAAAAAATTGATTTATTCCTTTACCTCAATTGCGGCTTCAATTATACTGCTTTTAGGAATATGGGGAGTTTCTCAACTATTCGCTGATAAAGAAATTCACTATTTTTCAGGAAACCATATTCAATATATTCAGTTGCAGGATAACACTAAGGTATATTTGAATAAAAATTCGCAATTAACGGTTAGTAAAGAATATAATATTAACAACAGGAATGTTACTTTAACCGGTGAAGCTTTATTTGAAGTTGCCGAAAATGAAAGCGTTCCTTTTATTGTGAATATATTTGGTGGAGTTCAGGCAAAGGTTTTAGGAACTCAATTTAATTTAAAAGCATTCGATTCAAACAAAGAATTTAGTTTAAATGTTTTTTCAGGAAAAGTGTTGTTTGGAAATCCCATTACGGAAGAGCCAACATTAGTTATTAAAGGACAACAAGCCAATTATGATGTCCTAAAAAACAAAGTTACTGATATTACTGAATTCAATCCAAATGCAGTATCATGGAAAACTAAAAACCTACAATTCGATAACACTCCAATTACCGAAGTTGCTTCGTTATTAGGCGAACTAATTGGAAAACAAGTTATAATCCCCGAAAATTCAAATCAAATCCGGTATAGCGGTTCGTTTGATGACCCCACTACTCAGCAAGCTGCAGAAGTTTTAGGTCTTGCTATGGGTTGGGAATATAAAATTACCCACAACTCAGTAGTTTTTTCTATTAAAAAGGAGAATACAACGAATTTGAAATAATCTGGGTGCCTCAGGAATTATTTTTTCCTTTAATTCATTAATTTATTTTGAAACATAATATCAAAAGCCTGCTAGCTTTTGCATAAAAATTCTAATTTTGGGGCATGAAAGCCCTATTCTTTTTAGCAAGTCTATTATTACTGCTTTCCATAAATGCTTGGTCGCAATCCGATTTATTAAAAACCAGAATAAATATTAAATTAAATAATAATACGTTCAAAGAAGTGGTGCAAACCATTGAAAAGCAATATGGAATTCACTTCTCTTATTCTGATAATATTCTATCTGATACGTTATTTGTTAAGGATGAATATGTTAATATTTCGCTTCAGTCATTTTTAGACGAAAAATTTAGAAAAAACAACATCCATTACAAGCAAGTTGGAAAAAACATTGTTTTGTATTATAAGCGTGATGTGCCAGAATGGATTTCGGTTACCGGTTTCATTAAAGACGCTAATTCATCAGAAGATTTGATTGGTGCGGCTATTTATGTTGAATCGTTGAAAGTTGGAACCATAACCAATCCGTATGGTTTTTTTTCATTAAAATTACCCACTGGCAAACACTCCCTTTTAATATACAATTTAGGTTATGTTACCAAGTCAATAGAGTTGGATTTAATTGTTAGTCAGTTGTTAACCATTGAAATGCAGCCTCAAGAATATCATTTGAAAGAAATAACTGTCTCAACAAAACCTGTTGGCCGTTTTCTTGAATCTACGTTAAATAATCTGGCAAAAATTGATATTGGAAAAATGCAGCAGTTGCCCGGGCTTTTTGGCGAAAACGATGCCCTTCGCAACTTATCCATTCTTCCGGGAATACAAATTAATGAATTATCCACCAGCAGCATTAATGTACGGGGTGGAGGTTCGGATCAGACTGTTTTTTTAATGGATGAAGCCAATTTATATAATGCTTCTCATTTTGGGGGTTTCTTTTCCGTTTTTAATCCAGATATGGTGAATAATATTACCTTATTTAAAAACGAGGTACCGGTTAGTGAGGGAGGTGCATTATCATCATTAATTGATGTTAGGCTTCGGGAAGGAAACAATCAACAATGGCAAGTGTCAGGTGGTATTGGTATTATTTCAGCAAGAGGTTCGGTTGAAGGACCCTTAAAAAAGAATGAGAGTTCCATGATTTTTGCTTTTCGCAGAACCTATGTTGATAGAGTGGCTGAATTATTTTCGAATGATCCGGATATTAAGCAGATGAAGTTTTATTTTTATGATGCCAATTTAAAGTTGAATATAAAGCTGAATCCTAAAAACAGAATGTTTCTTTCAGGATATTCCGGTTCCGATTCTTTTGATCAGTATCAAAGCACCTTACGTACTAATCACTTAGGTTCAGTTCGATGGAATCATCTATTTGGCAACAATGTATTTTCCAATATTTCATTTATTGTAAGCCAAAATATTATGAGTCAGGGAACTCAAGAAGGTAAGGAATTATTATATTGGCGTTCATCGGCCAATAACATTAAACTTAAAACTGAAATTTCGTACGATTATTCTGATGCACTTAAAAGCACGTTTGGTTTTACATCAAACCTGTACAATATATATCCTTTCTCCCTTATATCTGAAACGGAAGAATTGATTTATGCCCGCTATGAGTCTTCTTTAGAGCAAATGCTTTTGAATAGTTTTTTCTATTCACAGCAAATTTCTTTGGATAACAAGTTTAGTATTGATGCCGGGTTGCGGTTAAATCATTTATTTACCGATCCTTTTTCGGATTCGTTAATTGGGGTTAAATCTTGGTTGATTGAACCGCAGCTTCGTTTTAGTATTGCAATGAGCGATAAAACTACGTTAAAAGCAAGTTATGGACGTCAAATTCAGCCCTTGCATCAACTTCCATTAAGTGCTGTAGGTGTTAGCACTAACCGATGGATGATTGCTAATGAGTCTTTTCCTCCACAAATTAGTGATAATATTGCGTTTGGTGTTCACCATTCCTTGAATGAACGAATGAGTTTTTTGGCAGAAACCTATTTTAGGACCCTGCAAAATTTAATTGAAAATATGCAAGATCGACGGATTCTATATACGGAAAACCCGGAGAAATATTTGTATCGCTCCAGCGCAACTGTAACAGGTATAGAGTTATTATTTTCATATAATTTCACCCATTTCAAGGGTATGGTATCCTACGATTATTGTCACCCATTATGGAAAACAGAGGGTCTCAATAATAATCAGGTATATCCAGCCAGTCATACGCGCCAGCATACCTTTAATTTAGCCGGAGTTTATAATTTTAATCAACGCACTTCCCTTTCGGCTACTTGGGTATTTGCTTCTGGAATTCCTTATACGGCAGCCGTGGGAAAGTATCAGGTTGATGATAAAACCTACCTCCAATTCGATGAGAACCATATTAATTCTAAAAATCTTCCACCCTATCATCGGCTCGATATTAGTTTTGATTTGGCATCAAAGAAAAATGAAAGCAGACGCTGGAAAAGTTATTGGAATTTTGCTGTTTACAATATTTATTTCAGAAAAAACGCTCTTGGAATTGCCTATTATATTCCTGCCAATGTGGGAAATAACAACATTCAGGTTTTGAATCCGAGCTATTTTTACTTATATCAATTTGTGCCATCTATTTCGTATCGTTTCAAATTTTAATGATGAAAAAACAGTTGATTTTTGGATTTTTAATGTTATTATTTTTATCCGGTTGTTATGAACCTCTTAAAGGAGATCTGTTTGATGAATATTTAAAATCGGTGGTTATTGAGGCTAAAATCTCCAGTCAGGAGCCGCCCTATATAGTTTACGTGTCATTTACAGCACCGCCGGATGGAGTTTTGGATTTTATTCCAGTTAACGATGCTACAGCCACCATTTCCAATGATTCAGGTGAAAAGGTAACCGCAGAATTTGTTGAAGCGGGTAAATACAGCATAACCAATTGGACTGTTCAACCTTCAAATTGGTATCATTTAAGAGTAACTGTTGAAGGAAAAGTATATACTGCGGATGAATTGATGCCTCCCTTTCCAATAATTGATTCCTTTCAAGTAAATTACCGAACCAACTATGTTGATGGAAATGGGTATTATTTTAAGTTATTTATCAAAACTAAGGTAGATACAATACAGTATTATAGAGCGGAAGTATGGAATAACGGCAGTTTATACAATGGTTATTCCGATTTATTGGTATTTGATGATTCCTACACAAACGGTCAATTTGCTTGGACAGCACCTTATGCTTTTGCTATTGGCGATTCAGCAACTATTAAATTGCACGGAATAACAGAAAATATGTATAAATATTATTATGGATTAAATAGGCAAACCACTAACAATTTCAGTAATATACAACCCCCATTGCTCAATCCTCCCAGTAATATAAATAAAAACCCGATGGGATACTTTCAAGTTTCATCGGTTTCAACAATTGATTCGGTTTTAACTAATAATATACAATGAAACCCCCATGCAGGAAACTGCACAACTTAACGAAGTGATTTCATGACCGAAGGGAGTAAAAACAGATGAAATTTTACATGGGATGTTCCATTCGTACGAAACAATTGACATTCAACGAACTAATATTTATTTACGGATGAAAATTAAACTAAGCGATTTAAAAATCGGTAGTTTTTAATATTTGTTACAGGTTTTACATCGAGTTTTATCGTTTCCTATTATTATGATTTTTATCTTAGTACAATGGTTTATAAATTTAAAGCTTCGTTAAATATATATCGAATGAAAGCAATAGCAATTTTATTTCTTATGTTACTTTCAGATGTTCTGGTTGGGCAAAAAATGTTTCAAAGCCAGTCAACCATTTGTCCCTTAAAGTTTGTGATGGAAGATACGTTGGTTTTGATCAAATATGAACCAAATGACTCCATTATGGTGGCTGATTTTTTAAGCGGATTGGAAGCCAAACAGTTAGAAAAATTTAAAGGAGTAATTATGTTGCAAGTTATGGTTGACACCATTGGTAGGGTTTGTTGTGTAAGTTATACTAATAAATCGAATTTAACCGATAAAAAACTTGATATTCCCCAAAGGCTTCAAGCCATGCCCGGATGGAAAAGAGAGGTTGGAATTATGGAAAGTGAGAATATCTGCGCGTTAGTGAATCTGATATTCAACGAAAATGAGATAATTGTTTCCAGAATTGGTTACAATAGGAATAATGGAAAAAAACAATTGACCTATACTGTTTTTAGTAGAAAGAAAGAAGTTGCGGTGCAGGATTCCCTTCTAAAATAAACAAAAAGCCCTGTTTATAGGGCAATAAACTATTTTGTAAATTTTTTGCTTCAAATTTGTATGATTGTATTTTATCACTATATTTGTAACCTAAAGGTTACTAAAAGATAACTTAGTGTTACATTTAAAACGTATAATTATGGAAACTTCTTTAATTGAACAACTAGACAAATCGAGGTATAACTTGGTAAAGTGGCTCACTATTGGTTGGATGGTTTGGTATGGTACATTCATCTCAAAAGATTTAATCAATAATAAAGTGGTAATAGGTTCCTTATTGATTATTGGTCTTATTGGTTGGATTTTATTTACGATAAACCTTATCCGGTTTAATAGATTAGGAAAAAAAGTAAAAGCTGACAGAAAATTAAAAGAAGCCTTAAACAATGAAATGCATCAATTATATGCATATAAATCCATTTATTGGGGTTTTGGGTCCGTTATGGGAACCATTGCTATCTTTATTGCAATCACTTCATTCCATGATTTATCGGCTTTAATTGTTTGTAAGCTATTACTGTTTGTAGGTATTTCAACCTCGTTAATTGCAAATTTAGCCTATAACAAATCGTGATATGGATAACTGGGAATTGCGGAATCAGATAAAGGTACAACGGGCCATCAAAAACATTACTCAAGATGAACTAGCCGGTAAGGTTGGTGTTACCCGAAAAACCATTAATACCATTGAAAATGGCATATTTGTCCCTTCAACAATTTTAGCCATTCGAATGGCTCGATTTTTTGAGATTAATGTTGAAGAATTATTTGAATTGATTGAAAAATAGAATGCTTGTGATAAAGCAAATAAAACCATTAGGTTGTAGTGCATTTCAAATTATCCAACTTATTTTTACAAAAAATTGAACAGATGCAATTACCCGAAGGCTTTAAAATACGAATGCAAAGACAGTTAGGCGAATCCTTCGATAGGTTTCAAACCGCATTGGAAAAGATTCCGCCGGTTAGTATCCGTATTAATCCAAAAAAAGTTGACCCAATTTTATTTGAGCGTAAACAAGTCGCATGGGAACCTTTGGCATTTTATTTAAAAGAACGACCCATTTTTACCTTAGATCCTCAATTTCATGCAGGAGCTTATTATGTTCAGGAAGCAAGTAGTATGTTTGTTGGATACTTATTTAAACAATTATATACAAACAATAGTCCGCTGAAAATACTTGATTTGTGTGAGGCTCCAGGTGGAAAAAGTACACAGATTGCTTCTTTAATGAATGATCAGAGTTTTTTAGTAGCAAATGAAGTTATTAAAACCAGGACGGTGGTTTTGACAGAAAACCTCATCAAATGGGGAAATCCCAATGTTGTGGTTACACAAAACGATCCAAAAGATTTTCAAAAACTACCGGGCTTCTTCGATTTAATTATTGTGGATGCACCGTGTTCCGGTGAGGGGCTTTTTCGTCGCGATGAATCAGCCATGGATGAGTGGACGGTTGATAATGCACTTATTTGTTCTCAAAGGCAGCAGCGGATATTGGCTGATGTTTGGTCGGCATTGGCTCCAGGTGGTTATTTAATTTACAGTACTTGTACCTACAATCCCGATGAAAACGAAAAAAATATAGCTTGGATTACGGAGCAATTTGATGCCGAAAGTATTCCAATTTCTATTCCAGATGAATGGGGAATAAGCAAAATAAACTATCAAAACATTGAAGCCTATCAATTTTTCCCATTCAAGATTGAAGGGGAAGGTTTTTTTGTTAGTGTATTGCAAAAAAAAGGTTCCGAAATGCTTTTTAAAAACAAATCGAAAAAGAAATTTAATACACCTAAAAAAGTATTGGAAGATGGTTATACCAATTGGCTTGTTCAGCCGGAATATTTTAAATTTATTGAATTGAACCAAACCATTCGGGCAATACCCGGTCCGTTGCAACCATGGATTGAATTATTAAGCGAACAGCTCAGAATTGTTCATTCGGGTGTTTTATTAGCCGAAATTAAAGGAAACAAGTTAATTCCCCAGCATGATTTATCCATGTCGTGGTTTTTGAATAAAAGTAAATTTCCACTTATTTTAATTGACAATTATGAAGCGCTGCTTTATCTAAAAAAGGAGAATGTGCATTCTAGTATAGGTACCAGAGGATTCAACATATTGATGCTCGATAAATTGCCCTTGGGATTTGTAAATAATTTGGGTAACCGGTCGAATAATAATTACCCGGTGAATTGGCGGATACGAATGAATCTTCCGGTAAAAGAAACCTTTGTACCACAAATTATTTTTAGGAATCAAGAAATATAACTAAGCACCAATTTAAAATTATCTACCACATCATTAAAAGCTAATTCAATTTCTTTCTCATTTTTGGCTTGTATCAGCTTCATAATTTCATTCGAAATTACTTTTTTTGTTTGGTCTAAAGCTATGTCTTTATTGGGGATGGGATGTTTATCTCCGAGCAACGATTTAGCTTCATAAACTAAATGCATGATTCGCTGCACGTTCTTGAAATTGAAATCCATTTGAAGCACTTCTTGTTTTATTTTTCTAAGTTCCGATAAGTTTTCCATAACTTTATTTTGTTGACTTGTTTTCTCAAATTTACCATAAAAAGAGAAAAACCAAGTATGATTTAAGTCAGATTTTGAAAGTATTCATGGTTTTATTAAATTGTGTGGATTTCGCAAGTCACTTTGTTATGTTTTACAGTAAAGTAAAAAGAAAAATACAATGTCATCTTTGCCCTCACCAGTGTCAATTGCAGGAGGGAAAAGCTGGATTGTGTGGAGTTAGGTTTAATATTGGTGGACGAATCCGGAATAAACAGCAGGGACTTTTGTCGGGAATGGCAAGCGACCCGATCGAAAAAAAACCGTTGTATCACTACTATCCAGGTAAAGAAATATTTTCTATTGGTGGTTTTGGGTGCAATTTGAAGTGTAATTTTTGCCAGAACTGGCAGATTTCGCAAGTGGCGGAAATGGATCAATTGCACGGTAAAATTCTCACAGCGAAAGAAATAGTAGATCGGGCAATGGAAAAACCAAATAATATTGGTATTGCTTTTACCTACAACGAACCAACGGTTTGGTTTGAATTTATGCATGAAGTAGCAACCTTGGCCAAGGCTAAAGGATTAAAAACGGTTGTGGTTTCCAATGGGTACATCCTGCCTGAACCACTTGAAGCACTCATATCGGTTATTGATGCATTTAACATCGACTTAAAAGGTTTTACTGAGAATTTCTACCGCGATATGGCTGGAGGCGAATTAGAACCGGTATTGGCATCACTAAAAATGATTAAAAGCTATGGGAAGCATCTGGAGATTACCAATTTGATAATTCCAAATAAAAATGATGACTCTGATACTTTTATGGAAATGGTGAAGTGGATACGAATCGAATTGGGAAACAATACACCATTGCATCTTTCAAAATATTTTCCCCGTTTTAAGCTTAGCATCCCTTCAACACCTGATGATACGCTTATAAACCTTTACCATCTTGCAAAAAAAGAACTGAATTATGTTTATTTAGGTAATTATCATAACCCGGAATACACTTCTACTTATTGCCCAACTTGTAACCATTTAATTGTTGAAAGGAATGGGTATTCTATTAATTTAGATGACTCATTTCAAGGTATGGAATGTCCAAAGTGCAAAACCCATATTCCAATTAAAACAGACTAATTGGCATGATAATTTTTGCATAAATGACAATATGGCAAATATTTTCAATGATTTGTGACATTTTTTATAAAAAAAACGCATGGTACAGCGTTTGAAAGTTTGGCATTACAAATAAATGTTAAACTTAAAATTAATAGGAGGATAAAACTATGTTATCAATTATGAGAACAAGAAGTACCATGCCAACCATTGTTGACCACTTCTTTAACAACCGTTTGATGGACAATTTATGGGTTGAGAACTTAGCTTCTTTTTCGCCATCGGTCAATATTACTGAGGATGAAATAGGCTATGCCATTGAACTGGCTTATCCTGGAATCGAAAAAACTGACTTCCAGATTACTACCGAAAAAGATCGTTTGATTATTTCTTATGAACACAAATCGGAACAGGAAGAGAATAATGAAGAAAAAAAATACTTGCGCCGTGAGTTTTCAAGTACTTCCTTCAAAAAGAGTTTTTCGTTACCCGAGAATGCCGAAACTGAAAATATTTCCGCTGAATATAAAAATGGAGTATTGAATGTGGTCATTCCAAAAGCCGCAGAAAAGGCAAAATTGAGCAAGCAAATTTCAATTTCATAGCCTTTAAAAAGCAAATTGGCATTGTTTAAATGTCATAAAAGTAAGTCATCAGATTATTTCTGGTGGCTTTTTTTATTGCTAATATTGTGGATGATTAAATATCATGGGTCACCTATAAAAAGAATTTGGTTATGAAGCGTATTGCACTTACATTGTTACTGTTAGGTTCAGTAAACCTATGTTTTAGCCAGTTTAAGCCGTTATCAAAAAAGAGGCATTCGGTAAACCGTTTGATTGATGAAATTACTGTTTATCAAGGATTTGATAATGCATTTTTTGCTTTCTATGCAATTGACCTTAATTCTGGTGAAGTAATTGCAGCCAAAAATTCAAGCAAAGCACTAAAACCGGGTAGTACATTAAAATTGGTCTCAACGGCAACCGCACTTGAATTGTTGGGGCCCGATTTCCAATTTAGTACACAATTAGAATATTCAGGGTTTATTGATACCACAGCAAGGGTTTTACATGGCAATATCTATATTCGGGGAGGAGGTGATCCAACATTGGGTTCCATTTATTTCGATTCTACTCAGCAATATTCTTTTCTAAGTGATTGGATTCACGCTATTAAAGGGTTGGGAATTGATTCCATTGCTGGATGCATTGTTGGCGATGCCAGCGTTTATTCTAACGATATGCTTCCTTCTACCTGGACTTGGTCGAATATGGGAAATTATTACGGAGCCAGTGCTTGTGGGCTTTCTATTTTTGATAATTACTATTCCATTCATTTTAGAACATTGGCACACAAAGGTGATACTGCTGAAATTCTCGGAGTCAATCCTGCTATTCCCGGGTTATTTTTTGAAAATGAGGTATTTGCTGATACCATTTTGTATGATAACGTTACTATTTTTGGTGCACCGTTTTCTAACTTCCGAAGTATTCGAGGTTCATTGCCATTGAGTCAATCTGATTTTATTGTGAAAGGTTCAATGCCTGATCCGGCCTTACTAGCTGCACATACATTGCAACAAAGCCTGAAAGAGCAGGGTATTCCTTGTGAAAAAAAAGCTTCAACGATGAGAAATTTATCCAATAAAAAAGATAAAAATTTGGAAAAGCGCACTCCATTTTATTCCACATCATCACCAACATTATCTACTATTATTGCTCAAATCAATATTCAAAGTATCAATCTTTTTGCAGAACACTGCTTAATTCAATCAGCCATTGCTTTAGGAACCGAACCTGAAACAGATATTGCCACTAAAGCAGTACTTGAATTTTGGAGGCAAAAAGGGATGGATATTCAAGGGTTATCGTTGAATGATGGTAGCGGTTTGTCGAATTATAATTTGATAACACCAGAACAAGTGGTTTTTATATTGCAATACATGAAGAATCAAAGTCCGCATTTCAATAGTTTTTATCAATCGTTAGCAGTAGCAGGAGTATCAGGTACATTAAAAAGATTGACTTTAGGTTCATTGGCACAGGGAAATTTGCATGGTAAAAGTGGAACGGTTGATCGGTCCAAGGCTTTTGCTGGTTATGTAACCTCAATATCAGGTCGGCAAATAGCTTTTTCAATGGTTGTAAATAACTTCAGTTGCAGCTCAAAAGAAGCCAGTGATCAGCTTGAAAAGTTGATGATTGAATTGGCAAAATTTGAAAAATAAACGTTCAAAAAAAAGCCTCAAAGTGTAATAAACACACATACCACAGGATTGTTAATGGAATGTTAAATTTTTATAGCTAGATGTTAAATTTGAAGAATTAATTATACTTTTGCCACCCAATGAAGAAGTGAAGATTTTCTAAAACAGTTAGTGCAAAAAAAAACCATTGAAATGTGATTATCAATCCACATATTTGATTGGTTACCAATAAATTAAACTACTATGGCATTTATTACTTGGAATAAAGATTTGAGCGTAAAAATCGACTCAATTGACGACCAGCATAAGAAACTGATTGAACTAATAAACGATTTTTATGAAAACATTAAAAACCGTTCGAATGATGAAAGCATTTCAAAATTGCTCAGGGGTATGAACAAATATACGGTAGAGCATTTCAATGTTGAAGAAGAGTTAATGAAAAAATATGGTTATCCTGATATAGAAGCCCATAAAAAAGAACACGACAAATTTGTTGCAAAGGTAACCGAATTGGAAGAAAAGTTTAATAATGGTAAAGTTATCGTGTCGTTTGAAATAACCAGTTTTCTAAAAGATTGGTGGAAGAATCACATTCAAGTGGTTGATCAAAAATATAGCGACTTTTTTATTAAAAGTGGACTAAAATAAAATAATTGGCGTCATACATTTGTTATTTACCTCAAAAATTATATTACTATGGCATTTATGACTTGGAACCAGACGTTGAGTGTTAAAATCAAGACTATTGATGATCAGCACATCAAATTGATTGAAATGATTAATGATTTTTACGATAACGTAAAAAACAGATCAAACAATGATAATATTTCAGCGTTAATTACAGGGATGAAGAAGTACATACTTACCCATTTCTATACTGAAGAAAAGTATATGGTTGAGTTTAATTACCCCAATTATGAAGAACATAAAAAGGAGCACGATTTATTTATCTCGAAATTATCGGCTGTTGAAGAAAAATTCAATAGCGGTAAAGTCGTTGTTTCATTTGAAATAACTGGTTTTTTAAAAGATTGGTTAAAGAACCATATTCAAGTAACTGACAAACAATACAGCGATTTTTTTATCAAGAATGGTGTTAAATAGTTAAGGTTCATGAAAATTGGCACTTTGTAACTTTGGTCACTAAACTATTTATTCTTATTGGGTATTATTACAGGCATTAGTTAAATTAGGTGTTTGCAATTGCAAAAAGCATGTAGGGCTTTAATATCAATAGCCGGGGGTTGCTGAGCGAAGTCGAAGCATAACCCTCGGTAAGCAAAAAATATTTTTTAATCGTCGCACGATCTGAATCGTGTAAAATAGGAGATGTTTACTGCGACGAAACAATATGAATTTGCAATTTGTGACGCTATTTTAAACAAAAGCCTTTGTACATTGTAATTATTTGAATTACTGCATTACCTGTAGAGTCAATGAAGCAATCATGGAAGAAAAAGTATTAATAAACTGGTCCGATAATTATTCGGTTGGTTATGCTGAAATTGACGAACAGCACAAAAAGCTCGTGGAAATGATAAATACGCTTTACTTTTCATTCACACAGGGAGATGCCGATAAAATTATTGAACCAATCCTAAACGAAATGATTCAATACACCGATTATCATTTTAAAATAGAGGAAGAATATTTTGAAAAATACAATTATCCAGGTAAACAGGAACATAAAATTGAACATCAACATTTTGTGGAAAAGATTTCTACCTTTCACAATGATTATAAATCAGGAAGTATTACTGTGTCATACGAAATTATGGATTTTTTGAAAGACTGGTTAATCAGCCATATAAAAACTTCCGACAAAAAATATAGCAACTACTTTAAAAACCAAAACATGAGTAAATTGTAGTTTTGGTTATTTTATTTCATAATACGAAACAGATGACTGATTTAGAAAAATATCAACAATTTCCAGCCGCGCTTTCCCAAATTATCCAAGATGCCAATAATTATACAGATAGCATCGGGTTTATCCAAAACTCGTTTGAGGCATTAAGCACGTTACCTTGGGATTCATTTCAATACGAAAGCTCGTCGTGTTTTGTAAAAAATGGGAATTATTTCAAATCAGTTTCTAAAAACATTGATAAAGGGTTACAAAAGAAGTGTAAAATAGACGAAAATGGCAACTGCTTGTGCGAAAAAATTTCTCAACAGAAAGGAATGTTATTTTGCGACAACAACAAAGTTCATTATTCAGTAAACAAAAACGATACTATTGAAAAGGGCCATTTTTGCATTCCCATTAAATGGAAAACAGAATTATTTGGGGTGTTAATTTTACAATCGAATAGTAAACGGAATAATTTTGAACTTGAATATTTTAAAACCGTTGTAACCATCCTTGAAAATATCGGACTGCATAAAAAGGCGGAAGAACAGCTCCAAATAAAAGCAGAACAGCAAAATGTACTAAACCAAAAACTGTTTTCGCAAAGCCTGGAAATTGACCAAAAGAGGTTGGAAGTTGAAGAGAAAAATGAAGAAATCAGGCAAAAAAATGAAGAACTCAGTACACTCAACGAAAATTTACATGAACAAAATGAACTAATTGAAAAAGCCAATACCGAAATAACATCGAGCATAAATTATGCAAGTAGTATTCAAAAAGCACTGTTGACACCACAGAATCAAGTAGATAAGCTATTTGAGAATTTTATTCTTTATCTGCCCAAAAATATTGTAAGTGGCGATTTTTATGTAATAAAGCAAATCGGGAAATATAAAATAATTGCTGTAGCCGATTGTACCGGGCACGGTGTACCGGGTGGTTTTATTACCATGCTGGGAATAAATTTTATTGATACCATTTTTAAATTAAAAAATATTGAAACACCCGCTCAAGTATTGGAATTGTTACGGACAAAATTTAAAAAGGTATTTGAATCGTCCAATCATCACGACGGGATGGATATTGCCTTAGGCATCTTTAACCAGGAAACCAACATGTTGCTTTTCTCTGGTGCTTACAATTCCCTGATTTTAGTTAGGGATGGTGGATTGGTTGAATATAAAGGAATTAAAAACCCTATTGGAAAACACACCAAGGAAAGTGATTTTATTAATCATGAAATTCAAATACAGGAAGGCGACTTGATTTATATGTTTACAGATGGTTTTGCCGACCAGTTTGGAGAAAAAACAGACTCAAAATTTTATAAACATAATTTTGCGAATTTATTAGTAGATATCCACCGGTTGCCAATGGAAGAGCAGAAATCGGAACTATTATCAGTATTTAACCATTGGAAAAGTCAAACAAAGCAAACCGATGATGTATTGGTTGTTGGTATTAAGTTTTGATACAAAACGGACGAAATTCAAGTTCGAATTGACCAAGGATTCAACTTTTTTTGACTTGTAAAAATATGTGGAAGACTATTTCGGTTTGAATAGTTGTTTTCCATTTATTTTTAATACCATTCCCTTTTTGGTAATTGTACCCTCGTATTTGGTTAGGCATAAGTATAAAATTACTTGCAGTAAGTTATTATTGAGTTGGTGCTATATGCATCCCCATAACGATATGGCAGCCAGTGCTCAGGATTGTTGCGGGGTAAGTAAAAGCCATTTTATAGCCACTATATTTTTGGTTGTATAACGAAATGAATTAAAGATTTTCATATATTTAAGAAAACTATTTCCTTATATGACAAGAATCTTCGTTTTATATATCATAATAGTTACTCTCAGTATTGAACCACTTACTTTGATGGCTCAACAATTAGAGGTACCATCGGAGTTCAAAAATGCCATTGAAGAAGGAACACGGACTGTAAATGGGTTACCGGGTAAGAATTATTGGATCAATCATAGTGATTATGACTTGGCAGTAAATGTGAGATTTTTAAATGACACTATTTGGATAATTGGTTCGGGTGAAATTACATACTTTAATGCAAGTCCTGACACCTTAAAACAACTTGTTCTAAGGTGTTATCCCAATTTTTTTGCAAAAGGAGCTCTTCGTGATTTCGATATCGGTAGTAAAAATGAAGTTGAACCGGTAATGTACTCCAACTTGTTAATTAATGGCGATACCATTCCTGCTAACGTGATAAATCAACGGAGAACATCTACAAACATAATTCTGAAAAATATAGACCCCATTGACCCTAATGAGAAAGCAGTAATTACTATTGGTTGGAAATACAGGATGAATCCATCCATGAATCTCCGTCAAGGAATATATGCTGATAAAGCCATTTTTGTAGCTTACTGGTACCCTCAAGTTGCAGTTTACGACGATCTTTATGGATGGGATACTATTGAATATGGTGGGTTAACTGAATTTTATAACGACTTTAATAATTATGATGTAAAAATCACTCTTCCTTCCGATTATTATGTATGGGGTGGAGGAGTGTTACAAAACCCCGAAGCGGTTTATTCCCAATATGTTCTGGATAAATACAACAAGGCATTGAATGGGGGTGAATTGGTTAATATCCTCTCTGAAGAAGATTTGATAAATACGGCATCAAGCGGCAGCAAAAAAACTTGGTATTTCAAATCGGAGCATTCACCCGACTTTACTTTTGCCGCTAGCAAATCTCATGTATGGGACGCTAAGTTATTAAAATTAGCCAATAGTAATAAAGTGTTTGTTTCATCGGTTTATGGACCAAACAGTCTGTTCTATTCTCAAGATGCAATATGGGCTTGTGAAGCTATTGAATATTTATCAAGGGTATGTCCAGAAGTTCCTTTTCCATTCCCTTGGATGACTATTTTTAACAATATGGATTTAGATGAGAGTGCTATGGAATCGCCCATGATGGTAAATACTGGCGACCAGCAAACGGCTGATATGGCCAGAGAAGTTACTTTTCACGAGATTGCTCATACCTATTTGCCTTTTTTACTGGGTACCAATGAACGCCGTTATGCCTGGATGGACGAAGGTTGGGCAACCTATCAGGGAATCAAATGGAGTAATGGAAGGCCTGGAACTATCATTGATATGTTTCGGGAATTGTTCTACCAAATTGATAGCCTCTCGCTTAGGAGTCCGCTTATGGTACCTAGTTATCAGATTTCGGGTTACAATGCTGAAACATTTCATGCTTATGTTCGATCATCGCAAGCTTTTATGACGATTGAAAACCAGCTTGGTGCCAAGAAAATGGATGCAGCCTGGCACCTTTTTACCGAAACATGGAGCGGAAAACACCCTGCACCATCCGACTTTTTTGCAATAGTTAGCAAAGTAGCCGGTGAAGATATTAACTGGTTACTTTTTCCTTGGTTTTATGAATTTGCTTATCCCGATCTTGCCATTGATTCGGTGGATACCCTCAAAGGAACTATTACCATCAGGAATTTAGGAGGACTGCCATTGCCCGTTTTTTTAAAGATAAAAAACAGCGATAACACCACCTTTTCAATTACTCGTAAACCGGTAGTATTCAAAAAGACAAAACAATGCACCATAAAACTGAAAAGGATAAATGATATTGTTTCCATTGAATTGGGTAATGCTATGTTTTTCGATAAAGTTAATTCCAATAATCGGTGGAGAAGAGAATAACGCACGTAATTCATTTTATACAAATGCAAATTCTGAGAGGTTCAATAATCTATGTATTGTTTATTATTGGGGCAATCAATCCAACATACTCAAAAGCTGCTAAAGCGGATGATATGCATCAACTATGGCTTGATTGCAAGCTTGATGGAAAAGTTTCTTACCAAATATTCAATCTGGCCATGCAAGGATATCATCTAATGGATAACCTGAAAAAGAAGAACCTGCTTACAATTATTGATTATTCAAAACCATCGAACGAAAAGCGATTTCTGGTAATTGACCTGGTACATAAAAAGCTTTTATACCATTGTTTGGTGGCGCATGGAAAGAATACGGGTGAAAACAGTGCCACCAATTTTTCCAACCAATCAAATTCACTTAAAAGTTGCCTTGGTTTTTTTATAACTGCTGAAACATATTCAGGTGAGAATGGCTATTCGCTGAGGCTCGATGGATTGGAAAAAGATATCAACAGTAACGCAAGGGCAAGGGACATTGTAATTCATGGGGCCGATTATGTAAGTGAGCAATTTATCAAAAATTACGGACGACTTGGACGAAGTTGGGGCTGTCCGGCGCTGCCCATCAAAGTATCGAAACAAATTATTGACACCATTTCGGGTGGAAGCTGTCTTTTTATATACGGGAATGGGTATCGGGAAAATTCTAAATTATTGAATAACTAGTAGAAAATTATGGCATTTAGTGAACATTTGGCAAACCGGGTAAGGGAACGGCTAATGGATTTACCCAATTTGGAAGAAAAGACCGTGATGGGCGGATTGGTTTTTATGTACAACCAGAAAATGTGTGTGGGTATCATCAAAGATGAATTAATGCTCCGTATTGATCCCGACCTTTGCGAAACTGTACTTGAAATGCAAGGTTGCCGGATTATGGACTTTACCGGTCGACCTATGAAAGGCTATATATTAGTTGACAACAGCGGAATGAAAAACAACAAGGAATTCGACTTCTGGATTCAATTGGCCCTTGATTTCAATAAGAAAGCAAAATCATCGAAGAAGAAAAATAACCTAAAAACTTAAATGTGTGGAAAATAAAAACGAGGTTGTCCAATAAGTTGGATTTAATAATAACAAAGTCATCGGATGAATTTCTAATTAGTTGATTTATTATATTTTATAATTACTCTTTTTGTTAAAAGTATTCATCCGATGAATTTTTAGACACCCTCGCTTGGTTTAGCTGTAGCGAGAGTAGCAATCAAAAAATTAATTGCCCCAAAATATCAATACAGCCTCATGTATTGGAAATCAATTATGCAGCAAAACTTGCTGGTTACAATTAAATACCCCGAAATGGTGGCAGAAATATTCCCCCACTTCGTGGGCAACGAAATCCCTGATTTTGGGAAAGATAACTTGTGGTATTTATAAATTGGTAGTTTTCAATTATGTGTTGCATACATTAAATCCAAAAAATAATTACTTTTGGCAAATCATTTGTTCTATTTGTAACTATATTAGTACAAAAAAGTATAATATCAATAACAAAAACTAAACAAAATGGCTATCGCAATTAAAACCATACCAACGTTAAAAGGTAAAGCTGCAAAGGCTTTTAATGCAAAAGCTGAATATTCTTTTGAGCATAAGGCTACCATTGATTTTAGTAGTCAGGTTAAAATAGTAAATGAGATTTTAAAAAAAGCAAAATTGTAAATAAATAAATTCATCTTGAATTTTTTAGCTTCCAAATGTACCTTTACATTTCTCTCTCCTGAAATAATTGCTAATTCAAAACAATTCGATTGCGGTCATCCTGACCTCAATGATTTTTTCAGCACCGATTGTATTCATTACAACAATAAATTGTTAGGCAAATCATATAGTTTTATTTTAACAGAAGACCCAACAACAATTGTTTGTGCATTAACAGTTTCAAACGACAGTATAAAAACTAACCTATTACCGAACAGTCGCAAAAAAAAATTATTGAAATCAATTCCACGTTCAAAGCATGCAAGTAGTTATCCTGCGGTCTTAATTGGACGTTTAGGAGTAAATATTAATTTCAAAGGACAGGGCATTGGTCATGAGTTAATGGATTTTATTAAGGCTTGGTTTATTGACCCAAATAATAAAACGGGTTGTAGGTATATAGTAGTTGATGCTTATAATGTGCCAGAATCCTTGCACTATTATGAACGAAATGATTTTCAATTTATCTTTTCAACTCCAGCTCAAGAGAAAAAACACTACAACCTTTCTTCAAAAGCTACCTTAAATACGCGCTTAATGGTTTTTGATTTAATCGATTTAACTGCCAACCCACAAGGTTAATCGGTGTTCGTCATCAGTCGTCAGCGAAATGTAACTTCAAATCACTGAAACTAAAATCAGACTCCGAAATCAGACTCCAAGGCTTTTTTAATAAAAAAACCACCCCGTTTTCGAGTGGTTTTCCTTTATTTATTGGAGTAGCGAGAGGGAGGCATGATCTCCCGACCTCATGATTATGAATCCTGTTTTTGTATTTCTCTTGATTGTTACCCATTTGTTAATGTGTTGTAAAATAGCAATTTAGCGTTTTTATTAACTCTTTTTTGTTGCCTATTTGTTGTTTATTTCCCAAAATGTATGTAAATTGTATGCAAATTGTATGCAAATTGTATGCAAATAATTCAATTACATACAACTGATTTACAATTTAATACAACAATTATGATAGGAGCATACACATCAATAGTTCACGATACGCGCACTATTAAAAAAGACAACACCTATCCGGTTAAACTCCGTTTAACCTATCAAAGAGAGCAAAAATACTATCCTTTAGGCATCAGCTTAGCAACCGATGATTGGGACAAGATTACTCAAACGAATCCAAGAAAGACTTTAAAGGATAACAAACTGTTTTTTGCCAAGATGGAGGAGAAAGCCACAATCATTTTAAAAGATATGGACCAATTCTCATTCGAAGCCTTTGAGAAGAAGTTTCTTAATACGGCCCCATCAAAGAAAGAGCTTTTTACTCTGATTCAGGATTATATTGATAACCTTACCGGTGAAGAAAGATATACCACAGCAGAAAGCTATACCAGTACTTTAAATTCATTCACGGAATACATAAAGGAATTGAAAAAGAATAAACTCCTGGTGCGGGAGATTACTCCGGAATGGTTAACGAACTATGAGAAATGGAAAATCGGTAAAGGTACCTCACCAAGTACGGTAGGTATTTATATGAGAAATTTGCGGGCTGTTTTGAATTTGGCAATCGTGGAAGGCAATTTTCTTCAAGAGAATTATCCTTTTGGTAAACGTAAATATCAGATACCAGCCAGCCGGAATATTAAGAAAGCATTAAGGATTGAAGATATTAGAAAGGTTATCGAGTATGTTCCCAAAACCGATGCCGAGCAAAAGGCCAAGGATATTTGGGTTTTCAGCTATTTAGCCAATGGCATAAATATGAAAGACATTGCACTGCTCCAATACAAGAATATTGGCCAGAAAAACATAACATTTGTAAGAGCCAAAACAGAACGTTCCACTAAAAAGGATTTAAAACCGGTAGTAGTTCCAATATTACCGGAGTTAAAAAATATCATCGACAAATTGGGATTACCCAATACAACACCGGAAACTTATGTATTTGGATTCGTTTCTAAAGAGGACAGTGCAATTCAAAGAGTAGCGAACATCAAGCAAGCCACAAAAACGGTGAATAAATACATGAAGCGGATTGGTACCGATTTAAAACTTGATTTAAACCTTACCACTTATGTAGCCCGGCACTCTTATGCCACAGTAATGAAGCGTTCAGGCGCACCCATAGAGCTTATCTCAGAGAGTTTAGGCCATAAAGACTTAGTAACTACCGAAAACTATTTAGACAGGTTTGAGGACGATATAAAACGCTCATATCAGGAAAATCTTCTTAAATTTGACTGAACCAAATAATATCCGATGCCCAATAGCCTAACCCAACTTGACGCAATCCTATATAGAGAGCTCCGCCCATGGCTTGATGAAAATAAGATAGAAGAGAAATTTGCATCTACAATAGCTAAAATACCTCTCAATAGTCCGCATAGCAAAACGATATACGATATCGATTTTCACAGACCATTCAACAAAACTACCGAATTTTACCAAAAAATTATTGTTAATGAAACCAATGCTTATTGCAACAAAGTTTATGATTTAATAAGCGATGAAACTGATGAAAGAGTTCAAAAATATTGGCTAAATGATATCCTTAATAAGAAACTCCACACGCGATTGAATGATATTGGCAAGCTAATTCAAGAGAAGCAATATTTTTTGGAGTACATAAATCCTTATAAATCAACCCTTGCTTTCGATTTCCAGCATAAAACAGAAACCTATGTAATTCAATTATTGAAAATTGCGCTAATTAAAATCTACCTTGAAATCCAGGACCCGTTTAAAGGCTTAATAAAGGATTTTCACCTAATTGAATCCGATTTTTATACACGGTTTTTTAATGAACCCATTGCCGATAAGTCATTTCTAAAACAAATTCAGCAACCTATTGAGGTACAGGAAATTCTTAACCCAACCGATAACAAGGTCAAAGAATTTGTTCCAAGAGAAGAGGATTTCCGAGGAACTGGACGCATTCCTGTTAATTATAAGGATATAAGGAATACAGAATTATTTAGCCATTTTGAAAATGAACTTTATTTATCTAATATAATTGATGCAGATTATAACTTCATTGACTCCAAAGGGAATAAAAATCTAATTGCAGCAACCTATAAAATATTAATACAAAAGAAATACTTCCGTAAGACCAATGCTAAAAACGGAAGAGATTTTGAAGCTGCGCATTTTCGTCAATATCTCGACCATCGATATAAAGTTGATACCAGTCAACAATTTAGAAAATTAAAGGAGCAGGATATTGAAACCATTAAAAATAAACACCGATGGATAGAAAATATCGAGTATTGTCGTTAAACTACCACTTTCGATTTTGATAATACCACCCATTTTACCGCCCCTCTGCTGTAATCATTTATAATCCAGTAATATAGGCAAAAATCAATAATACCGCTTTTGCCGTTAATTTCCTACCTCTTGTTTTCTGCTGAACTTCGCTTCGCCATTGAGACACAATGGTGACTTTTGCGCAAAAGTCCATTATTCAAATTAAACTCTAAAATAATGGACGAGTTAATTTTAAACAAATTGGAAAGCATTGAACGGATGCTTATAGAGCAGAATATGCTCAGGAAAGAAGTACTGAATGTTACAGAAACCGCGCTCTACCTTGAAATATCAGAGTCGCATCTGTACAAGTTAACCAGTACCGGCACCTTGCCATGTTACAAACCCAATGGTAAGCGCATTTATTTCAACCGTCATGAATTGGATATTTGGTTGCAGACCAACAAGCAAGTATCCATAGACGATATTGAAGAACGGGTAAGCAATTTTCAACTTAAAGCGGGGAGGAGATAGCCATGAATGAAATATTTCAGTTGCTTCTAAACCTCTCAGTCGAGTTGAAAGCAATAAAAATACAGTTGGAGTTTCTAAAAAAATCGCGCAATGAGCGTTTAAAGGAAAACTGGATTGATGCACAAGAGGTTTTGATAGCCCTCAACATCAGCAAACGGACACTCCAAACCATGCGGGACAATGGCTCATTGCCATTTTCACGAATCAACGGCAAATTCTATTATAAGGTTGCTGACCTCGAAAAACTATTGGAATCCAACTATTCTAACTCAAAAGTAATAGGAGGTCGCCATGGAGCTAAGTAGAGAACATATATTCGACAAGACCTATTTTGGCCTCAACATCTATTCCTATGTGCTGCGCCAGTATTATCCAAGTGAAACAGTCCTTTCCCTTTCGGGGAAGGTCTGTAAACCTGCCAAAAATCCGTATAACAATAACAAGGAAACCCTAATTATTTCCATTATTGATGGCATCGCTTACCATAAGGATTTAGAAAATGCCATCCCCGATGGGGATGCATTAATCTTTGCAGCACTTCATTTTAATAAAGAAGGGATTGAATTATTACAAGAAATCAACCAGGAATTAAATCTAAATATTGGGATACAGAATCAATTTTATAACCAATTAAAGAAAAATAATGAAGCTTTACTGGAAAAGGTGGAAATTCCTAAAGTCAGTTTTTTTAAGTGTCCAATTAAAAATGTTTGGCCGGAAAAGGAAGTGAATTTAAAATACGTTTACAACCTTATTAGAAGAGAGCACTATGAGCAACAAACCCTAAAATTAAGGTACATAACTGATAGCAAGTGTGCCCGGAACTATAAAGGCCAAAATTTCGATTACGTAACATTCTCTGGTACCTTTTCAAAACGCAGCGATGAATATTTAATCAAACATTCAGGATTACTAACCATCGATTTCGACCATATTCCAAACCTCAACAAACTAAAGAAAATCCTGTTAGTGGACGAATATTTTGAAACCGTACTTTTATTTAAATCACCTTCCGGTGATGGCTTAAAATGGATTATTCCCATTGACTTAAAGCAAGGAAGCCATAAAGACTACTTTCTGGCCATTGCAAACTATATCAGGCTAACTTATAATGTTGAGGTAGACGCTTCAGGCAAAGACATTTCCCGCGCCTGCTTCCTACCTCACGATAGGGAAGCCTACATTAATCCAAAATACCTGTAACCATGAATAAAAAGGAATTCAACATAAATACATGGCTTCCAAAAGCCGGTAATGACGCACTGCCGAGCGTCTCCGATAAAAGCACTTCAAAGCCCAATTCATCACCACAAAATGATGTCGAAGAGATAATTCTACTCATCGAATCCCAGCACATAGATATTACCTCAACCTATGCCGATTGGCGTAATATTGGCTTTGCCCTATCCGAAGAATTTGGCGATACAGGACGGGCATATTTTCACCGGGTAAGCAAATTCCATCCCGAATACAATCCCACCGAATGCGACAAGCAATTTGATAACTGCCTAAAAGCTACCGGACAAGGTGTTACCATTAAAACATTTTTTCATTTGGCTCAGTCAGCTGGAATTTCTCTTTCAACGTCCTCCCCTAAAATAGGGGAGGTGTCTGCCTCTGGCGGACGGAGGGGTGCAAGGGATAAACAATCCTCCACTGAAGTTTCAATGGAAGTGATATTCAACACCCCACAAATCCCATTTGAGGTATATAACCAATTACCGCAACTCCTAAAAGAAGGTGCCGAAATGTTTCAGGATTCCATCGAAAAAGATGTATTTCTTATTGGTGCAATTACTGTCTTGAGTGGCTGTTTGCCAAACATAGTAGGTATTTACTTCGACGAACAAGTATCGGCGCACCTTTATGCTTTTATAACTGCCCCGGCCGGTTCCGGTAAAGGAAAATTGAAATGGGCAAAATACTTAGGTATGGCAATTCACAAAGAAATGGTTAGCATTTCAGCCATTGAAAAGGAAAAATACGAACAGGAATTGGAGCAATACAACAACCTAACCCGCAATCAACGGCAGGATGTGGAAAAACCCAAAGAACCCAAACGGAATATGTTTTTCATTCCGGCTAACAGCAGTTCATCGGCTTTTATCCAGGCGTTATCCGATAATAACTTTAAAGGCATTCTTTTTGAAACCGAAGCCGACACCTTGGCAGGAACGTTAAAACAAGAATGGGGCAATTTTAGCGATGTGTTGCGGAAAGCATTTCACCACGAAAGCACCAACATGTTTAGGCGCAAAGACAACGAATTTATTGAAATTGAAGACCCTCATTTAGCTATTGCCCTTTCAGGGACACCAAAACAAGTGCATATCATGATGCCCGATGCTGAAAACGGCTTATTCAGCCGTTTCCTCTATTATGCGTTTGAAGATTACAGCGATTTTAAAAACCCTTTTATTTCGCATCAATCGGTAAACTATTTAGATTTTTTTCAGGAGCAAGGCCAACAGGTATTTCAATTATACAAGGAGTTAAACAAATTTCAGAAGCCCATAAAATTTGAGTTAACGGGTGAACAAGCCGATGATTTTACATCTAAATTCAAAGAAAGCTTTCAACGAAACCGACTTCTATTAGGTAACGACTTTAATGCCAACAGCCGACGATTGGGATTAATCACGTTCCGCATTGCAATGGTATTATCAGCAATCAGAATATTGGAAAGTGGCGATATTTCAAACCCACTGATTTGCAACGAAACCGATTACCAAACAGCACTTAATATTGCTTTTACCTTGGAAAAACATGCCATTGCTGTGTATAAAAACCTACCCAATAATAACTTGAAGGGCATAAAACAAAAGTTTTTTGATGCTCTTCCGAATGAATTCGATAGGCAAGGTTATTTAAAAATTGCCGCTGAAATAGGTATAAAAGAAAAAGCTGCGGAGAAATATATAGGACAATTCCGAGAATTGAAAATATTAAATCATGAGCACAACAGGTATAATAAAATCATTTTTCAAAACTGATAAAAAAATTATATATTGCAATTAAACCATTGGAGTTATGCCATTAGCAAGAGTATTGATTTATTTGATAGGATTTTTAAGTACAATTAATTCATTTTCCCAAGAACACACGCATCGGTTTTATACTGTTTACGATGGGTTGCCTCAAAGCCAGGTTACTTGCGTAGTGCAAGATTGCACGGGTTATATCTGGGCGGGCACAAAAGGTGGAGTAGCTCGATTTGATGGACATAAGTTTGAAGCTTTTACCGAGAAAGAGGGGTTGGCAGCCAATATGGTTTATCAAATTATACCCGCCGATAGTTGTATATGGTTTTTTTCTCAAAAGGGTATAACTAAACTTACAAATAATAAGTTTACCAAATTTAAAATTCCTAACGAAAACATATATTATGTGGGAACCTTAGATGGAAAAATGGTTTTTAATACTGACGAATATAAGAATTTATTTTTTGATGGGTTAACGTTTCAAAATCCTTTGTGGGATACCCCTTTTACCGATTCCGGGATGTATACCAAAATAGAGTACATTCCTACGGATTCTTCTTTTATAGTTATCAATCGCAATAAAAGCCTCATACAATTAAAAAAAGACCAAGCTTTTTTAATTGATTCGTTAGGAACTTATTTTGAGTATAATAAAAATACAGGACAACTTTTGTATCATGCCTCTGAACCATATAAATTCAACGAAATTTATTTTTTTGATATAAAAAGTAAGCGGAAAATCCCTTTAAAGGTGGAAAATTTTGGGGAAGAGAAAAACCTATATGCATATTTTGTTGGGAATCAAATCATGATCAAGTCCGATCATAAAATTGGATTTTACAATCAAGGTAAAGTAAATTTTGTTAATAAAAAATTCAATTTTATTTCTAATCATTTTATTGATAATCAAAAAAATATATGGATAGCTGATGAAGATGGTCTTTACTTTTTCAATAAACTGGAATTTACCGAATATACCAAACAGAATAGCCTATGCCCTTCCTATGTATGGGACATAAAGGAATTTCCCAAAGGAAAAATATGGTTTGCCACCTATGGTTCCGGTTTATATTGTTTGAATGGAGCTGTTTTCAAGGAAGATTTAATAATTAAATATAAGGATGGGATTACGCTAAAAAAATTTTATTTTAATACACCACCGGCCAATGATTCTTTTATGATATTGAATTCAACCCCATATCCGATTCAGGTATTTCGTAATAATAAATACAAACCATTTGTTGATATTTTTGGGGGCACATTAGTAACTTTTTATGATAGCATTAAAAGTGAATATATTTTGAGTGTAAGTGAAAAAAATATGTATGTGAAAGAAAAAACGGGTGAAGTCTCACTATTCAAAGGTACAAATGAAACATTTAGCCGCAATATTTTAGACATCTCCTACGATAAAGATGGAGATATTTGCTTGGGCCATAGAGGATTGACTAAATTCAAAAACAGGCAGTTCATTCCTTATCCAAACATCCCAGATACTATTATATGGAGGGTATTTTCGTTACAAAAAGACCATAAGGGAAATATTTGGATTGGAACCGACCAAGGGTTATGGTTTTACAACTATGATACAATCTTTCAAATTAACACCCTTTATTTTAGAGGTTACGTAACTTTTTTGGAAATAGTGGATACCACCTGGCTCATGGGAGGAACTAGCCTTGGATTAGCCTTGATTAATTTGCCCGATTTTTACAACAAAGGGGAGCAACATATAAAGTTTTACGATAGATATAATGGCTTTATGGGGCGCGAATGTGGCCAAAATGGAACCCTACATGATTCTGAAAACACTTATTGGATACCCACTATTGATAGGGTATTACGTCTTGACCCAACAAAAATTGCTTTTAACACCACGCCGCCAAAAGTAATTTTTAAAGGAATCAGTCTGTTGGGTGAAAATTTAAGCTGGTCCTTATTGGGCGATTCCATCCAAAAATTAGATTATACCCAGAATGGGCTGAAATTCTCATATGAGGGCTTGAATTATTCAGCTCCTGAACGTGTGAAATTTAAATACCGGCTCTTAGGTTACAGCGATTCATGGAGTGTTGAAACCGCCGAACAGGAGGCAATTTTCACCAATTTGAAATATGGAAAATACTCCTTTGAAATATTAGCCTGCAACGAGGATGGTTATTGGACGGGTCAGCCAACTTGTTTTAATTTTGAAATTATACCTGCATGGTGGCAACGAATATGGATTCAATTAATTTCAGTATTTTTTCTGATAGGTCTATTAATATGGGTTGTAGTATTTATTATGAAAAAGAGGGCACAGGAACAACGAGAAAAGTTAGAAACCCGAAACCAAATGTTAAATATGAGCCTTAGTACCATTAAAAATCAGATGGATCCACATTTTACATACAATGCATTAAATGGCATCGAAAGCCTGATTATGAAAGAAGACAGGGCAACCGCTTATCGATACCTTTTAAAACTTTCTGGGCTTATAAGGAATACGCTGAATGATAACGACCTAATTAACCGCTCGTTGAGCGAGGAGATAAAGTTTGTTAACGATTACTTGGAATTGGAAAAGTTCCGGTTTAAAGATAAATTTGAATATGAAATAGTCATGGATCCAAAGGTGGACATGGATACTACAGTACCTAAACTCATAGTGCAAATTTTTGTAGAGAATGCTATTAAGCATGGTTTGATGCACAAAGAAAGAGAGGGGCTTTTACAAATTCTACTTTCCGCTGAAAAAGATAGGCAGCTAATCGTTATTCAAGACAATGGTATTGGACGAACCAAAGCCAAAGAGTATGCAATACACTCCACTGGAAAGGGATTGAATATAATCCGTAAACTCATTCGTATATTTAATGAGCAAAACAGCCATCAAATTACTTTTGAGATAATAGATTTATGCAATACAGTTGAAGAACCATTAGGCACCCGAGTGGAAGTTTCCATAAAAAAATGATGACACAATTCTAATATCCAAGATATTTGTTTTTGGATTTATTATTTTCTATTACATTCTTTATTGTATTATATTCGTGTTTTATATTGAAATTATGGAACAACCATTTACCGCAATTCTCATTGATGATGAACCTGAGGCTATTGATTTATTGAATATCCATCTATCGCAAATACCAAAGGTAAAAGTAATTGGGAGTTATTCTAATCCACAAGAGGGATTTGTTCAAATATCGAAAGAGACCCCTGATTTGGTTTTTATGGATATTGAAATGCCCATTTTTGATGGGTTCAGTTTATTAGAGTGCCTGAAAAATCTAAAAAGGACTCCTAAGGTAATACTTGTTACTGGTTACGACAAATATGTTCCATACATTCGACCCAACGAGAACCTTCAATTGTTATTAAAACCTATTAATCCAGAAAATCTGCAGAAAGTCATAGAATCCTTATCCGATAAACAAGGTAGCATAAATCCATTTGTGGAAATTCAGAACTCCATTAGCAGTTTGAAGCAATTTCAAAAATTGGGAGTGGCCACCCTTAATGGTGTAGTTTTTATAAAGTATTCCGATATTGTCTATTTGCAAGCCGAAGGAAATTACACACATATTATTTTGAACGATACAAAAAAAATAACTTCTTCCTATACGTTGAAAAAGTTTCAGGAAAAATTGAATCCACAGCTTTTTTTAAGATGTCACAACTCTAACATCATTAATAGCGAGTATTTAATTGGCATTGATAAAAAAAACATGCAATGTACCCTCAATGCTGGGCAGGAGATTAAAGTATCTGTCTCGAAGACAGGAATGCAATTGCTAGAGCAGTTGTATTAAAGGTACAACGCATCGCAATATTTGGATTTACCTAAATTCTGCTCAAATAAGGAACTAGCAGCACCTGCTGCGAGAGAAAAAAAATAGCGAGGCAGCCTATCTCGCTTTAGCGGAGCGTTTCGCTTTCCATAATCCAAATTTCCATTTACTCAATCAAACCTCCAATCCAATAAACCATACCCACTAACCAATAAATGGTGGGTGCTATTGCTTGTAATTAGGCTTCAGTTGGGTTAATTTTGAAACAAACAGAAGCTAACGAAATGATTGCAATAACTCAAAAAAAAGGACAATCTTTCAATAAAATAATGGATAATACAACCTTTGATGGATGCTTTTTTATTGGCGAATGTCATTATTGGCAACAACAAAAAGTGGAATTTTTCGAAGTCCGTGTTGAGCTGCAACCGGTTAATCTGGAATTATTCCAAATAAAAATAATTAAAACTTCCGGTGAGATGTTGGAAAAATTTGAAGGGATTACCCTTAGACAATACTTTTTCTTTAACCTATCGCTCCTTGAAAACGAAACCTTTGACCTTTATTACCAGAACCGGGTTATTGGAACCGTTTTCAACAAACGCATGAAGTTGCATCTGGAGGTGGAGCATCTGGAACTTTTTTTTGAAGGAGAAATAAATTTAAACGAAAATTATTTACAATGAGATTATTATTTCAGTCCACATTTAATATGCCTTTTTTATATAGAAGTTACTTTTCTCAAAATAGAATATATCTAAACTCCAGCGACGAAAATTAATTTATACTATTCAATATGATAATTAAAGTCAATTACTTTAAATGGCTAATAATGAATTTTCAAAAACCCGTTTGAATGAAGCTTAATAACTTTATAATATGTCATCCAATTTTTATAAAAGCGGTTGTTTTTAGTCTTGATTAAAAGATAAAATAAGCAAAAAACCCACGCTTTCATATTCAAATATTATTAACCGCCTAATAGGGTTTTAATGGCAATTAAATTTATATGTATGAAAAGAAAATTTTCTCAAATCCTTTGTGGATTAGTTTTAACAGGTAGTTCTATATTTGCGCAAATTCCAACTGATGGGCTTGTTGGTTATTGGCCATTTAATGGAAATGCTAATGACGAAAGTGGAAATGGAAATAATGGCACCGAAATAATTGGCGGTGTAAGTTTTATAAATGGAAAATTTGGTCAAGCTGCTAAATTTGATGGTTATAGCAATCCAGGACATATAAAGGTGAATAACAGTTCTTCACTACAATTTTCAACTGAAGCTACTTTTGTTGTTTGGGTTAGGTTAGATGCTAGAGAAGGACTTGATGGTTGGGGTAATTATTCAGCTAATGGAGTCCATGCAATAATTGCCAAAGACCATGATGCAAATCAAAGTTTTACTGAATGCATATATCTTAGTAATCAAAATGAACTTACTACATGGGCAGGTGCAGGTGGTGGAAATGCAGGCTGGGATGACAAAACTCCTTATCCTAATTATTCTATTGGTGAATGGGTACAACTTACATATGTGTTCAATTCTACTTCATCCAGTAAATATATAAATGGCATTTTGGATACAGTTCAAACAGAAATCGTAAATTTTAGTTCGGCAAACACACAAGATTTATTCTTTGGTAAATATAGTGATACTTGGTATCCACTTAACGGTGCAATTGATGAAGTTAGAATATATAACCGTGCTTTAAATGAACAAGAAATCAAAACACTTTACAATGTAGATTCTTATTCCATTAAATCATTATCAAGTATTAATAATGTTGGTCGAATTTTTGAAATTGCTATTTCTACTGATACATTAAGAATTGATTCAAGTATTATCGCTTATCAATTTGACTATTCCTTTGATAATACAAAACTCGAATATCAAAGCGCAACCATTGTTGGTACAATTGCAGCAGGAGGTTCAATAACAGTAAATACCACAGAACCTGATAAACTAAATATCAGCTATATGTCAAGTACAGCTATTTCAGGAGTTGGCGATATTCTTAAACTCAACTTTAAAGCTATTGATAAAGGCACAACTACGCCAATAATTTCTAATTTTCTTTACAATACCGATACGGTTTACTCCGTTTCGAATGGTACGATTTCTATTACCTACAAATATGGTGATGTCGATGTAAATGGCTATGTACAGGCTTATGATGCTGCTTTGGCCTTGCAATATTCAGTTGGTATAGATGCACTTCCATCAACGGATCCACTCCCCTGGGAAGTCTGGCGTATTAACACAGCCAATGTTGATACAATTGGGAGTGTAACAGCCAACGACGCAGCTTTAATTTTACAATACTCAGCAAAATTGATTAGTACTTTTCCTGCTGATAGCAAGCAGAAGAATGCTACAATTAATACAGCCGATGTAACCATTGCACAAGAAGGCACTGATTTGGTATTCCGATCTACAGGTTCATTATTTGGACTTAATGTATTTGTAAAATCAAACTTCGATAATCTGGGCAATCCAGAAATTCTATACGATAATATGATTTCAGCTTTTAATATCGATGCTGATAATTATGCCATTGGTCTTGCTACAGCTTATGCTCCGACCGAGGGAAATGCTTTTATGCGCATCCCTTTAAAGTCTGAAGTACCTATTACTCTTTCATTCGAAATGATTGTCAACACCGAAACTGTCACTAAACTAATTGAAACAACTTTGGCTATTTCAGGTAGTAAATCAAAAGGATTTTCCATTTATCCCAACCCTGTAAACAATCAATTAATGATTACCACTTCATCCTCATTTGAAAACGCTTTGGTAACCATTTTCAACCTAGAAGGGAAACAGGTATTCAAAGAGATATTAAATTTATCAAATATTGATGTAAGTGCTCTTAACCAAGGTGTATATACTTTAAAAATCTCCAATGGCAATGAAACTTTAATCCAGAAATTTATAAAGAAATAATTTGTTAAATTGCTTTGTTCTTAAACTGAAGGCCAAGGTCCTGAAAAATAATAAAAACCAGCAAGGTTTATTTTGCTGGTTTTTTATTGTGTGCCGTGCATATTTATTACCTAGAAGGTGGAAGTCCTTTATGGGGGTCGGTAGTTACCAACCATTAGCCAAAAGCAAGGGTGTCCGTTGCGAAGCGGAATCTGAAGGAAGCCTGAGGCAAAATCCCGAACCGAGGAACACGAACTGTATCAGGCATATTCAACAGGACGAGGTTGCAATACAAACCGAAATCCAATAACTACCCGGATGTTGAAGTGTAAATGCAGCGGTTGCATGGGATGAAAGGGAATAAATTTACCACGGGAGACCTGACGGACGTGCGGAAACGGAGTATGAAACACGGCTAACAATTGTCGTCAGGAGTCAGCAGAGACCAAAGTACCACACCACGGGCTGATGGGGGAAGGGTCGAATCTTAAGAAGTGAGCATCAAATGAAAGTTACTGTACGAATGGATAAAAAGCAGAAAACGGAGCAAGACACCTGCCAACGGAAAGATAGGGCGGAACCCGAAGGATACGGAGGAGGGCAGACATTCCTATGGATGACTGAAAAAGGACACACCAACACAACGGAGCATAAGCCAATGCTTCTTGAGTACATCCTCTCGCCAACGAACCTGAACAAAGCCTACAAACAAGTAAAGCGGAACGATGGGAGTGGAGGGGTTGACAAGATGGACACAAAGTTATTGTTGCCATACTTGCAACCCCACAGGGAAGAATTACTGAAAGCATTGCAGGAAGGGAGCTACAAGCCGCAACCTGTAAGGAGGGTAGAAATATCCAAAGAAAACAGGAAGAAACGGCAGTTAGGCATCCCAACGGTAGTAGACAGGGTGATCCAGCAAGCGGTTACACAGCAATTGACGCCGATTTACGAGCGGCAGTTTTCAGAGTACAGTTATGGTTTCCGACCCAAACGCAGTGCCCATCAGGCGGTTCGGCAATGCCAAAATTACGCCAACGAAGGATACCATTATGTAGTAGATATGGACTTGGAGAAGTTCTTCGACAAAGTCAACCAGAGCAAGTTAATAGAAGTCCTATCGAGGACTATAAAAGACGGCAGGGTTATATCGTTAATACATAAATACCTACGGGCAGGCGTAATGATAAACGGCAATTACGAAGAAACTCCGATGGGAGTGCCACAGGGCGGCAACCTAAGTCCACTGTTAAGCAATGTCATGCTTAATGAACTGGACAAGGAACTGGAAAAACGGGAACACGGGTTTGTAAGGTATGCCGATGATTGTATGATATTTTGTCGGAGCAAGCGGGCAGCCGAAAGGGTGCTTGCAAGCATCACAAAGTTCATAGAAGAAGGGCTGTTCCTGAAAGTGAACCGGGAGAAGACAGTTGTATCGCACATCAAAGGCGTAAAGTTTTTGGGCTATGGGTTTTACTTTAACAAGAACGGGTGTCGTATCCGCACGCACAGCAAGAGCTTAGCGAAGATGAAAGCCAAAATCAAGGAACTGACATCGCGGAGCAACGGCTGGGGAAATGAACGGAGGAAAGAGGCTTTACGCCAATATATTACAGGCTGGCTGAATTACTTTCGTTTGGCGGATATGAAAAGCCTGCTGGAGCGGACAGATGAATGGTTTAGGCGACGGTTAAGGTCGCTGATATGGAAACAATGGAAACGCATCAAGACCAAATTCCGAAACCTAATTAAACTTGGTCTGCCTAAACAGAAATCATGGGAATTTGCAAACACTCGAAAAGGTTACTGGCGCACAGCTAATAGCCCCATTCTGAAAAGAAGCATTACCAATGAACGACTAACTCAGGCAGGATACATCTTTTTCTGTGACTACTACGGCAAAGTTCGTTGTGTAAATTAGGAAACCGCCGTATACCGAACGGTACGTACGGTGGTGTGAGAGGTCGGAAAATAAAATAGGAGGAAAACTATTTTATTTTCCTCCTACTCGATTTGAATTCAAAATTAGCCAGAACTATTTAAATTTAAAAGAAATATATTTGTCGTTAGAGTTTTTGTTTAGTCTATAAAGGTATTAACAATACAATATTGGTAAACAACGATAAAAAAGGGGCTATTAACTGACAAAGGGTTTGATATTCAAACTTCCGATACTTCTTTACCAGGTTATTATAAGAATTCCTTTGACAATAATAAAATTTGATTTGAAAGAGGAACTTTTAGTTAAATTAATAGAGTATTGGCTAATATTTACCATTCTAGATCATCATAAAACCCAAAATAGTACTTCGCATTCATAGGATTCATAGGAATTACTAATTGCCCATTGCCAATTACTAATTGTTTAAATCCTACGTTTCCTATAATTCCCTTTTACTATTAGCCTATTTTTATATTATAGAATATTGCTTATAATTATTTGTTAAATTGTTTGTAGTTTTATAAAAAGTAAATTTCATTTTTACAATCAATACAATTTGTTACTATTAGCAATAGAATAATTCATATTATTAATAATAATAGTACAATTGTATTTAATCGATAAACCAATGAAAAATAACAATCCTTACATTGATGAGTTTCTTAAAATTTATTCCCAAAGTTTAATTAGTACAGGCTTAACCAGAGGATTGGATGAAAAAACTTATATTCCTACCAAACTTGATAAGGCATTAAAGTTAGATGTACTTGAAGGTAAAAAGAAACTTGTTGTTTTAACTGGGAATGCAGGTGATGGTAAAACTGCATTTATTCAATTAATTGAAAATGAAGCTAAATTGAAAGGAGCATCATTTAAATCAATTACTGACAATGGCGGTGTTTTTACATTAGATGGTTATGAATTTGAAACTTTATATGATGGAAGTCAAGATTTTAATGGAAAGAAAAATGATGAGCTGTTAAAACTCTTCTTTAAACCATTTGAAGGAGCTACTGAACCAAAAGAAAATATTGTTAAAATTATTGCTATCAACGAAGGCAAACTTAGAGATTTTATTTTAGGTAAAAGGGAATATAGTTGGTTAGGAAAACTTGTACACCATTATCTTGAATTTGAAAACTACCATTTGCCGGAGATAATTGCTTTTATAAATCTTAATAATAGAGCAATTGTGGATGTTTATGATTCCACTTCAATATTGGATAATTTATTAGAAATTATTTTGGATAAAAACAATCAACAAAAATTCTGGGAACCTTGTGTATCTGATAACTGTGAATATGCTGACAAATGTTATATTAAAAGCAATATTAATTCAATGAATGATGATGTTTCTGGTAAAATGATAAAGAATCGAATAAAAGAGATAATTCTCGCCATTTACTTAAAAAAGGAAAAGCATATTACTATGCGTGATATCCGTTCCCTAATCTCGTTCATTCTTTTTAATAAATATACTTGCAGTCAGATTCAGTTAGATATTGATAATGGAAAGAATTTGTTGGATAGGTTTTATTATAATTCCGCATTTAATAAAATAGAGCAAGATAGAATTGTATCAATTTTAAAAACTATTGATGTAGCCGATATGCCACTTCCTAAAATTGAAAATTTTCTTTATTGCAGTAGTCCAAATTCTGAATCAATTACTCGTTTATTTAATCAAAATCAAGTTTCTTCAAAACCGGACTTATGTTATCTTGAAGAGTTCTTTCTTAATAAACCGGAAGGTACGAGTGATAATGATTTGATAAGAAATTCAAATACAGAAGCATATTTAACTTCAATTAAACGTAAAGTATTTTTTGAAGGGAATGATGAATTATTAATAGAACAATTTGATATTACTCATTATTCTTTTCTACCTTATAAGTATTATAAAGAATTTGTGGATTATTTGAAAACTGGAAGTGATTCAGCTAATGTATTAAGAAACAATATTGTTTTGGCAATTAGTAAGTCCGAGAAGATTTATAATGAGGTAATTGGTAGCGAAAATGTATGTATTAGTAGCAGTAGTTCTAAAAAATCTCAAACAAAAGCTTTCTATGGTTTTAAAGCAGCCGATTTTGAAATAACCTTGCCTCAAGTTGGAAACCAAACAAATTACATTGAGTTTTTTCCTGACCATATTATTTTCAGGCATGTTGACAAAAAAGCGGTACTTGAAATTAATATTGACTTATTTGAAATATTAATGCGTATAAAGGAGGGATATGTTCCAACATCAATTGAAATTCAAACCTTTTTCCTCAACCTTGAAATGTTTAAACGCAGAATTTTAGCTAAACGCTCAATGAAAGTATTTCTTACCGAGGATGATTCAAATTTATATTCCTTTGAGAAATCAGTAAACGGAAAACTTGTTTTGAATAAAATTTAAAAAAACAGAATATGGCATTAGATAGAAAACAAAAGGCTTTTAGGTATTTTACTGCAATGCCTTTTGATGCGAATAACTTAAACTTTGAACAGGCTGTTGTAAGACTATTAGTTCTACTTCATACAAAAGGTAAAATTATTGCAAAAACTAATAAAGATACTTTGTATCCAGAAAGTTTGGTTGACATAATTAAGGAAAATACACAACATTTTGAAGGGATTAGTGACCCAGTTAGAGAACGGTTAATGAAAAACTGGATTATATCTGATTTTGCAACAACGGTGATAGAAGGAAAAGGCCGGGTTGGTAAACCAAGAATTTCTAATTTAAAGCCATTGCATTTAAGTACAATCAAATTACTTGACCCTAGAATTAGAAGTCAGGACAGGGATGTGAGTATTTTTCTTTATAATGTATTTAAAGGAACTGCAGTTGCTAGCGATGGTGATTTCTTGATGGCATATTTGTTGGAAGGCACAAAAAGATTGGGTGAATTTAATCTTGTGGTCGATGATGCTAAATTTGATGGTTTAGATATTGAAACTCAATTCTTATTGAGATTATTAGATGGTTTTAGTGTTGATAGACCCGCTTTAAATACGAACCTAGTACCAGAATATAAATTTATTTGCGAAGCGCATCAAAAACAGTTTTTATTTGATACCCTTAAATTATTGGTTTATAAAGATTCTGTTCCTCGAAGAGAATTGTTTAGCTATCTCACAATTCTTTTTAATTTTCATACAGCCTTATTTGCTTTAAAATCTTTTGCTCAAATAAATTCATTAGTAAATAGCCAAAAGTTAAGATGCAATCACTGTAAAATCATTCAAAATGAACATGATTTTTCGAAACTTTGCAAGTGCGATTTTCAACCAGGAATCTTTGTAGACTTAACACTTGGCCAAGATAAACTTTGTGATTCGTTAGCAAAAAAATTCACTGATGAGCATTATAATGAAATGTATCATTATTTTAAGTCGCATTACAAACTTGCAAAATTAAATGAGTTTGCTAAAACTCAAGGGAATTCATCGCCCACGTTAGAGCAGCTTGGAGGCTATCTTTCAAATCCAAGTCTCGATGGTTTTTTTGGATACAAGTTGGCTGATATTATCAACGATGAGGATTTAAAGAACGACCCAGATGTGTTAGCCATCTTAAAAATGGATATTCCATCACTTGATAAATTTGTCGAAATTCTTTGTAACGATAAATCAAACTGGAAAAACCTAGTGGCACGTCATAAAAAAATAATGGCAGGCCTTTGCAATATGAACCGCGAAGATGGTTTTTTACAAGGGGGTAGAGGAAAACAAAGAAAATACGTTTTAGGTAATCTTTTATTGGAAGTGCTTGTTCAATTGGCAGTTGTGAGTGCAGACCCAAAGGGATTTAAAACACAACAAATTACAATTATCTCATTTGTGGAATGGTTAAAAGACCGGTACGGAATTTACATTAATGAATTGCCCGGTGGTTCTGATAGCCCCGAAACAGCAAAAGCATTAAATAATAATTACCTGGCTTTAAAAGACCGCTTGCGTCAATTAGGCTTCTACACCGACCTTTCTGATGCCTCCAATTCTCAAGTAATAAAACCAAGGTTTAAAGTTGAACCTGAATTAGCTAAATAAATTACAATAATAAGATGACTGATAAAAATAATACAGCAGAAGAGCCAAGTTTTGACTACACCAACCAAGTTGAAATTCCAGATGGTAAAATTGTAGATTATATTACGGGCAGTTGGGTAAAAGAAACTCAACAGGAACAAGTTAGGCAAAATTTTGAACGAACTTTAGTTGAAGAATACAATTATTCCATTACTGATATTCAGGTTAACTTAAAAATTAAAATTTGGGATGGGGATAAGCAAAAAGCAAAAACATCACAGCTTGCTTTAATGCTTGCTGGAACAGAAAATCCGTATGTTTTGATTCTTACCGCTAGTCCAAGTGCAAATCCAACGGATAAGAATGCTGGGGCAACTGAATTAGAACAGTGGTTAGTTGATGTCCCAACAGCTGAATTCGGCTGTTGGACAAATGGAATTGAAACACTATTCTTTCAAAAAAGGAAATCAAAATTTGAAACTGATATTTTTCCGGTAAATGATTTTCCTCGAAAGGGTGAGGATGCAACCTCAATTTATACAACTGATAGAAGAAGGCTTAGGGTAGCTACCGGAAATAACCTGCTTTATGCATTTAAAAGATGCCACGACTACATTCATGCCAACCAAGGTGGTAGTAAAGAACAAATATTTTGGGAGTTTTTAAAATTATTATTTGCAAAAATTGAGGATGAAACCTATGGTGGCCGTCCTCGTTTTGCAATTAGAAGCTTGGAAGAAAGAAATGATGCTGATGGTAGGAAAGAAGTTAAAGACCGAGTTGAGGGTTTATTTAAGGAAGTTAAAAAACGAAAAGAATTTGTTGGTTTGTTCGAAGCACAAGCAGAAGGTATCGTTTTTAATGCTGAAACAGTTTCATACATAGTTTCTCAATTGGAAAAATACGATTTTATCCATTCCTCTGTCGATGTTAAAGGAGTAGCGTATGAAACCATAGTGGGTCCCACATTAGAAGGAACAAAAGGTGAATTTTTTACACCTCACAATGTGGTGAAAATGACTGTAAAAATGCTTGACCCAAAGCCCGGTGACCGCATTTATGACCCGGCATGCGGAACGGGCGGTTTTATCGTAATTGCTTTTAATTATATAAGCGAAAAGTTAAGACAAAAGCACAAACAAAATTGGAAGAATCCAAAAAATCCAACCGAAGTTGAGGAAAAAGTATTATTTGACGAAATCCACGAAGCTGGTTATAATATTTTTGGTACCGATTTTAACGCTAATTTAGTGAAAGCAGCCCAGATGAACATGATAATGAACAACGATGGTCGTGGTGGTTTGTTCTCAGTTAATTCATTAAAAGACCCCAATCAATGGCCAAAAGAAGTGCAACAGAAAATTCAGTTAGGCACTATGGATTTTGTAATGGCAAATCCACTCTTTGGTTCTAAAATTAAAATAGATAGCAGTGAAATTCTAGAACAATATGATTTAGCCCATGGCTGGAGCAAAACTGAAGATGGTAAATGGCAAATGGAATCCAATTTGCGCAATGCCATGGAACCCGAAGTTTTATTTGTAGAACGCTGTATTCGTTTATTAAAACCGGGTACTGGTAAATGTGGCATTGTGCTACCCGACAGTATTCTTAGCAATCCTGGTTATGCGTCCGTGCGCTATTGGATAGTGCAAAATTGTCAAATATTAGCAAGTGTTGATTTACCTGTTGAAACCTTTTTACCACGCACCGGAACTCAAACCAGCGTATTAATCCTCCGCAGAAAAAGCGACCAAGAGAAACTCATGGAAAGTATGAGTGGACAGATGGCACAGTACGATATTTTTATGGCAAATGTGAAAAAGGTTGGCAAAGATAGAAGAGGAAATTTTATTTATAAAAAAGACGAAAAAGGCCGTGAAATAGTTGACAGAGCACTTTATAAACCTTTTGCCGAATCTACCATTTTAGACTTTTTACCAGTTGTGGAAACAACCGGTCGGATTTTGGATGACGAATTACCTAAAGTAGCCGAATTATATTTGAATCAAAAAAGCAATAAGTTATGATAAACAAAGTTTTGGAATTGTTTGAAAACAATCAAATTTGCTTTTATATAAAATCATCAAAAGTCATAAAAAATGATTTA
Organism: Salinivirgaceae bacterium; assembly: GCA_041664345.1. Lineage (GTDB taxonomy): Bacteria > Bacteroidota > Bacteroidia > Bacteroidales > SZUA-534 > GWE2-40-63. The sequence continues at coordinate 151,003 of JBAYKX010000002.1, forward strand.
AGATTTGACCCAACACATTATATTGATGATTCTACCATAACACTTAATACGGAAATTCGTTTTAAAAAATTAAAAAATTTCATATTCTCAATAAATGAACCTAACTTATTTACTAGATATTATTGTGCGAAGGAATACGGGTTACCTTACATCTCGTCTTCAGAAATGTCAGAAATTGAACCTCCTGTTAATTCCAGATTTATATCAAAGGAATTGACTAATAATATATCTCAATACGTTTTAAAACGGGGCCAAATATTAGTGAGTGCGGCAGGTACAGTTGGAAGTATTGTAATTGCTACTAAAGAACTAGATGGCGTTGCTGGTACTAGTGATATTTTAAGAATTAATGTAGATATGCAAAACAATTTGGGTTTTATCTATACTTATCTTACAAGCTCTTATGGGGCTAATGAATTATCAAATCTTGCTTATGGGGCGATAATAAAAAGAGTACGTGGTAAGCAACTTGAAGAATTAAAAACACCGCAAATTGATGATAATTCAATTTTAAAAATGAACGAATTGATTTTGTCTGCTTTGAACAAACGTGATATTGCAAATGAGTTAATTCAAAAATCTCGTCATCTTGTTCTTCAATACAATAAACTTTCCCCACTCAAAGAAGCCATATTAGAAAACATTGACACAGCCAATGAAGCTGATATTCGTTTAGTGAATATTACTGAATTCACCTCTGATTATAGAATAGATGCTCATTTTTATAACCCTTTGGCATTTAGTGCGGTAAAAAATATTATTACAAATTCAGCTGATTATAGAACTTTAAAAAATGGTATTGCAAAAAGAGATTTTTATCTAAACAGATTTACCAGAACTTTTGTTGGTAAAGGATTTGGCATACCATATCTAGCAGGCAAGGATATAATTAAAATTAGGCCTAATGATGTTTCATATCTTTCTAAATCTGAAACAAGTGGTTTGGATGCTTATAAAATGAAAAAAGGTTGGATATTAATGACCTGTTCAGGCACTTTAGGAAGAACTTGTTATATATGGAATAATTATGAAGACTGGGTTGGAACACATGATTTAATAAGAATTGAAACAGAAGATTCTTTTGACTCTGGTTATCTTTCTGCGTTTCTTACCACAGAATATGGTTATTATCAGGCCTTAAAATTTAAGCATGGTTCAGTAATTGACCATTTGACACCAGAGCAGGTTGAACAAATAATTGTACCAATTCCAAAGAAGAGCGAAATTAAAGAAATTGGGGATTTAGTCCGTAAAGCATTTGATTTAAGGGCAGAAGCAATAAAACTTGAAGATGAAGCACAGGAAATTTTAACCAATGCATTAACAGGAAAATAAAGAATTTTACCATGATAACCATTACGCAAGAAATATTTTTTGAAGAAATTGCACAAGCGGTTTTTAACGATTTAAAGAATAAGTTAGTTGGCAAACAGCGCAATCATTGTATGAGGGTAGATTATTTGCCCACTCCGGTTATGAATTTTGCCTGCAATAAACTCAATTCCGATAATGAGCTTAAAGCAAGAGATGTTGAAGCTTTTGTGCTTACTTCAAAAGCAGCAAACCCCTTTGAAATTGAAAGCGGTCGGCTTATCGAATTACGTAATAGGTTAAATTTTGGTGTTTTAGTTGTATTTATTCCACAAGGTTTTCGTGGTGCAGCCGAAGATAGCTATGATATTCATACTTTCGAGGCTTACGATTTGGCAGGTGTTTTTAACGAGCATAAAAAAACATTAATCAATTCTTTCGCTGAAGTTGAACAGAAAATTATTAAAGCGGTACTTGATTCCTCAGCTGCACGAAAACAACGCATTGAAAATCAACTAAAGTATTTACTTGCTTTAAAGAAAGATGAATGCACCTGGGAAACTGCTGGTGGTTATCTACATTATCTCAACCTTATTCCCGATTTGAATCTTAAAACAGAAGATGCTCAAATGAGAATTTTACGAAACAGTGAATGTGTTGAAAACCTGAGTGATTCTGATAAAACCATTTTCCTTGCTATTGATGTACTGGTAAATAAAGGCCTCGACCCTAAGCATAACGACATTAAAACACATTTACTTGAATATTTTCGCAGCCGCAATCAGGTAAAGGTTGCCGATTGGACAGAATCTATTTTAAAGGAAAATGAATGGTTAAAAAAAATAAGCTTCGATAAATGGAGATTCAAAGACCTTGCTGGAGAGCAAATTGAGGTATATCTTGCTTCATTTCGTGACAGAGGTGGAAATCCATTATTAACCACTGAGTTAATCTTAGATGGAGACAATTTAGTGGCGACTACCAATACAAAAATGAAAGTGAAATGGGAAACCAATCCAAAGAAAACTCCTAAAGTATCACAATTTATAATCATTCTTGAAAGAGATGAGGAATCAGATGGTAGTAATGAACTTCATCGTAAAACTGCTAAAGGAACTACAGAACAGGTTAACTTCCCATTTAAAGATGTGGAACTTGAACAAGGTGAAGAATGGCTAGTGCATATCCGTATAGTTGCGTTGGATGAAAACAAGGCTAAAATTGCAGAAGACATAAGTGAACCCTTTTATTTAAGGGGAGAAGAAACCGATACAATTGGCGGGGAAACTAAACGATATAATAAAATCAGAAATGTTGCGGAAGCAACTTTTAAAGCAACATTTCGGTTCAGGCGTGAAATTGAAATTGAAAGCCAAGGCTGGGAAACAGGTAGAAAACTATTATACCGCATTAAAACAAATCCTCGCGAAACATATCAGATTGCTTTAAACGATTTGCTTTACGACATTGAACAAAAAACTTTACAAGACCCTTTTAATTGCGGGGTTTGGGATGTAGTTATCATAAATCGAGGTTATTTGGAGCAAAGCGATTTTAAAACTGGTAACATTAAACTTTCAGTTTTTAAATCCGAATTCAATGCTTTCTTGGAATCAAGAAGGGAACTGTTTCATGCCATTACATCAGTTGATGCCGCAGCAGTGATTGAAATCCTTGATTTACGTCATTATCAACAATTGATTATTAATTATGCTGATACGTTTAAAACACTGACAAATAAAATTAGCGATGCTATAAATTCTGCCCCAGATGCTGAAGTAAATAATTTGTTGTTAAATACGCATTTATTAAACCGTTTAGACACAATATTGATAAAACTCGGTTCAGCAGAAGAAGCAGAGGAATTATTACTATTGGCACCTACTCATCCTTTTAAAATGCTATGGCTTCTTCAATATCAACTGATGTTATTTGATTGGAGTGGCAAGATGATTGATATGACAGAGGCAGAGGTTCGCAAGGCAATAGATATTGAAGGTATTGAGAAGATACTTCCGCTAAATATTCCAAATGCTGTATCATTTAACAAGGATAGTTTTTTCGTTAACACGGATGTACTAGATTTATTTTGGAGTATTTTTCCAAAAAGCACAACAAAGGATATTCGAAAAGTGGTTGCATTAATATCAAAAGCTTTAGGTTATAAAGACGATTTAGGAAATATTTCATCTGTTTCTCCATCTAATATCGCTGACCGTTTATGGCGATATTTAAGGCACCATCCTTACATTAAAACATTAAAATTGAATGTGCTTAATCCAGGTGATGGTTTACTTTTCTTAAATACAATAAGGGAAATTCAAAAGATGGAGGATTTTAAAAATCTTCGCTACGACATTACTTTTTATGGTTCGCTGGGCTATGAATTAATGGGTAATGCTTTTGATAATCTAATGAATGATAGCAGTTCAACAGAAACTCGTCTTGAAATTGACGAAGAATTGTTAGAACCAAGTCATAATCCATTGTTCCCTAAATTATTCTTTTCAAAAGTAAAGGTTAATCCGGAAAAGTGGATAGATGTAAAATTTAGGGAAGCAAATGTAACAATTATCATCGACCAATTTGTTACTGAAACGGTATCAAGACCTGTAGGTAATGTTCCTGGCAGCTTTTTCTTACATGGTTTATTAGCAGAGTATCGTTCAGAATTTAATATTATGAATAATGCAGTAACATGGTCAAGGAAAGTAGTTCCTTCTGATACTTCTGAAATATTGCCAGAAACAAATATTTCAAAATTGATGTTTCAAATTGGCAAAAGCTTTCTAGGGCTTAGTTGTTCATATTTTGACTGGAGCAAATCAAATTCAAATTTACCTACTATTCAACTTGAACTTAGTCAGCAAGACAAACATATTCTCTCTCAAATTCATGAATGTTCTGATTGGGTATTTACAATAGATAGAAATTTTGGTATTGAGTATTTTGATAATCCTTCTGATGCCAACCCAAATCTAAAAAGCTATTTAATTGATTATACACCTGAATTTATGGATGGTGTTGGCCATAGATTAATTGTTTCAACAGGCTGGCTCAATGAAATTGAAAAACTGATTGAAGATGGATTGAAAAAAATAAATATTCCAACTTCATCATTTAGAGCAGTTAAAATACTGGATATTATTAAATCCGTTTCTGGTAAACTTGCTCTTAAACTAATTAATAATCCAAACAATGTTCGCGAAATTATTGGCTTAGCTATAACACGTCTTGCATTAGAAAAGGAAGGTTTATTAGATAATGCAGTGCTCATTCCGGTTGATACACATATAGATATTTTTTCACAGAATAAAAGAAGAAATATTGAAGAAGAGGTTACAGTAAAAAGGAGTGATTTAATTTTGGTTTCTGCTAAAAATGGTAAGCTAAATCTTAATTTAATTGAGGTAAAATTCCGTTCAGGTGAAGGTTCAATTACAGAAAGCCTGTATTTAAAGGAAGAAATTGTCAAGAAAAATGAAAATTCTGAAACTGCATTTAGAACAAAATTTATTTCAGATGAAGAAAATCCAAAAATTGATATTCAAATTGCCAATAAATCATTATCCACATTAATTGGCTTTTATTATGAAAGAGCAATCAGAAATGGTTTTTGCTCCGGTACCTCTGAGCTCAAAGAACTAATTGAATCCATAAATATTGGTGATTTTGAGATAGTTTTTGAAAAATCCGGGTACATAATTCATTGGGCAGGCATAACTAAACCGTCTGAAAACTACAAAACGAACAAGATTTTTGAGCTGGGTAATAAAGAAATTTCTGAGTTGTTAGAGATTAGACCGACTGAAATTGAGGATGAAATAAGTATGGACTTTGAAACTGGCAATCCTGATGCAGAAATAATCAAGTCTGAAAAAACTGATACTATAATTACGCCCATTGACAAGCCAAAATTTGATGTGGAAAAGCATAAAGTAATAGATTTGAAAGAAGAAAAAGTTACTTCAATCGTTTCCGAAAAACCAAATTTGATACTGGGTAAGAACGTAGATAATGGTAAAGAGGTTTCATTTAATCCAGTCTCTATGTTCCCAAAAAAACTTGCCAATCAACATTTATTAATAGTTGGAAAATCTGGAGCAGGTAAATCTCAAACAACAAGCAGTTTTCTATTTGAATTAAACAAACAAGAGATACCATTCTTAATTCTTGATTTTCAGGGTGAATATATTTCTAATATATTAACGAATTCAAATGGCGAGAGCTTTATGGATGTAACCAGCTCAAATGAATATGACCCATCACTTGGCATGGATATTAATCCACTAGAATTATCAATAAATAGTAGCTCTGGTGAAAAGCAAAGCTTCATGAATAATGTATATCAGGTTTCCGGTATTTTAAAGCAAATATTTAGTCTTGGTGACATTCAGCATCCAGTTTTAAAAGATGCAATAAAAAGGGCATATCAGGAAAAGGGTTTTACTGTACCAGATAGAAGTACATGGAATAACGAACCACCACAATTCCAAGATGTTTGGTCTATTCTTGAGTTCATGGAGCAGAGTGAGGGTACAAATGTTCGCAATTTAAAGTATCGCATTGAACCTTTATTTGAAAATAATATCTTCATTACAGGAAATGGCAGCTTTTCAATTTCTGAAATACTGAATCAAAATTCTATTGTAAATCTATCAACTTTACCGACACCAGAATTAATGAAATCGGTAGCTCGTTTTGTGTTGCAATCTGTATATAATAAAATGCTTTCAGAAGGACCAAGCAAAGAAATTAAACTTTATGTAGTTATTGACGAAGCTCATAAATTGTCATATGACCAAACACTGACAGATTTAATACGTGAAGCTAGAAAATATGGGGTTGGATTTGTTTTAGCCTCTCAAAGCGTTCGTGACTTTGCAACAGTTGTTTTCGAAAATATGGGAACAAAAATTGCATTACAGCTTGAAGGTGAAGATGCAAAATTTATGGCGGATAACTTTGGAGTTACCGATAAAGCTTTAAAAGAAAGTGTAATGCGTATGCTTCCGAACCAACAGCCGATGAGAGCATTAATAAGAAATAATCATTTTGAACCTTTCATTCAAATGGATATAGTGCCTTTTTATGAGAAATAAATTGCAGAGATTAGGGTTATTTATTTGTCTTTGTTTTGCCTGTATTATCTTTTTATAAATGAGTAATCAACGGGATAACTATCATATATTTAATTGTTTGCAAATTTACTAATCAATAATGTTAATAAGTGTATTTGACAAGCCTATCCTTCAAGTATTAAATTTGCCTTAACATTTTAAGTATTAACAATTTGAATTATAAATAGTGTCATAATAGGCTGGCTATAATTCATTAATACCACCTACTTATGGCAAATTTAACATTTAACCTGGTAACGTTTGAACATCCCAACCCTGAACTAACGTTTTATTTTACCGATAAAGAATCGGAACTGCTACACCGCTTTTCAAAATTTGTAGTACCTGTTGAGGTAATTGAACACTTTGGAGAGCAAGACCATTATTATTCCTCTTTAACACAACCCATCGAAAATGGGTTGGCTATAACAAAAAATTGCAAACCGGTAATGGAGCAAAAAATAGTAGAGGGTGTTGAAAAAACGGTTAATATTCAAAACTCATTTTTTAAGGGTAGCCTATTGAAACGATATTACAATTATCAAATCCAAAACTTTTTTGCAGGTAAAAATCTCATGGTAAAGCCTAATTTCATTGATGATGTTGAGGTTTGGTTACCCTTAAAATCGAACAATACAGAATACAATTTTCACGATAAATATACCTTGCGCATTCAATTCGCAACCATTACCAATCAACCGGAACTACTAATTACGTATGCAGGAAAATCGAAAGTATTTAAAGTTACCATTGCGGATTTAATGGCTAATATTTCTCCCATTTGTTATAATTGGGTTACATACAAAAATCAACTCATCAAATTTGAAGATTTATCCACCGAAGCTAAACGTAACTTTGATGAAATATTCCCGGTATGGAATTTTGATTTACGAAGTGCTTTAAAACAAGCCACTGAATCTCCAGAGCGCAGCAACCGGTACATTCGTTTTAAATCAAAAATCGATAATTTTGTCAATCACTTAATAAAATCCAATGAATTCCAATCCATTATAAAGTTTACAATGCCCAAATGGGTTGAGGTTAGCAATATTAAAATTGGTAACGTCTCCTCCAATAGCAATCAATTACTTTTCGGGAATGAGCAACACCATATTGTGCCAATAAATGGAATGAAAACCTATGGTCCCTTTGACACGCCCCCTTATGCAACAACCCATTTCTTTTTTATTTATCATCAAGATGATGAAGTAAAAGCTTTAAAATTGGATAGCTATTTTAAAGGTAAGGAGTATGGGTTTAGTGGTTTGTATAAATTTGCACACTTATATTATTATACTGAACATGGTTTTAGTATAACTTTTGCCAATAAATTGAATCCAGTTCCTGAAATTGAAACTCAAATGCGCGAACGTAATTTCAAAAGCGAAGTGCGTTATATAGCTGTTTATATTAGTGCTATTTCAAAAGATAAATCCGATATGCAACAAAATGAGATTTATTATAAGGTTAAAGAATTGCTATTAAAAAGAGGAATAACATCTCAAGTAATTGATGCATCTAAGGTGCTTAATAATCCAAAATATTATTTTAGTTTACCCAATATAGCTATTGCTATGTTGGCAAAACTGGATGGCGAGCCTTGGCGTTTAGACCGTACATTAAAAAGCGAATTAATTGTTGGGGTAGGGGCATTTCGTCATGTAAATACTGACGTCCAATATATTGGTGGGGCATTTAGTTTTCAAAACAATGGCAAATTCAACCGTTTTGAATGCTTCCGTAAAGACCAAACCGATGAATTAGCCGGTTCCATAATCAGGGCATTAAGGGAATATGTAAGCAGTAATTCAGAAATCAAAAGGCTCATAATCCATTTCTATAAAAACATGAGCAAAAAAGAATTAGCTCCCATTGAGCAAGGGTTAAAAAATCTAGGGTTAAATATTCCTGTATTTATAGTAACCATCAATAAAACAGAATCCAACGATATAGTTGCTTTCGATAATAATTGGAAAGGCTTAATGCCCGAAAGTGGAACCTATATAAACATTGGGTACAATAAATTCTTGCTTTTCAACAACACCCGTTATAGCAAAGAAGCAATCAGTGATTTTGATGGCTATCCATTTCCAATTAAAATTACCATAACATGTTCAAATTCGGAATTAGCCAAAGACATGCGTACCGTAAAAGAACTATTGGACCAGGTTTACCAATTCAGCCGCATGTATTGGAAATCAGTAAGGCAACAAAACCTACCCGTAACAATCAAATACCCCGCAATGGTAGCAGAAATGTTCCCCCACTTCGAGGGCAACGAAATCCCCGATTTTGGGAAAGATAATTTGTGGTTTTTGTAAAATTTATTTATGTTTACAAAGCACCTGTTTATGGTTTATGCATTACGTTTTCGCAATGTTATCTCTATGACTTGAATATATATACTTTTACACATTTGAAGTATATTTTATTATTAATTTAATCTGTATTTTTTATTTTTTAATATAAAAATTAACCTATAGCTTAATTTTTATATAGCAAAATGTTATAGTTATCGTTTAATCATATATATTTGTGATCAGAAAATGTGAACATATGCTTTCTACAAAAGATGGAAAAAAAGCCATTTATATAGATGTGGAAAACAAAAATGAAATACTAGATTACATTAGACAAGATAAACGTCACTTAAAGAAGTTTAAGTTTATAACTGATATTATTCTCAGTGGTCTTAAAAACACTAAGGTATATGACAAAGAAGATATAAACGAAAAATGTAAGGATGTTACTGCAATGAAATTTTTTAAGGGTCAGGAAAATGATAGGATTTATTGCAAAGAAATCAAAACTGAAACAGGCACTCTAATTATTGTTACATCAATATTGCACGAACGTAAAAAGGACTTTTCTGCTAAAGAAATTGCCATTATTAATAAAGTAGGAGGCTACGACTATGAGATTTAAGGAAAAATATAATATTTCAGAGGAGTTTGATGATATTTTCACCTTTTCAAATGAAGAAGAGGAGCTTGAACATGATGCTCAAATGTTAACATTTAAGTTTTTAGAAGAATTAGAAAAGTACCATTCAGGTGTAAAACTAAAGAAAAAGGAGTTGGCAGCCGTATTGGATAAGTCTCCTAGTTTCATTTCACAATTGTATGCTGGTGATAAACTTATGAATTTTCCTTTACTGGCAAAAATTCAAAAAGCCTTTGACATTACTTTTGATGTAAAAGTAAAAGCAAATTCTATTAACTATGCTTCGAATGGCGTAAATAACACTCTACAAAATTTTTCGAATCAACCGGCTGGTTTTTGGGTGTGGATGAATAAAAAAGCTGATTACTCAAATCCTGAATTGTGTTGTGATTCTTTTTCTGACCAAATTACTGAAGAAACTGCTGCATAAAATGGAAGCACATAAGTCACCACTTATTTTAAATAATTTTTTATTACTTAATCTTGAATATCATTTCATTCAACCTCAGGCTGAAATGGATATAAATATTCCGGAAACAACAAATCAGTACTTTATTGATATTGATTTTGCTTTTCAGGGTATGGCTGATGAATTAGTGCAACTATTTACTAAAATCGGTATCAATAATAATGATAATGTTTTGCCAGGCTATCAACTTTTTATAGAAGGTGTGTGTGCTTTTTCATTTGATTCAAAAGAAGAATTAACAGAAATTGACATATCTAATTTGCTTCATCTATCCGGATTAAACATTTGTATCAATAGCCTTAGAAATATAATTGCTACAATAACAGCAAATGGTCCATTTGGTAAATACACGTTACCATCAATAAATGTAAATCAATTATTAGCTGATAAACAAGTCCAAATGGCTGCCAAGGCATAATTCAATTTCTATTTTAATTTCATTTAACTTGGGCTGTCAGTTAAAAATGTTGGACAACCCACAAGGTTAATCGGTGTTCGTCATCAGTCGTCAGCATAAAGTCACGCCAAACCATTGCAGCCAAATTTTATAATCATATTTTTTCTATAAGGCATAAAATATAGCTACAATGCCCGCAGTAGCGGGGTCGTTTGTCATGCCTTTTGCGTTCCTTCCTCTTCCTCACGGCAATTCCCGGGTCTTTTTTATATTGCCAGTCGTTCCTTTGTGTCAAAATAAAAAATCCCCTCCATTGCCCATTTTAGGCGAGCCTGCTGGTCGCTTCGGGCTTGCGGGGCTGTCATACTTTTTGCGTTTTAGCCATACTGTCTTTTTCAACGTCACCTTTCAGGATGCCGTCCAAAAATCCAACCACACGCAACAGTAACGCCATTCGCTACATTCCATTAATCTCCGCACTATTTCATTTCGTAAAAGGGTACATTTTTTTTAGGTCAGGTTCCTATAATTCCTACATTTCCGTTTCCTCAATCAATTATTCTTTGTAGCACATTTGCAAGTAAAAAAGTACCCCAATTTACTTCATTCAATCCGGCGCACCCATTCCATTTCGCTCAGTTGTTACCGTTGCTTCTTCCACCGCGCAAGCAAAAATACCGCCAGCCCCTTGTTGCAAGCAATAGCCACAGTCGCCCTCATTAATTCGGGCTTTACCTGTGCCACCCTTGCTCCACTCGCAGTCGGCTCGCTCGCACAGTGTCCGCAAACCGTTCGTACCTCACTTATTGCATCCACTTTTCCCACCGTTAGCTCAAGGCTGTTTAACCCCACCCACAGAACCAGTATATTATATATGCAGTGGAATATGATAAAGTATCATCGAATTGATTTTTTAAAGTTTTGTAGTTTTAAAAAAAAATAATTAAAAAATGCAGCAAAGTTAGGTGGCACCCCACTAGCCAACCCAAAGCAGCTTTCAAGGTCAAGCCCTTTGGGTTTTAGCATATTTTTTTACAGTAATAATTTTAGAAGTGTAAAATAATATGCTAAAAACCTTGACAGCTTCCCAATGCCACCAAATTATGACAGCTTTCTTTTTTTTCTTTTTTTTCTTTTGAAAAATATAAATGTGCGATGCACCATGAGTATAAATTTTAAAACTCTTATCATGGAATAAATGCAGTGCAGTTTGACCATTATTCCTGCCAAAATATTTTTCTTAAAGTGAATAGGAATGCAACCTAATGCAATAGCACCCTAAAACCAACCTTTGCATAATACTTGAAGTATCTTGATTCATAAGGACAAAGCCGTGTTAAATCCGTGCCAAGTCCAAGATAAAAAGTTTGTTTAATTTAAATCGAGAAAAAATGGGTAAAATTAATCAAGGAATTTTAGGCGGTTTCGCCGGCAAAGTAGGAAATGTTGTCGGTGGCAGCTGGAAAGGAATTAATTACATGCGGGTAAAACCGGCAAGTGTTTCCAATCCAAAAACGGATGGTCAAGTTGGCCAACGGTCCAAGTTTGCAATTGTATTGCAGTTCTTACAACCAATGAAGGAGCATATTAAAATTGGGTTCAGGAATTATGCGGTTAAAAAGACAGAGTTCAATAGTGCTATGTCGTACAACCTCAACAATGCTGTAATTGGAGAGTTCCCAGACTTTGCAATTGACTATTCAAGTGCATTGGTTACTAAAGGTAGTTTACCGATGGCCTTAAATGCAGCTGGCGGTTCTGACCTTGCTGGTATTTTGCAAGTTACTTGGTCTGACAATTCAGAAGAGTGGAAGGCTAATTCGACTGATAAGGCTTTTATTCTTGTTTACAATGAAGCCAAAGCGGAAGCCATATCGGTTAAAACGGGTGCCTCAAGATTTGATGGTAGTTATCAAATACAATTACCTCCGAGTTACCAGAACGAAACTGTTGAGGTTTTTGTGTCTTTTATTACTGAAGATGGGAAAGAATTATCAAACAGTGTTTATGCTGGTTCAGTTACTATTCAAGCGGCTCCTTAAAGCTTGAAAGTATTGAGATTTTTATTTGCCGCTCTCTTGTTAGGGAGCGGTTTTTTAATGCCATTTTTGTATGTAAATTGTATGTAAGAAAAACAAAAGCAGCTACAACTTCGTTGTAACTGCTTCATTTCCAGTAGCGAGAGGGAGGCATGATCTCCCGACCTCATGATTATGAATCATGCGCTCTAACCAGCTGAGCTACCTCGCTATGTTTTAGCGGGTGCAAATCTAATAAATTATTTTAAATCAAATTACCATTGCTTATGAAAAATATCCTGTGAATCATCATTATTTTATAATGCATTGATAATTAATTAGTAATAGTATTAGAATTCATTACTTTTTTGTTTTTAAACCATGGGAATTGATTTTGTTTAAATAAAAAATATACCGATATTTTCAAAAATAATTTTGGAACATATTGATGGATGTATCAATTAGATAATCAATTCATTAAACCAAATATTTGTCAAATTTATTGTATAAAAAAACCAAATAGTTTTAAAGAATGAATCTTATTCCATTCTTTTTTATATATTGCAAAAAAACAGTTAATAATGGCCAAAGAAAAGTATCAAATAGAATATCCTCTCAAAACTTCCGATAGAGTGCTGTTTAATAGGCTAAGCACTGCTGGCGGCCTTAATGAATGGTTTGCTGATAATGTGATAGTACAAGGTAAGATTTTTACATTTGAATGGAGTGGTGTGGAACAGCAAGCTGAAATGATAAATAAAAAAGAGCTCAGGTATGCGCGGTTTCATTGGTTAGACGATGACGATGATAAAACTTATTTTGAATTCAAAATAAATATGGATGAATTAACCAGCGATTTGGCATTAATTGTTACTGATTTTGCAGAGCCAGATGAAATAGCCTATGCTAAGGAGTTGTGGGATTCACAAATTTCAGAACTGAAACATATTTTAGGTTCTTAACTTTTTAAATCAGCTCATTTTTGTTAATATTGTAGATTCCTCAGCACGAGGAATTTTTTTGTTTTTAATCTAACAGAAAATTGCAGTGAAACGCTTGCATCGCTTTATTCTTCAATCCTATATAGGACCTTTTGTCCTTACCTTTTTTATAGCCTTATTTTTGCTATTGATGCAATTTTTATGGAAATATATTGACGATTTGGTAGGTAAAGGGTTGGATTTAAGTATAATTTTTGAATTATTACTCTATGCATCTGCTGGTTTAGTTCCGTTGGCATTGCCCTTATCAGTTTTACTAAGTTCCATAATGACCTTTGGCAATCTTGCCGAGCATAATGAATTGATGTCGATTAAATCGGCGGGAATTTCATTATTCCGTATTATGGCGCCTTTAATTATATTTATCTCAATTGTTGGGGTGGGCGCTTTTTATTTTTCCAATAATGTAATGCCATTTACCAACTTAAAAATGGGAGCATTGCTCTACGATGTTAGACATCAGAAACCCGAGATTTCAATTAAAGAAGGTGTTTTTTCGAATGCCTTGCAAGGATATACCATTAAAGTTTCCCGCAAGAGCAAGAAAACTTCGATGCTTTATAATATTTTGATCTATGATCATACACAGGCTGAAGGGAATCGGATAGTTACTATTGCCGATTCCGCTACCATGGTGGTAACAAAAGACAATAAATATTTGGTACTTACTATGTATCAGGGAAAAACCTATAGCGAGGAAATTGAAAAACAACGGAAAAGGGATAATAAGGAATATCCTCAGCGGATTGATAGGTTTGAGGAGCAACGTATTTTAATTGATATGTCGGGATTAGGTTTTGAACGAACCGATGAAAACCTGTTTAAAAATCACTATCAAATGCTCAATTTGAGCCAATTACAGGAAACCGTAGATTCCCTTTCACTGAATTATAAGACTAGGGAAAATTCATTTGTTCAGGTTTTAAAAAAAGGTAATTATTTTAAACGGATAAATAACGAAAAACTCGACAGTATTTGGTATGCTAATAATACCTTTACTGATACTGTAAAAAGTATTGATAGTTTGTTCAATTCCCTTACTTTTAGTAAAAAGAAGCAAGTTTTTGAATATGCCCGAAATTTTGCCCGCGGAACCCAATCTTATGTAACCTCATCATCAACTGAATTCGCTCACAAAGCCCAATGGATTAAAAGGCATGAAATTGAATATCACCGCAAGTTCACCTTATCATTTGCTTGTCTTTTGCTTTTTTTTATTGGGGCTCCTTTAGGTGCTATCATCCGAAAAGGAGGAATGGGCCTTCCGGTTGTAGTTTCTGTGTTGTTTTTTGTAATTTATTATGTTATTACAATTACGGGCGAAAAATATGCAAAAATTGGGGAATGGCCAGCTTGGTTAGGCATGTGGATTTCTGCATTTATTCTCTTTCCTATCGGAATTTTTCTTACCTATAAAGCAGCGCACGATTCAGTAATTTTGAATACCGATACCTATATTGAACCCATTAAAAAATTCATTTTATCTTTAATTAAAAAGAAAGTGAATGGATTATCTCAAACTAAAGGGGTCGAAGACTCTCAAATAGTTAATTTGGATGAGGAAAACCCTGCTGCAACATAAAGATTAACTACACTGTGAAAATACTGTTTTTGTGTCATAAAATGCCCTATCCACCTAATGATGGTGGTGCCATTGCTACCTTAAATATGATAAAAGGATTTGCTGAAATGAGTGATGAATTGACCGTATTAACCATGCAAACACACAAACACTTTTTTTCGATAGCTGATTTGCCCAATGAATTAACTATCAAAACTAGTTGGCATCAAATAGGAGTTAATACAAAATTAAATCCTTTGAAGGCTATTTTCATTTTGCTGTTTTCAAAGATGCCATACAATGCACAACGATTTGAATCTAAAAAATATAAGAATAAACTAATACAAATTCTTAGTAACCAAACTTTTGATATAATTCAATTGGAGGGACTATATCTTAATTCATATATTGCCAGTATAAGAGAGCATTCCAGTGCATTAATTTCATATAGGGCGCACAATGTTGAACATGAAATATGGGAACGATTGGCTCTTAAAGAGCCATCAAAAATTAAACGCTATTATTTTAATTTACTTGCCTCACGAATAAAAGAGATGGAACTTAAAATCACTGAAAAAATAGATATCTTGATTCCAATTTCAGCAAAAGACGCAGATTTTTTTAAAATAAAAAAGCCAAATTTTTGTAAGGTGAGCCCAACAGGAATGGTTGCAACTAAGTTCAAATTAACCCAACCCAGTGAATTGAACACTATTTATTTTATTGGTTCATTGGATTGGATGCCAAATCAGGAGGGACTCTTATGGTTTATCCAAAATGTTTGGATTTCACTTTATTCAAAATATCCACAATGGAAATTTATAATTGCCGGTCGTCAGGCTCCTGTTAGTTTTGTAAAAAAACTGGAACAGTTTCCAATTGTTTTTGCCGGTGAAGTAGATGATTCAACCGAATTTATTGACAAATACCAGCTAATGGTGGTTCCACTTTTTTCGGGTAGCGGAATGCGAATTAAAATTGTGGAAGCTATGGCACGGGGTAAATGTATTTTAACCACAACTAAAGGAGCAGAGGGTATTGATGCCCAAAATCTACATGAAATTGTTATTGCCGATAATTCAGTTTTAATGATGGAATATTTAGAAAAACTGTTTCAAAACCCTAATTTAATAATGGAATATGGAGAAAATGCATTTAAATTTGCATCCAACAACTTTAAGAATGAAATAATAATTAGCGGGTTAAGGGATTTTTATCAATACAAATTGCTAACAATTAAATGATTTATCTTGAAATAGTATTTTGGTTTTTATTGTTTTCCATACTTTATTCCTACCTGATATATCCATTCAGTTTGTTTATTATAAGTTTGTTTGGTAAAAAAACCAAAAAACATGCCAACCAATTAGAGTATTTCCCAACCGTAACACTTTTTGTAACCGCTTTTAATGAAGCGGAGTTTGTAATAAAAAAAGTTGAAAACTCATTGAAGTTGAATTATCCAAAAGATAAACTTCGTTTGATTTGGGTAACCGATGGTTCTACCGATGCAACCAATGAATTGTTGCAAAATTTTCCGGAAGTAACGGTCTTTTATGAGCCTCAGCGTAATGGTAAGGTTCATGCCATGAATCGGGGAATGCAATTTGTTGATTCCGAAATTGTAATTTTTTCTGATGGGAACACCTTATTGAGTCAAGATACAGTAATTGCTATTGTAACTGCTTTTGCTAATCCAAAGGTAGGTTGTGTTGCCGGTGAAAAGAGGATTCAATTGGATGTAAAAGATAATGCGGCTACTTCTGGCGAAGGTCTCTATTGGAAATATGAATCATGGGTTAAGGATCAGGAATCCAACATGGGTTCTTGCATGGGAGCTGCTGGCGAGCTTTTTGCCATAAGGCGTAGTTTATTTTTTTCCGTACCAAATGATACCATTCTTGACGATTTTACCATATCGTTGAAAATTGCCATGCAGGGTTACAAAATTGATTACACCCCTGAAGCATTTGCCTTGGAACAAGCTTCGGCCTCGGTAGATGAAGAAATGAAACGAAAAATAAGGATAGCCGCAGGCAGTTTTCAATCGGTTTTTCGATTACTCCCTTTATTAAATATTTTTAAATACGGTACATTAAGTTGGCAGTTCATATCGCACAAGTTGTTTCGTTGGATAATTATACCATTGAGTTTAGTATTAATAATTCCAATTAACATTATTTTGGCGAACTATTCCAGTCATACCTCATTGTATCAATCCATTGGGTTCATTCAAATCCTGCTGTATTTTATAGTGCTATTAGGTTTTATTTTCCGAAAGCGTAAAACCAGTTGGGGATTTATGTTTGTACCCTATTATTTTTTTATAGCCAATAAAGCTTTGTGGCTTGGCTTCTTTAGGTTTCTTGGTGGTAAGCAGTCCGTAAAATGGGAGCGGGCAAAGAGGGCATAGCTGACTGGATTTTGTGACACAAAATTTACATGTGTTTGGACATTTTTTAAAATAAAAGGCAATAATTCCGATAATCCCGTGCTTTTTTAGGTTTAGGATTATGTATTAATTGGGTACGGAAAGCTTCACTTATGAGTAATTCGATTATACTTGGTGTTTCATACGACTATGGTTTAGCAAATATTTCTCCTTATCAGGAAAATGGGACTACTTCAAAAAATCGGGTTTTAAAATTCTCAGTGGGGGTGAATTTTTAGATACCTTTTTACCTATTGGTTGCTAATTCCATATCCCTTAACATGCCATAATATAAAGGAACTTTCAATAATTTAATTACTTTTGCAGCCTATTTAAAGTTCGCAATCAATGATGGATAATAACTCTATAGATATCAAGTTTAATACCATTGAAGAAGCCATTGAAGACATAAAAAGTGGAAAGCTGTTGATTGTGGTAGATGATGAACAGCGTGAAAATGAAGGTGATTTTGTAGCTGCTGCGCAAATGGTCACCCCCGAAATGATCAATTTCATGGCAATCAACGGCAGAGGCCTTATTTGTACTCCGCTAACCGAAAAACGCTGTTCCGAGCTGGAATTGGAATTGATGGTTGGGAAAAATACTTCCCTGCATGCCACACCATTTACAGTTTCGGTTGATTTGATAGGCCACGGTTGTACAACCGGGATTTCTGCCCACGATAGAGCCAAAACCATTAAAGCATTGGTAGATAGAAATACAAAACCGGATGATTTAGGCAGACCTGGGCATATATTTCCCTTAAAAGCCAAAGACCGAGGCGTCATTCAAAGAGCCGGACATACTGAAGCCGTTGTTGATTTGGCGCGACTTGCAGGATTGGAACCCGTGGGTGTATTGGTCGAAATTATGAATGAAGACGGCACAATGGCCCGCTTACCTGAATTGATGGTTATTGCACAAAAATTCCAATTAAAGATTATTTCAATTGAAGCATTGATTACCTACCGTTTGCGTCAGGAAAGCCTGATTGAACAAGGTGAAATGGTGCTGCTTCCTACCGAATTTGGTAATTTCAACTTAATTCCATTTCTGGATAAAAATACCAAGCAGGAGCATATTGCCCTGATAAAAGGAACTTGGTTGCCTGATGAACCCGTGTTAACTCGTGTACATTCGTCGTGTGTAACTGGTGATATTTTTGGTTCCTTAAGATGCGATTGTGGATTGCAATTGCACAAAGCCATGCAAATGATTGAGAAAGAAGGCAAAGGGGTGATAGTTTATATGAGCCAGGAAGGTAGGGGAATTGGTTTGTTTAATAAAATTAAAGCCTATAAATTACAAGAGCAAGGAATGGATACCGTTGAAGCTAACATTGCCTTAGGTTTTAATGGCGATGAACGCGATTATGGGGTAGGAGCCCAAATACTGAAGCAACTTGGAGTACGTAAAATGAGGTTATTAACCAACAATCCAATAAAACGGATTGGACTTGAAGGTTTTGGAATAGAAATAACCGAAAATGTGAATTTAGAAGTTCCTGCAAATCAACACAATCATTTTTATATGGAAACCAAGCGCGATAAAATGGGACATTTTCTTCACCTAATGCCGTTTGAACAACAAACCAATAAGAATAAATAATACTTTTTAATCCGGTAACCGTAATTAAAATATTCCGGATATTTATAGGGTGGATAGGGTTGACTCTTGCTATTGTCTTGAAACATAAAATATGGGTGTGTTCCTTGCATCACATATAATATGAGTGTTTTATTTGGTATTTCCGATTGTTCTTAACCCTATTTTTTTGCTACATTTACAAGCAAAGCAAAATAAACTTAACTTAATAAATCATGAATATACGCTTATCGATACACCGGAAGATGATTATTTACCTGATTCCGGCCGTCATCTTGATTTTTGGCGGTGCTATCAGTTTTATTATTATTCAGGCCCGACAAACAGCATTAACTGATGCTCAAAACATAGCTGATGAATCAGCTGAAAAGTATGCATCTATTATAAAAGCCGAAATTGAAACTAATTTTGATGTAGCCAGAGGGGTTGCCTATTCGATTAATTCTTTTTTTAATCTTTCAAATGAACAGCGAACCGAATTGTACGATAAGGTTTTAGGCAATGTTATAACTGCAAATCCGCAATACGTTTCATTTTGGTTGAATTCTGAGTTGCAATTTATTGACCCGGAATTTATTGGTAAATCAGGACGTGCCAGATTTACTTATTACCGCGATAAAAATAGAAGCATTAAATATAAGCGTGACTCACTTGATTTTGATAGTAACAAAATTAATAAAGAGGGCGATTATCAAAAAATGAAAATCACAAAGAAAGAAACCTTGTTAGAGCCATATTTCTTTTCTTATTCAGGTATTAGCAGCGATAAAATTCTGGAAACCAGCATTTGTGTTCCAATTTTTAAAAATTATGAATTTGCGGGTTTGGTAGGTTCAGATATTGAATTAAATTATTTTCAAGAATTGATTAAGAACATTAAAATTTTTGGTGGTGGTTATGTTTATTTAATTTCCAATCAAGGTGTTTTGCTTGCTTTTCCCGACCCATCAAAAATAGGTGAATCGCTAAGTAAATTGTATGCTGCACAAGATATAGAGCATTCTATTAGTAAAAATATACAACAAGGAAATAAATTTTCATACAAAGGAAATGACTTTATTAATAATACTGAGAGTTATATAACCTACATTCCTATTCTTATTGGTGAGACAAATAATTCTTGGTCGTTGGCCGTAAGTGTTCCTTTTAGTGCAATCCAGCAGAAAGCTAAACAAGCTCTTTGGCTTTCTATTATTGTTAGCTTGTTTGGAATTGTATTGTTAAGTATTATAATTTATTTTATATCCAGAAATATTTCAAACCCTTTAAAAGCTACCACAAAAGTATTGAGGCAACTTTCGCAAGGCAATATTAATGAGTCAGAAAAACTTGAAATTCATTCAGGCGATGAAATTGAAGAAATGGCCGAATCAGTGAATCTTTTGATTGATGGATTGAATAGAACGGCTGATTTTGCAAAAACCATTGGAAAAGGAAACCTGAATGCAGAGTATCAAAATTCTGGCGAGAACGACCTTCTTGGAAATTCATTACTCGAAATGAGACAAAGCCTCATTTTAGCTGAAGAAGAAGATAAAAAGCGCAAAATTGAAGACGAAAAACACAATTGGGCTACTCAGGGTCAGGCAAAATTTGGCGAAATTCTAAGGCAGCACAATCAGGAAATTAGTCAACTTTCATTTAGCATAATGAGCCAGATGGTTGATTATATTGGAGCCATTCAAGGGGGACTTTTTATTAAGAACGATGATGATGCGGATGAAGTTGTTTTTGAGCTTACCGGAGCCATTGCTTACAACCGGCAAAAGCTGATGGAAAGTAAATTCAAAATAGGAGAAAACCTGGTAGGTCGATGTGCTTATGAAAAATTGACCATTTATATGGAAGAGGTACCGGAGGATTACGTACACGTAACTTCGGGACTTGGGGAATCAAACCCACGTTCTATATTATTGGTACCAGCAATACTTAATGATGAAGTGTATGCCGTTATTGAATTGGTATCATTCAATAAATTTGAAACCTATCAAATAGAGTTTGTTGAAAAAATTGGAGAGAACATTGCCTCTACTCTATCGAATGCTAAAGTTGGAAATAGAACCAATAAGCTGTTGCAGCAATCGAAACAGCAGTCGGAAGAGCTAGCTGCCCAAGAAGAAGAGATGAGACAAAACCTTGAGGAACTGCAAGCTACTCAAGAGGAGGTTGAACGGTTACGGGAAGAAGAACAGGTGAAAACAAAAAAAATGATTCAATCTGTTGAAAAACACCGAATTGCGTTATTAAAAATTTTAGATTACATTCCATTAAAAGTATTCTTGAAAGATCACGAAGGAAGGATGCTAATAGTAAATAAAAAGGTTCTTACGGTGCATAATGCCAAAATGGAAGATTTGATTGGGAAAAACGATTTCGATTTTATTCCTGACCATGCTGAAGCAAAAAAACAATGGGATGCCGAGCAAAAAATTATTAAGTCAGGGGAGCTTTTCCACGAAATACATCAAGAAACCATCAATAACTCTGGTTTTACCCTTGATACTACTAAATATCCTTTCTTTATTGACTATTTGGAGGAAACCGGAATTTTGGGAGTTCAAATTGATATAACTAAAGAAGTTGAAAAGGATGCCTTAATTGCCCAGTTGCAGGATGAGATAAAAAAACTGAGGAAGTAACAGAATCATTGTCTCATGTTTTAGCAATAAGTAATTCATGGTGAACCTATCAACAGGTATTCATTTTAAATCATTAAAAAACTGTAATTTTGTATTTCATTATTTAAATTAAACCATGTTCAATTTTTCCGATGTAAGTTTAACCCAAATGGTGGTTCATAGCATTGGCAGCCGTCCTGAAGAAGCGGGTATTAAACTGTCGAAAGCCGAGATGAAGATTACTGATCATACGGTAGAAGATATCTTGAAGCAGTATTTTCTATCTCAATTTAAAGCCGATTATTTTTACAGTTTTACCCACGATTCCGACCTCCAATTGAATGAGGTCTTTAACTTTGCCCGTCAGATTTTCGACGATCCCGACAATTTTTATAACCAATCGGTAAACTTAGCTCAACACTTATATAATAAATCGAACCATCCAAAAATAAAAACCGGGGAGTTTTATGTAGTCCGGTTTTCCGATATTACCATTGATGATGAGGTGGTTGATGGCATTGGACTATTTAAATCGGAAACCAAAGATACCTACATCCGGGTTTTTCAGAAAAATGAAAATTTTGAAGTGGATTACGAAAATGGAATCAACATCAAAAAACTCGATAAAGGATGTCTCATTTTTAATACCGAAAAAGAATTTGGCTATAAAGTTTCCATTATCGATTCTACCAACCGTTCAGGGGAGGCATTGTATTGGCGCGATGAATTTTTGAATATTTCGCCCCGCGAAAATGAGTTTTACCAGACCAACCAGTTGCTCGATTTGTGTAAAGGATTCTCCGATCAGATATTGACCAACCAAAACAACGTTGAAAAGCAGGAACAGGTATCATTCATTAAACGCACTGAAGAATACCTAAACAAACACGACCAGTTTGATAGCGAGGATTTTAAAAAACAAGTAATTAATGATGAGAAAATTGGTGAGGCATTCGATGAATTCAAGCAAGAGTTTGAAATGAAACGCGATTTATCGCCGGTTGACCAATTCGAAATATCGGAAAACGCCCTAAAAAAAGGAAAGAAATTTTTCAGGAGCATCATCAAACTCGACAAGAACTTCCATATTTATGTGCATTCCAACCCCGATTTTATTGAAAAAGGTTACGATAACTTAAAAGGGTTGAGGTACTACAAACTGTTTTTCCACGATGAAACTTAAAATCCTTATAAACATAACTAACATGGCAAACATTAGAAACTTAAAAAAAGACATAAACTACGTAACCTCGGAATTGGTAGTGGAGTGTTTTACCTACAATTTCCTGTTCCCCGAAAAAAGCCAAGATGAACTGGCTGCTATTATTTCCGACTCGGTTAGCATGAAGGAAGTATTAATACAGCAAATAAATGATGCAAAAAAAAGTAAAAATGATCAATTGAAGCAAAAATACATCAAAATAAGAAAAGAATTTGAAAACCAGGTTGAAACGTTGGCCGAACGATTGACAAAACTAAACGGATAGTTATTTTTTTTATTTCGCAAATCTGTTATTATCAAACATTAATTCTAATTTTGCAAACTTGTTTAAAAGATAATTTTTCCGCATCATGATAAAAATAACGTTTCCCGATAATAGTGTACGGGAATTCCCAAAAGGAATCAACGGAATGGATATTGCCCAAAGCATCAGTCCTAGGCTGGCAAAAGAAGTATTGTCAATTGCCGTTAATGGGGATGTTTTGGATTTAACCCGCTCTATTGAGCACGATGCCAGCATTAAATTGCACAAATGGGATGACGAGGAGGGCAAACATGCCTTTTGGCATTCGTCGGCTCACTTAATGGCAGAGGCTTTACAGGAATTGTATCCCGGAGTAAAATTGGCATCGGCCCGGCCATTGAAAATGGATTTTATTACGACGTTGATTTGGGCGACAACAAAACAATTACCGACAGCGATTTCAGTATCATAGAAACAAAAATGCAGGAACTGGCTTCACGCAAGGTGGATTATAACCGATCCGAAGTTTCGAAAAGTCAAGCATTGGATTATTTTGGTGGCATAAATGAAACCTATAAAGTTGAGTTAATCAACGATTTGGAAGACGGGACCATCAGCTTTTACAAACAAGGTAATTTTACCGATTTGTGTCGTGGTCCTCATTTGCCAAATACCGAATTTATTAAAGCGGTCAAAATATTAAGCATTGCCGGTGCATACTGGCGAGGCGATGAAAAACGCAAACAATTGACCCGGATTTATGGCATTACTTTTCCAAAAAAATCAATGCTCGATGATTATTTGGTTTTACTTGAAGAAGCCAAAAAACGCGATCACCGCAAATTAGGAAAAGAACTGGAATTATTTGCCTTTTCAGCAAGGGTGGGTCAAGGATTGCCCTTATGGTTACCCAAAGGAGCCATATTGCGTGAACGTCTTGAAAATTTCCTGAAAAGAGTGCAACGCACCTATGGTTATTTACCGGTAATTACTCCTCATATCGGGCAAAAGGAACTTTATGTGACTTCGGGTCACTATGCAAAATACGGAGCCGATTCATTCCAGCCCATTCACACACCAGCCGAAGGGGAGGAGTTTCTATTAAAACCCATGAATTGTCCGCATCATTGCGAGATTTATAAAGTAAAACCACGGTCGTACAAAGATCTTCCCATCCGGTTTGCCGAATTTGGTACTGTTTATCGATACGAACAAAGCGGTGAATTGCATGGTTTAACCCGTGTTAGAGGATTTACCCAAGATGATGCGCACATTTTTTGCCGTCCCGATCAATTGAAAGAAGAGTTTATCAAAGTAATTGATATTGTTCTGTACATTTTCAAAACATTGGAATTCAATGAATATACAGCTCAAATTTCGTTGCGTGATCCAAACAACCGGGAAAAATATATCGGTAGCGATGAAAACTGGCAAAAAGCAGAACAATCCATCATTGAAGCTTGTAACGAAAAAGGACTTGAAACAACAGTGGTGCTTGGTGAAGCAGCATTCTATGGCCCAAAACTGGATTTTATGGTTCGCGATGCCATTGGCCGCAAATGGCAATTAGGAACCATTCAGGTTGATTATAATTTGCCTGAACGTTTTGAATTGGAATACATTGGAAACGATGATAAAAGGTATCGTCCGGTAATGATTCACAGGGCACCTTTTGGTTCCATGGAACGTTTTGTAGCGGTTCTGATTGAGCATACTGGTGGAAAGTTCCCATTGTGGTTAACGCCTGAACAAGCAGTAATTTTACCTATCAGTGAAAAATATAACGATTTTGCCAAAAAAGTTTCAGATATTCTAAATAATTCCGATATTCGCACCGCAATTGACGACCGAAACGAAAAGATTGGCAGAAAGATACGTGACAATGAATTAAAACGTATTCCTTATTTGCTTATTGTTGGTGAAAAGGAAATGGAATCCAATTCAGTTTCGGTTAGAAAACAAGGCGATGGAGATAAAGGCATGATGAGCCTTGAAGATTTTGCATCAATGATACAGAAAGAAGTAGAACTATTAATTAAGTATTAATTTAAATTAGGAGGACCAAGCCATAGTAGGACCAAAGACCCCGAGACGCGGATTTCAACCAAAAGAAGAGAAATCGGCGTTCAGAATTAATGAAGAAATTAGGGTACCCCAGATCCGTTTAGTGGGTGATAATATTGAAAACCCTGGCGTTTATACAGTTAGAGAAGCTTTGAAAATAGCTGAAGCACAGGTGCTTGATTTGGTAGAGATTTCACCTACCGCTGATCCTCCTGTTTGTAAGGTAATTGATTATAGTAAATTTCTTTACGAGCAAAAGAAAAAACAAAAGGAAATAAAGGCCAAAGCTTCCAAAGTAATAATAAAGGAAATCCGGTTTGGACCAAATACCGATGAGCATGATTTTAATTTCAAAAAGAATCATGCATTAAAATTCCTCGATGAAGGAGCAAAACTTAAAGTCTATGTGTTCTTTAAAGGCAGATCAATTTTATTTAAAGAACAAGGTGAGATTCTATTATTGAGGCTTGCCACAGAAATAGAAGATCAAGGTAAAGTAGAGCAAATGCCTAAATTGGAAGGAAAAAGAATGATAATGCTTATTTCACCTAAAAAGAAAAAATAAATTGTTGGATTAAATTGAGCAATTATGCCTAAAATGAAAACTAATTCCGGAGCTAAGAAGCGTTTTGTGTTGACCGGATCCGGAAAGATTAAAAGAAAACATGCTTTCAAAAGTCACATTTTGACTAAGAAATCTACTAAACGCAAACGTAATTTAACCTATTTTACTACCGTTGATAAAGCCGATGTAAAAAACATCAAGCTTTGTTTAGCGATGAGGTAGTATTATAATTGTTTAACCAGGATTGAATTAGCCGAAAAAAGATTCCTAATGGTGAGGAACGCTAACCAGTCCATAAAAAGTAAAGAATATGCCAAGATCAGTAAATGCTGTAGCATCAAGAGCGAGAAGGAAAAAAGTATTAAAGCAGACCAGAGGTAACTTTGGATCAAGAGCAAATGTTTGGACTGTTGCAAAGAATACCTTTGAAAAAGGATTGCAACATGCATACCGTGACCGTAAAACAAAAAAACGTAATTTCAGAGGACTTTGGATACAGCGTATTAATGCTGGGGTTCGCCTTCATGGAATGTCATACTCCGAGTTTATTGGTAAATTGAACAAAGCCAATGTGGGTTTAAATCGTAAAGTTCTTGCCGATTTGGCAATGAACCATCCACTTGCATTTGAAGCAGTTTGCAAAAAAGTAAAATAATACTATTTAGGTTGAAATAAGAAACTAAACCATCCCCACGGATGGTTTTTTTTGTTTCCACTTTGTTGAAATAAACAGTTACATATTTTTATAATAAAATTTGTAAAACAATAAATAATTATCGAAAAACAATAAATAAAAGTTGTTTATTAATAAAATAATGATTTTCTTTGTCAAACAAATTTATTGACTATGAATGAAAAACTGTTAATTAAAACACTGAGTTATCTTTTTAAATGGACATATCATTTGAATCTGATTATCGGATTTGGAATTATTGGTTTTACAGTTATCAATTTTATTAAGCCAATAAAAGTATTATCTACGGCTTATCTTGGAAAATTTAACCTGATGGTGGAATCCACTTCGCTAGTTTCTGGTTCTAAAGTTAATGAAGGTGCTGTTTATTTTGATACTATTGCTGGAAACCCATCATTGGTTATGAATTCCTCATGGCATGGATTTTATGTTTTTGTTTTTGTTGCATGTATTGTATTGATAACTCTTGTTTATAATTATCAATTATGGCGTTTGTTCGATTATTTAAAGAGAGCAACAACACAAGTAACTCCATTCACTGATGAAATAAGCAAACGATTAGAATTCACAGCAAAATTTTCAATTCTAATTTTTATTCTTGGGGCATTAGCTAGTACAATTAAAATCTATTCTATGAAGCCATTTAGTATTAATAAAATGGTAATTACGCCAGCCTTTGATAATCAAATTATTAACTTTTTATGGGTAGCAATTGGTTTATATATTATAGCG
This sequence comes from Salinivirgaceae bacterium, assembly GCA_041664345.1. Classification (GTDB taxonomy): domain Bacteria; phylum Bacteroidota; class Bacteroidia; order Bacteroidales; family SZUA-534; genus GWE2-40-63. The sequence goes on from JBAYKX010000002.1 coordinate 177,998, forward strand.
CAAGTTTATAAAGTAGGGGTGGAATTGAAAAAAGAAAAGGATTTAACCATTTGATAATTAACAATTAGCAATTAACAATTAACAATTAACAATTAACAATTAACAATTAACAATTAACAATTAGCAATTAACAATTAGAAATTAGAGATTAGAATTTAGAAACTAGAGATTAGATATTATATAGCACAACATCGTTTACAAATTTCTATATTAAAAGTGTAGCACCACATCGTTTACAGTTCTTTGACATCTTGTAGCACAACATCGTTTACAGCCTAATGATGAA
>JBAYKX010000003.1:0-159549 GCA_041664345.1 Salinivirgaceae bacterium
TATCTTTGTTCTGCATCTGTTGGGTGTATGTCTGTTTTTGTTGTAACGAACTAAAGATAAGCATTTTACCTGACAGATGCATCTTTTATTTTAGAAATTTAGGTTTAACAAAAAGTTCCGAATTACAAATAAAAACTTGTAACTGCCATGCCTAATACCGTGGGTTACGGGCTGTATATTGGCTGTTTAATAAAACAATCTATATAATTTAATAGTATTATTATCAACCACTTCCATTTCAATCCAAAAATATTTATAATTATTTAATTGTGAATTTAGATATCTAAAACACAGCAATTTCTTTCCTTGATTATTCCATAAGCCATGCTTTATTTTTTTTTCAAAAATGTCACCTATGTTCCAAAACGAATTGTCAAAATATGCTAAATACGTCAGTGGGATTTTAACAGCATTCCTACTTGTGCCCATACTATTTTGTCAGAAAGTATATCTCCATCATTAAAAGCTAAAGCATACTGAACGGGTTCACTTCTTATGAAATCTCTATCATCTTGGCAATCATAGTCATACTGCGTATTATAATAAACAATACAATCCATTGTATCATTAATCTTTTTTCCACACACATATAAAGTATCTTCAATTTCTTTGACAGCGATATCAATTGAGGTTGTTAAATAATCAATACTAATACCCTTCATGCCTTTACCTGTTAAAGTGTCAATTTGATTATTACTTTTAAACGAGAGTTTTCCAATGTCACTAATATCTAAAATATATTCTTGATTAAATGGTGCAGGCGAGCAATAAGTAATATTTAACTCTTTAATAATAGAACTAGAGCCTGAACAATCTATAATAAATGAATTATCAATACTTAGTTTTTCTTCACTTTCACAGCTGATTATTAACACTAGTGATATTATTATTAAAACTACATTTCTCATAGTCGATCCGTAAGTTTTCTGGCCAACGCAATATTTAGTCATTGATTTCCTGTTTTTATATTTCAGTCAAATTTTATCATTTTTAAGTCCATTTACGCCATTCATATTATGTTCGCCTAAAAAATTAATAGAAACTGATAAATAGATAGCTTTCAATTCAATCTGTTTCAGAAGTTTATTTATGCGAGATATTGCCCGTAACTACTGTATATTCCCAGTTCTACTGGCCTTATTTCACTTTTACCCTCAAATTATTAAATTCATTTTAATCATCTGCTTCCTTGTTATCACAAGTATAATATAAGTTAGAACTAATGTAATCTCGCAAACCAAACCTGCATTTTTCCAATCCCTCTATTCGACCACAGATAATAGGGAACCAACCTAAGTTCCTTGCCAGTCGTACTAACTTCAATTTCATTTATATTTTCCGATAAAACAGTCTTTTCCCCAATTTTCAGGATTGCATTATCTGAAATAGAAATAGGTAAAAATGATGGGTTGTCAATTTCCTCCGCACAATAAACTATCGGGCCATATTCAATGGCAACTTTGTTGCTGTCGTCGGCAACCATATCATTAGCAATAACTTTACGAATAGTCATGGGTAGATCCAATTCAACGCTATCACCTACATGCCACTCTTTTGTTATTTCAATAAACCCTTTGGTTACTGTGGGTAGCATTTCTTTTCCATTAACCGATAAAACAAACTTATCCGTTTTAGCATCCAAATAGGCATAAAGAATCCCTGGAACAGCTTTATTTTGAGCCCATCCGGGGATTCGCACCTTTAATGTAAACGTGGTGGGTTTTTCGGGATTAACGGCAATCTTTATTTTCCCATTCCAAGGATATCCGGTTTCCTGGTTTACCTCAACCCTGTTTTCATTTATCACTACATGGGTTTGGTTCGATATAAAAAGGTTCACATACAAACTATCCTTGTTGGTGGCATAAATAAGTGAAGGTATAGAGGGTAAAAAACGGATTAAATTGGTTGGGCAGCACGAGCAATCGAACCATGACTGGCGGGTACATGCCCCCATATTAAAAAGGTATTTACCATCCGATTCCAATGGGTTGGGATAGAAAAATTTGTTTCCATTAAGGGATATACCGGCAATAAGTCCATTATACAAAGTGCGTTCAATAATATCATAATACTTAGAGTCGCCCGTAAGTTGAAACAGCCGTTGGTTCCAATACACGCTTCCAATAGCGGCACAAGTTTCATTGTATGCAGTCAAATTGGGCAATTCGTAGTTTTCGCCAAATGCTTCGCCATCGTGCCGTGCTCCAATTCCACCGGTTATATACATTTTTTTATTCACCATATTGTCCCAAAGCTTGTTAACAGCTTTACGGTATGCTGTATCGCTGTATATGGCCGCTATATCTGTCATTCCGGCATACATATAAACACCTCGTACCGCATGGCCAACCACTTCCTCTTGCATCACAACTGGCAAATGGTCCTGGTTGTAAGCACCATAAAGGTTATGCGTTGTGGAGTCGCCCCGCACATCGAGAAAATATTTTGCCAGCTCTAAATACTCGGTTTTATTGGTAATTTGGTATAGTTTAATTAATCCGGTTTCAACAATCTGGTGCCCAGGAGGCCGAGTTAACTTTTCAGGTCCAAAATTAGCAACCAGCAAATCAGCGTTCAGTAAGGCTATATCCAGAAAAGTCCTTTTGCCGGTTGCCAGGTAATGTGCCGATGCGGCTTCAAATAAATGCCCGCTGTTGTATAGCTCATGGCTCGAAATTTCATTTTCCCATCGGCTTTTTGAGGGTTTAACCCATGAAGCCGGAGGGTTTTGGCGGTCGATGGTAAACCATGTAGTAAGGTAGCCATCGGGTTCCTGCCCTATTTTTATGATGGAAATAATGGAATCAAGATAATAATCAAGTGCCGGATTGGGGTTACTTATTAATGAGTAGGAAGCCCCTTCAATTATTTTATAAAGGTCGGTATCGTCAAAAGGCATCTTACCACATACTTTACCTTCTTTCTTTCCACCGGCAATCAGGAAACTTTCCATTCGGCCCTCACTGTTGCATTTATTGAATGAGTACGGAATGGTTGAATCCTGGATTGTTTTTATTTTTGGCAACCAGAAACTGTCATTTATCACCACATCTTTAATGGGTAATGCCGAAATGGGATACTCATTATAATTTGATTGCTTTTTTACACAACCGGTAACTGCAATTACAAGTAAGAACAAAATTGTCGTTTTCATATTCAATTTATATTTATTCAAACTTAACTTTTATTTCCAAATAAGCCAATATCAGATACGGAATGATAAGGAAATCTCTTTTACGAATTAATTAATGTCCTTATATTTACCTAATTGATTTTTATAAATAACTTAAAATGTTTTACATGAAAAGCACCTATTTATTTTTCTTAAGCAGCCTTACTGCCATTTGTATATTTAACTCGTGCAATGCAGGAGGCAATCAACAATCAGCCGATGCTGCAAAAAAAAGTTCAACAATAGAAATATTGACCGAAGCTGAAAACACCACCGATACCAGTGACTATTTAGCCATAGTGACCTTGGAATTGGGCGAAAAGCACCTAAATGCAACCTCAAATGGATCCATAGCCCTCGATGTTGATATTCCTGTTGCTGGCCGCTACGTATCGCAAATAAGAGTATCCTCGGATGCAACCACTACTGTGGCTTGCTGGGTTGAAGATTATTACAACAACACCGACGAAAGAACCTACAATATCACAGGCAATTTGGAAGTACATCCCTCTGGTGAATTTTCGGTGGTTAGTGTTGATGGCAGCCCTTTAAATAAAGGAATTCACAAAATGAAAGTGCATTTCAACGGTCCAGTAAAAATTGACTGGATTAAATTTACCTTGATAAAAGAGCATATTACTACACCCAAACTTTTAACACAGAATATGGAAGGTTCGGAATGGAATTTAGTTTGGGCTGATGAATTTGATGGTGCAGCAGTGGATACTTCAAAATGGACTTTTGACATTGGCGACTGGGGATGGGGTAATTTTGAATCGCAATATTATACCGATAATAAACCCGAAAATGCACGTATTGAAGATGGTAATTTAATAATTGAAGCCCATAAAAATACAAACGGTGAAAAATGGACTTCGGCAAGATTAACCACACGGGGCAAAGTAAGTTTTAAGTATGGAAAAATTGAATTTAAAGCTAAGGTTCCCATTAACAGAGGCAACTGGGCTGCCGGTTGGACTCTTGGCGATACATATATTGACGAAATTTCGTGGCCTTATTGTGGCGAAATCGATATTTTGGAAAGTGTGGCTTTTGAAAGGGATACGTTAAAAGATCAAGGTATTGCTCATGCATCAGTTCATAGCAGGGCATATTATTTTAAAATTGGAAATCAGGTTTCCTCATCGGTGCCAATTCCTAATATGGAAAATTCTTTTCACACTTATACTCTGGAGTGGACCCCAACCTACATACATATCTTTCTTAACGGTGTGCAATATTTTACTTATACTAAAACTGATGTAGAAAATTCATGGCCTTTTGATATACCTCAAAACATTATTCTAAATCTGGCCATGGGTGGTGGCTGGGGAGGAGCCAAAGGCATTGATGAAAAGATAACTTCCCAAAAATTCATCATTGATTATGTGAGAGTTTATGAGCGGAAATAGAATAATATAAAAGAAAAAAATGCCTCTTTTAGAATTAAAGGAGGCATTTTTTTCTACTTCCATGTTTACCAAATATTTACTAAATTAGCCCTAAACATTCATACCATATTTTATGGCAAAAGTAATATCGGTTATCAACAATAAAGGGGGAACCGGCAAAACAACTTCCGTGCTCAACCTGGGAGCCGCGCTTAAAAAATTGAAATACAAGGTACTGCTCATCGATTTAGACAGCCAAGGAAACCTCACCCACTCGCTCCATATTACCGATGCCAAGCACCATATTGGCGAACTGCTGCTCAATAAATGTTCGTTACAAGATAGCATTGTGGAAGCCGAAGGGATGAGCATTATACCGTCAACCAGCAACTTGCTCGATTTTGAATACCTCATTAACAATGAGCCGGGAAGGGAATTGCTGCTGCGTGAGGTGTTGAGCAATACCAATACCTACGACTTTATTTTAATGGACTGCCCGCCCAGCATGGGAACACTGTCCATTAATTCGCTGGCGGCGGCCAATTTTTACATTGTGCCCATGCAGGCCGAGAACTTCGCCTTTATTGGCCTCGACCGCATTTTGCAGACGGCCCAAAAGGTTAAAACCCGCATGAATGCAGAACTGGAATTGGCCGGAATCCTGTTTGTGAAATACCAAAACCGCACCAAATTCGGGCAAGCAGTAATTACCAGCATTGCCGAAAATTCGATGCTCAAGAACAAGTTGTTCAACGGATACATTCGACAGGATATAGCCCTAATGGAGGCGCCTGCTTTTGGACAATCAATTTTTGAATATGCTCCCAACAGCCGCGGTGCATTCGATTACATGAACTTTGCAAAAGAATTCGTAAAAAATTATGGCAAAAAAAACTAAAAACACCAAGCAATTCCAACAGGCCCTGCTTTCAAATACCGACTTCATTCAACATACCGAGGCAACTTTGAATGAGCCCTTGATTAAAGAAGTTTCGATGGTAGACGATGCTATTATGGAAAAATTCAAGCTGTTGGCAACTTTTGAAGGGGTTACTGAAAAAGAGTTGATAAATCAGGCGCTAAATCATTATCTTCGCCTCAAAAGCCTGCAATTGGAACAGGCCATGAATAACAAAAAATAAAACCATGATTTCCGAACTAATAAAATACTTGCTTCCCAGCCTAGTGGTATTATTGACTGCTTGGTTAGTGCTATACCTGATGATAAAAAACGAGGACAAACGCCGTAAGGTGGAATTGATGATCGGGACCCAGAAGTTAATGACTCCCATCCGCATTCAGGCTTATGAACGGATGGTACTCTTTTTGGAACGTATTGCTCCCCACTCGCTGGTCATCCGTACGCAAAAACCCAACATGACCAACTTGGAACTGCAAAACGCCTTGCTGAAGAACATCCGTTCCGAATTTGAACACAACATGGCCCATCAGCTATATATCAGCGACAGGGCTTGGGAACTGACAAAAAATGCCAAAGAAAACGTTATAAAAACTATCAACCAGAATGCCATCAGGGTTAAACCCGATGCACCGGCCCTTCAGTTAAGCAAATTGATTCTGGAAAAGATGCTCGACGACGACAGCAACGATCCGACTATAAAAGCCATCGGTTATCTAAAATCGGAAATCAGGCAGTTGTTTGTGTAGGGGAAAGATGTGAGATGTGAGATGTGAGACGTGAGACGTGAGATTAAAGGTTGGAAGATAGAAGTCCGAAGACGGAAGCTGGGAAGAGGGAACTTGCAGCGCTTTCTGCGAGATTTTAAAAGATAGGAAAATGGAATGGTAGAATGGTCGAAAAATGGGAAAGTGGAAGTCCGAAGACGGAAGTCGGAAGACAAAAGTCCGAAGTTGGAAGTTGGAAGAATGAAAACGGAATTAAGAAGATGGAAAAGCCCCAACGGGGCGAAAGAACAAAGCCAAGGGCAACGCCCTTGGTAAAGTGGCATAAGTAGTAAGCGGTGCATCCTACTAAGTCGTAATAGAATGGTAATATAACATGCACCGCAATAAAGAGAAGTAAAAAAGCCAGAAACCAAAAGTTAGAGATTAGCAACCAGCTACCAGTAACTAGAAAACAAAAAACCGGATACCAGACCCAACGCCCAATATCCAGTTTCTAATCTCTAATTTCTAAAATCTATCCTTCTATTTAATCAATTCAATGCTCCTAGCCACAAATCGGTTCAAATCCTCGCCTTTCAACATGTTGTTGGCAAGTAACGCTAAATCAACCAATTGTTTAGTGAGTTTATTATCTTTTCCAAAAGCTTCCAACTGATTGTTTTCCTTATTTGAAAGTTCAGTAATCTGCTTATTCAAATCTTCCAATTTGTCTTTAGTTACCTGTGGAATTTCCTCGTCCTTTTTTCCCGATTTTTCTTTCTCAATGGCAGATTTTTCATCCACTAATGGAAGTTTCTCGTCACGGATAGCTTTCAATTTAGTGCCCAGCGTTTTTTGCTCTTGAGCCAGCACTTTCTTAACCAATGGATGCGATGCATTCACAACCAGGTTGTAACTGTCAGGCATTTCGCCATAAAAGTTCATGCCGCTCATTCCACCCATGTCTTTCATGCGGCGCATAAACTCGCTTTGTGTAATTATCATAGGCCGGGCTTGTTCTCCCAAGTCTTCAAATTCAATTAAGAAATGATTTTCTTTTGGCGTAACGGCTTTGAACATATGTATCAATTCATTGCGTTCATCGGTTGACAAATTAACGGCAGAATCCTCTTCTTTTGGAATCAACTTGCTAACCACATCGGAATCAACCCGCACAAATCGGGAGCTTTCAAATTTCTGTTCCAATTGGTTAACCAAATGCACATCTAATTGACCGTCCATTAAAAGCACATCGTAACCCTTGTCTTTTGCGGCTTCAATGTAACTGAATTGGGTTTGTTTGTTGGTGGCATATAAATAAACCAACGATTTGTTTTTATCGGTCTGGTTTTCTTTAATCAGTTTTTCGTACTCCTCAATGGTAAAGTAATTTCCCTCGGTATTTTTTAGCAAAAGAAAGCCTTTTGCACGGTCGTAAAACTTCTCATCGCTCAACATTCCGTATTCAATGAACAGTTTGAGGCTGTCCCATTTTTCTTCGAATTCCTTGCGTTTTTCATTGAATATTTCGCCCAACCGATCGGCTACTTTTTTAGTAATGTGGCTCGATATTTTCTTAACATTCGAATCGCTTTGCAGATAGCTACGCGAGACATTCAATGGAATATCGGGTGAATCGAGCACGCCATGCATCAACGTCAAAAATTCAGGTACAATTCCTTCTACACTATCGGTAACATAAACCTGGTTGCAATAAAGCTGGATTTTGTTTTTCTGTATTTCGATGTTGTTTTTTATTTTGGGGAAGTACAAAATCCCGGTCAAGTTGAACGGATAATCAACATTCAAATGGATGTGGAACAATGGATCTTCAAGCCCTGGGTACAGTTCATGGTAAAAATCATTATAATCTTCTTCCTTCAAATCAACCGGTTTTTTGGTCCAAGCCGGCTTGGTATTGTTAATGATTTTATCTTTTCCGGTATCCTCCATCTTGCTTTCCTTCCATTCCTGTTCTTTACCAAAGGCAATAGGAACGGGTAAGAATTTGCAATACTTGGTTAACAATTGATTGATTTTTGAATCCTCCAAAAAGTCTTCATTGTCTTTATCGATAAATAAAATGATATCGGTTCCAAAATCTGCCTTTTCAGTCTCTTCCATGGTGAACTCGGGACTACCGTCGCAACTCCATTTCACAGCTTTTGCACCTTCTTTGTACGATTTGGTGATGATTTCAACTTTTTCGGAAACCATAAACGACGAGTAGAAACCCAGCCCAAAGTGGCCAATTATTGCATCAATATTGTCTTTGTACTTTTCCATGAAATCGCCGGCACTTGAAAAGGCAATCTGGTTGATGTATTTTTCAACCTCTTCGCTGGTCATACCCACGCCATGATCGGAAATGGTAATGGTTTTGGCATCTTTATTTACCGCAATGCGAACGGTGGTATCGCCTAATTCGCCTTTAAATTCACCCGATGCTGCCACTGCCGACATTTTGTGGGTTGCATCAACGGCATTCGAAACAATTTCGCGTAGAAAAATCTCGTGGTCGGAATATAAAAATTTCTTAATAATGGGGAAGATGTTTTCACTGGTAACACCAATTTTTCCTTTTTGCATATCGTATAAATTTTAGAGTTAACATTTTAATGAAACTCCGCTATTCAAAGGGTATGCCGCATAAAAAAATTGCCAGCGTGTCATTAATTAAAATCCTATTAAAGACAAAAAGACAGTTTTCCTAAGACATCAATAAAATTATAAGTTAAGGTTGCAAGTTTTTGATTAAAAAAGAGAAACCTAACGGTGTCAGGAAAAAAAAGAAAATAAAAAATGAAGCGATGAAAGTATAACCATTAAAATGAAGACAGCTAATGCCCATTGAAACCTTTTTTTCTTTTGATTCAGAATAGTATGGCTATAATGAAAACGTATGGTATTTTGCAAACTAGAATAAGCAAATTCCGATTTTTTAATAAAGTCAATCACATTGGGCTCTTCTTTTATTAGCTTAAAATCGCTGTTTTCATCATTTTCGTAAGCCGAAAAAAGAATGACATTAACTTTTGGAAACTTTTGTCCCATTATTTTAATAATGGCTAATCCATTAAGAGCCTCTTTATTTTCATTGGTTTGTAGAAAATAATCAAGAATTACATAATGATATTTTGGGTGATACCCATTTTTCTCATAGTCGGCAATCAATTCTTCACCACTACTAAAGGTCGATATTATGAATTTATCGTTCAATTCAACCAGTTTATCATGAAGTATCTGTGCTTGAACCGGATCATCTTCAACTATTATCAACCGAATGTTATGGGTAATACTCACAATAAATTAATTTAATAGCTTTATACAGGCAAGTTAAGCAATAATGTTCAAAAAAAAACACTTAGTTACTATTTTATGCACTACCTTTTTTGTCTGAAATACTTGTTTTTATTTGGTTTTTTATAATCAATCGCTGGAACATATTCCCACAAATCGTTGATGTATTTAAGTCCATCATACGACAAATCGGGTCCGTAATATTTATAGTTTCCTTCATAAATGGAATTGTTTGGCGCCAAATGATCCATCACAATCATTTTGTATTCATTATCCCAACGAACAAGCATGGAAACCATTCGTGAATACTCAAAAATAATCCGATTGGTTTGTATCTTTTCCGCTTGAAAAATAGGTGCTCCAAATTTTGGAATTTCTTTTTCATCAAAATATAGTACATCAATTACTTTTTTATGGGTATATAAGTCGTTACCATCCCAACCAATTAAAGTATATCCCATTCCCCTTGAATTAGTTATCTCAATTAGTTGATAGTAGATGGCACCATACCAATTATCCGCCGATAAAATCTTGCTTCCGGGATTGTCAATGCTATCTGATTTATCGTTTAATTGATGCAATAAAACCAGTTTCTCATCTTTTAATTGATATTGGATGAATCCAAACTGCTGGTGCGTTCCATCAGCCTTTACCAGGTTCCAGGTAAATATTCGCAACAATCCATTGTTAGATGCTACTTTTCCAACATTTACAATCGAATCAAAACCATAATCAAAAGATCCTTCTGTGTTTAAAGTTGATTTAAATTCACTAACTAATTGGGAATTTATTCTAAACAACAATGTATCGTTAAAACGAACTTCGGTTAATTGCCTTGCCAGATTAGCTATTTTTTTTTCTGCATCTGCAAATTGGACTGCTTTATCATTTTCACCTTTTACGATTGAGGAAAAAAAGACACATAGAATTACAAAAAAATAAAAGGATTTTAAACGTATCATATCTCTGAAAAACGAAATCAAAGTAATTATATTTTACCAGTACTAAAAATCACCTCATCCATAGCTTCCAGTAAAAGCTTCGCAGTTTTTTCAATTTCCTCAAAGGTTATGGTAAGTGGCGGTGCAACACGAAAAGAGGTTTGACTGAATAAAAAATAATCGTAAATCACTCCTTTTTCGAGACATCGTTTAAAAAATGCATCCTTATCGAATCCGGCTTTCAGTTCAACGGCCAATAAAAGTCCTTTTCCGCGAATAGTTTCAATGGCTTCATGTTTTAGTAATCTGCGGAATAACTCCTCTTTTTGTAAGGATTTAAATGAAAGTTCTTCTTCCAGAATTAGGTTTAAAGCAGCTAAACCAGCAGCACATGAAACCGGATGTCCGCCAAAGGTTGTAATATGTCCCAATGTTGGATTAGTGGTTAATGTTCCCATAATTTCTTTTGAAGCAATGAATGCGCCAATAGGCATTCCGCCTCCCATTCCTTTGGCCAAACATAGAATGTCGGGGACAACCTGAAAATGTTCAAAAGCAAAAAGCTTTCCTGTGCGACCAAACCCGGTTTGAATCTCATCAAAGATTAATAAAGCTCCAGTTTCATTACATTTATGACGAACTTGGTTCAAAAAGTCAGCATTTCCAATTATAACTCCAGCTTCAGCCTGAATTACTTCCATTACCACACAAGCGGTTTTATTAGTAATTAAGGACAAGGATTCTACGGAATTGAAATCCATAAAAAACACTTCAGGCAACAATGGTTGCACCGCACTATTCAATTCACTGCCCCCATAAAGACTCAATGCACCATGAGTACTTCCATGGTACGCATTTTTAAATGCTAGCATTTGTCGGCGTCCAGTAAAACGTTTGGCTAATTTTAATGCTCCTTCAATGGCTTCACTGCCTGAATTGACAAAATAGATACTTTGAAGTGTTGTTGGTAAGTTGTCGGCAATTTTTTTTGCAAAATTCACCTGTGGTTGTTGAATAAACTCACCATAAACCATCAAATGCATGTACTTATCGACCTGATTTTTAATGGCTTCCACAATTTTTGGATGGCAATGCCCCACATTGCTCACTGAAACACCTGAAACTAAGTCAATGTATTCTTTCCCCTGTGTATCATAAATATAAATTCCGCTGGCTCTTTCTACTTCAAGCCCCATTGGGCATGGCGAAGTTTGTCCTACATGCTGTAAGAATAAGGTGCGCTGTGAAACCATACAAATGGGTCTTATTTTGAAATAAGGTTCAAGTCATCCATTAAGTTATCGCGGTACGACTTGCCAATGGGTAATATTTTGGTTCCTGATTCTGTTTTAATTACCACATTGCTATCTTCAATATATTCTATCCTATTAATATTTACAATAAACGAGCGATGAATTCTTTTGAATTTTGATAAAGGAAGTTTATTCTCGATAGATTTCATGGTAAAATGAATGGTAAACTTCTCTTTAAAGGTATTTACTGTAACATAGTTTTCCAATGCTTCTACCCAAAGAATATCGTCGTAACGAAGTCTAACTAAAGTGGAATTTTTCTTTTTTATAAATATTTCTTCCGGATATCGGGAAATGCTTTCCCTATCGAGATGTCGCTTTTGAGCTTTGCTGATTGATTTATAGAATCGGGGAAGCGCCAATGGTTTGAGCAAATAATCCACTACATCGTACTCAAATGCCTCCAAGGCATATTTTTCTTTCCCTGAAACAATTATTACCATGGGAGGAGAATCGAGGGTATTGATAAATTCTAAACCTGACATTTCAGGCATTTCAACATCCAAAAATATCAAGTCAATGTTATCCTCCCCATCAAATGCTTGAAAGGCTGTTATAGGGCTTTCATAAGAACCCACTAAATTCAAGGAATCTGTTTTATCAATAAAACCTTCGATAATTTTCCTGCTTAGAGGATCGTCGTCAATTATAATACAATTCATACAATTCAGAGGTTAATCACATTTTTGACAAATATAATCATTAAAAAATAACATTTAATCAATAGAACCTTAATTTATGTTCACCTATTCAATTATACTTGATTTGATTGATATATTGACTTTGGTAACAACTTAAAATTCAATTATGTTCAAATTTACTGTAAAACCATAAAAAGAGTTAATTTTGCACTTGGTAAAAACGTTATGCCAATTTACTATAAAAAATCTGCATTCAACTAGTTAGCTACCAAAAAAGATGAAAAGAATACTCCTGTTTTCACTAATAACAATAATGCTGCACATAATAATATATGCCCAGAATGCTAATTATTATTCCAATAAAATTGTTGTCAAGGTCATTCCTACTGATTCAAAAACCATGGTGAGTCAAAAAATTATAGGGCAAATTGAACTTCAGTTAGGTGTAAAAACAAGTAAGCTACAACCTATGTTCAAAGGACATCAAGAAATAAATTCAACGCAAAAAAGCAAGTATGATTTGAGTTGCATTTACGAACTAGAAATATCAGATGGAAAAAGACTGATGGAAACCATTAACCTATTAAATCAGTTGGACGAAGTAGAATATGCGGAACCAATTTATAAGGTAGATCTTTTGGAAACACCCAACGACCCTCAAATTGGATCGCAATACTATTTGCCTTTAATAAAAGCATTTGAAGCTTTTGATATTACTCATGGCGACACAAATGTAGTTATCGGAATTGTAGATACGGGTGTTGATTTTTATCACGAAGATTTGAAGGCAAATTTCAAATTTAACTACAACGACACCATTAATGGAATTGATGACGATATGGATGGATTTATTGACAATTACAGGGGTTGGGATTTTGGTGAAAATGACAACAATGCCCAAAGCGAGTATAACCATCACGGTACCTTTGTTGCAGGATTGGCATCGGCGGTTACCAACAATGCCACTGGAATTGCAGGAATTGGTTACCAAACAAAAATGCTCCCTGTAAAAGTTATGGATGATGAAGGTGATATGAGTACCGCCTACCAAGGAATTGTGTATGCAGCCGACCATGGTTGCCAAATAATAAATTGCAGTTGGGGCGGAACCACAAAATCATTATTGGGCGATGATGTTATTGATTATGCCGTAAACAATAAAAACTGTGTAGTAATTGCGGCAGCAGGAAACAGTAAAACTGAAATAAATTATTATCCGGCATCATTAAAGGGGGTTTTAAGCGTTGCAGCTACCGATTGGGATGATTTGAAATGGACTGGCTCCTCGTATAGTATAAATGTTGATATTTGCGCCCCTGGATACCAAGTTAGGTCTACTTATCAAAACAATACTTACATAAATGGAGATGGCACATCGTTTGCATCACCTTTGGTGGCAGGTGTTGCAGCACTGGTAAAAGCTTACCGGCCCGAATTAAATGCCCTTCAAATTGCGGAGCAACTACGAATAACTTCCGATATTGTAGATACCATTGCCGATAATCAATATTTTTATCACAAAATGGGCTATGGAAGAGTAAATGCTTTGAGGGCTCTTTCAATTAATACCCTTCCCTCAATTAGAATTGAAAATATTGAATTTGTTACAAACCACTCCTATACCTTATTCAATGGCGATACACTCCAGGTATCATTTTCTGCGATAAATTATTTGGCGCAAGTAACAAGTTGTGTTATAAGGCTTACCAGCGATTCTGAATATATTACACCCATTGAAAATACAATTAATACAGGGGTTTTACAAACCATGCAAGCAGTTGACTATAAGGAAAATGCTTTGGTATTTAAAATTAGTGACCAGATGCCAGAAAACGAAAATGTTCAATTCACTTTTGAAATGGTTGCCACCAATTCCGATGGAGTAAATACAGCCATAAATTATAAAGATTATCAAATAGTTAATTGTGTTTTCAATAAAACATATATTGATGTTGAACCCAATAAAATTGCTACCTCGCTTACTAGCAATGGAAAAATTGGGTATCAAAACCGAGCTGCAAAAATTGGAAAAGGATTTATTTATAACGGACAGGAAAATTTGCTTAATGAAGGTGGAATAATTTTGGCTACTGACAAAGATAATATGGCCAGTTCCTTGCTCAAAATAATGGAATTTAATACTACTGAAATTATTGATACCCTTTGGGTTGACAATGAACAGATGATTGGTAATACCAGTTATCAATCCATTGAAGAAGTGAATTTTCCAATATCAATAAAACAAAAAACAATTGCATACAAATCGGGTATATGGGAATCATCAATTATTCACGAATATAGTATCACAAACAATGGGTTTACAAGCTTAAACAATCTGCTCATGTCAATTTTTACCGATTGGAATATTGTTGACCCTTTAAAAAATGAAGCTGCATATAACCATGAGCTTAACTTATTTTACACGTTCACTCATTCCAATCAAACTATGTATGCCGGAATTTGTTTGCTTACTCAAGGAACTACATTGCCTTATGGATTTGACCTTGATATAGGAGGAAATGGCGGAATTGATATCGTACGGGATTATACCAATGAAGAAAAATGGTTTACTATGAACAATTCGCGTCCGTATGCAGGAAACATGGGCGATTCCCTTGATGTAGCCACCTTATTAACTGCTGGTCCATATATCATAGCAAAAAATGATTCCCTAACGATTAGTTGGGCATTAATTGCTGCAAAAAATTTATATGAATTAACTAATACAGCCCAATCCCTTCAGGAATACTATTTACTGGCGAATAAAGATAAAAAAACCTTAAAAAAACAGTGGAATGTTTATCCTAATCCGGCCAAAGGGTTCGTTTTTATTGAAAGCAATGAATTAAGTTCCGGTATTGAAGTGCGGTTATACAACAGTACTGGTGTTTTGTGTAAAAAAATATCAACTGATGAAAAATCATTCAAGTTATTGACTCAGGAACTGAAACCGGGATTGTATTTTATACAAATAACTAGTGAAAGGGGAAGCTCTATTGAAAAGTTGATTATATCAAACTAATTTCTTGAAAGTTTAAGTTTTGCTCTTTACAATATTTTTTCAAAATTAGGTCCACTTTTTTTATAGATGCTTTTGTCCATTGGTAAGTAAGTAATTCCTTTTGTTCGGGCGTGAGTCCCCAGTTTATATCGGAATTGCGGAGCTGCAAGTTCAAATGGTGCAGAATAATGGAAGCACTGACAGAAATATTGAAACTTTCGGTAAAACCATACATGGGAATTTTTAGGTACTCATCGGCATTATCAATTACCGTTTGGCTTAACCCAGTTAACTCAGTACCGAAAAACAAAGCAACTTTTCCCTTTTTTAAATCGAAACTCTCTAATGTTGAATCCTTGACATGAGGCGTAGTAGCCACAATCCGGTAACCTTGCTTTTTCAAATTATTGAGCACTATCAATTCTTTAGAATGATATTTTTTAATGGTCAAGTATTTATCAGCGCCCATAGCTACTTCTTTATCAACAATGTAATCATTACCCGTTTCAATAGCATGAATATCCTGAATGCCAAAACAATCGCAGGAACGCACTACGGCACTGGCATTTTGAGGTTGATAAATATTCTCAAGAACTACCGTAATGTACCTTGTTCGGTTTTCAAGGATATGCTGAAAAAGTTGGTACCTATTGGGAGTAACAAACTGCTTAAGATACTGGGTCAATTCATTTATTTGGTTCATCTGAAAAGAAATAAAATTGATGCAAAATGGAGGTATCTATAACAATAATACCTTATACAAAGTAACTATTATTATTGAATTTGAAACCTTAAACCTTTGGAAATGATTATTGAGATAAATATCCAAAATAATTATCATTAAAACTTTGACAATCAACAGGATTGATTCAATTATTCAATTATGATATTTTTTTTTGATCCATCTGCTTGCAGTAATTAAAATTTATTCTACTTTTGCCCCCGGAGAAATGGCAGAGCGGTCGAATGCGGCGGTCTTGAAAACCGTTGTACTGCAAGGTACCGGGGGTTCGAATCCCTCTTTCTCCGCCAAAGATAAGGCTTACTGATACTCGGTAAGCCTTTTTTTATTGAATGAAAACCAGGACAGCAAGAGGGATTTGACCCCCGGGGTTCGAACGGCAAGGCCCTCATGGAGCGAAGCGGAATAATCCCTCTTTCTCCGCCAAAAATAGTAAAGGTCAATCAGCAACGGTTGACCTTTTTTTTTATGAAAAACCCGAACTGCAAGAGGGATGAGAACGGTTGAGCGATAGCGAAACCTTTCATTTATCAAGCAATAAAAATGGGCAGTGGACTTGCAATTTAGACCAGGAAAGAATTTTGCCCTGAGACATATAACATTCTGTTATTTATGATTAAAACCCTATTTTGGCCTGTGTTTTATCCTGAAAATCAACATTCTCCAGATTATAGATATCAGCAATGGTCATTGGTTTTGGGTCAATCATTTGCTTTCCCAATTTTTGGGTTAGCTCTATGGTTTTTTCTTTCGATAATTCCCTGAACTCATAACGAGCCAGCATCCGGCCTTTGCGCAGCAGTGCTTCGTCAATTTTGGCCACGTTGGCATTAAAGGTACAAATAACATTTACTGAAAGGGCATCGGACAAAAGTCCATCGCCCAGATTTAATAAATTTGAAAGAGCGTTGTTGTTCATATTGCCTTTTTCACGATGCATCAATAGATTTTCACAATCTTCCAAAATCAGTACCGAATGCGGATGTTCGGTAATAAATGGCAAAAACTCAGGCGAACTTATAGCATCAATCATGTATAATGGGAAATAAATAAACTTACGGTTAATTGTGTTTATTAAGTGCCTGATATAATAAGTTTTACCTGTTCCATACAGTCCGTGTAAAAGTATTATACCGTTTTTGCTTTTATCGTTTAGTGAATTTTTAATTAATGAATCAATCTCCAAAAAATCATCGTTATAATGGGAATCCAGTTCAACTTCGTGGCTTTTTATCTCAAAATCTTTTAGATACATGTCGCCATTATCGCGGCAAACCATGTGAAAGTACTTTTTTTTCTCTTCATGTCGGATAGATTTTTTTGCTATATCAATAATTTGTTGGCGTTCATTAATTTCAATTAAAGAATCATAGTAAATAGTGATGTCAGCATGACCGGTAGCCACCATAAATCCATTTTTTATGATAATTATGGCATCTATATCCGAAACAGGTTCATCATCCACAAAAAAACTTTCATTATAAATTATATCCGTTTTGCTAACGTTGTATTCCAAAATTATTTCATCAATAAATTCTTTTTTATTCAGGTTTACTCCAAATTCAAATGCATTTGGAATAGAATGATATAGTGATAAAAAGAGACTTGGAACATGAATGTCTCCATGCTTAAAATAATCTGCATTCTGTTTGAATTTGATAGCTCTCATGATTTTTATAACATTTAAATTGAGGTTGTGTATGCTCGTAAAATTAAATAAAACTATTTTTTATTTTTTAAGGCAATATTTATGTCCCGGCATAAATCAGAACTTCATGGCAACCAGGTTGGTCTTAATTGTTTCATATAAATCGTTTTTTAGCCCGGCTTTAGTTGCATAATGCTGCCATTGAGTAACTACTGACTTAATTTCATCCACTATCTTATCGCCCTTTTTAATACTGTTGGCTTTTGCCAAAGTCAATAAATCATCTTTCGAAATCCCAAGGTGTTTTCCATTTATACTTAATGTATGCTGGTTTACCCAAACGTTGGTCGGGTCGTAAGAGTAACAGATATCATAAGCTGGTGCCAGTTCCCATTTCCCGTTTTGCTTTAACCGGAACGAAAAGTTCTTAGTGTGATCATCGTTATTGGTTGCCATCACATTAAATACCATCTGCCGGAACATCTTTTCTGCTTCAGGATATGTCATTTTCAATATCCGCATGGTTTGAAACAACTGCTCATAACTGTAACCAAATAGATTATTATAATCGAAATGCTGGATGCCACAGAATGTTTGGATGTGGTGCCTCGTATCATTGCCCTCCCGGTCAAATCGTTTGGTCATGAAGTGGGCACGGTTGTTTTCTTCAAGCAACCGGCATTCCATCATATCAATGCCACAATCAACCGCCATCAAATAATAAGCATATTCTACCCTTCCCCATCCGAGGCTTTCACCGAATTGGGAGTCGCTCACCCCATCCAATTTAATCAGCCAATGTTCAAACCCTTTGGGGGCTTTTGCCTGACCCGATTTTACTTCACCGGTAATATGATTATAAGCTATTACTGCTTTAGGCCTAGCCCCTCCTGCCGAAGTCCCAATTTTTAAGATTTCGCTCATTGCTTTTTGCTCATCATCCTTTAGATTGGTTTCAAAACCTTCCCGTTTTGAGAGCATGTTATGTGCGGCTTCCACCAAAGATTTTATTTCAATTGAAAAAGCCTGTTTGTCAGCTTTTAGCTGGGCCGGTTCAAACTCCAACGCACCCATACCCCTGGAACCGATAAAGCATAACTGCTCCACCGGATTCATACTGTTGGCCGGACGTCCGATCTGAGCAAGCCAGATATTTATTAACTGGTTTCCGTATTTATCAGGTAACGCATCGGCTAATAAGCCCGGCAATCCTTTAAAGGTGCTGTATTGCTCCTCTTTCGACATACGTAATTCCGGGAATTGGTAAATACGATCGCCATTCCTGATGGGCATTTTTATGGGGGACAAATCCCATCCTTTCAATAGGAATTTTTTGTCAAACTGAAAACTGGCCAATTGCTGATTTTCATTCCAACGGACTGCTCCCACCAATTCGCCCCATAACTTTACTTCTGCGACATCTACCATCCTATATCATCTTTTAAATGAGTACCTTCTTTTTTGGAACTAGCCCGTTGCCTTTTGTTTTTTGCTAATTTGGCGTATTCAATAGGGCTGATTTCATGGCTCACCTTAAAAACATCCATAACATAAAGCAGATCAAGCACTCGAAGCACCTGTAAAAAGGTAGAAATGGTCACCGTTTCGCCCCGCTCCAACAAACTCATGGTTGATCGGCTGATGTTGGCCGCCCGGGAAACCTCATCTTGGGTTTTGTTCTGATTGACACGGTGGTACTTTACAAATTCACCAATGGTTTTTGATAAAGCCGCATCACTCATCGAATGCCACACTGTGTACGATTCGTCATTCATTAAATCTACTTTTTGTTTTTACTGACTGCTTTTTCATTCAAATATATCGTTAATATTTTAAAATCAAACTAAAAACATTAAAATAAACAAACATATTTGTATGAAATAACATTCATAAATGCAAATTTATTGCATTAATGAATGTTATTTCATGCAACAAAATAGATAATGGAAATTAAACTCATGAAAATGAAATAACACGAAATATAATTACCATTGAGGTTTTGGAGTTCTTTTGGACGCATATTGGAAAAACGTATCAAGAGTAATACACAAAAAGGACTTACTGAGGACTTGATTTTTGACTTTTTTATAATATTGATTATGTGTCTGTTATGGCGTTTTTTCAGTTCCCTCTTTCTCCGCCAAAAATTACAAAAGGTCAATCAGTAACGGTTGACCTTTTTTTATTGAATGAAAACAATAGATGAATTATCTAACACGATCTCAAATTAGATTAACTCAACCTAAATACAAATCCCCATCACCAACACATCATCAATTTGCTCAAAATCATCTTGCCAGATTTTAAATGCAGAATCTAAGATGCTTTTTTGTTCGTTCATCGGTTTTGAATAATTTTCGAGTAGCAATTGTTTAAAAGCTTTGTATCGAAACCTCTTTTTTTCAGTGCCCCCAAATTGATCGGCAAAACCGTCGGAAAATAGGTATATACAATCACCTGCATGGATTTTTAATTCCTTCAATTGAAATTTTTCCATCTTTTCATATAAAGCAATAGGCATTTTATCTCCTTTAATTTCATACAAAATATGGTCACCAAATTCAGTAGAATCAGCACCATTGATTGATTCCTCATTTTTTGACCGAATAAGGTACAAGGGAGCATTTGCTCCTGAGAATTGGAGCTCCATTACTTTTAAATCAAAGGAACAAAGGGCAACATCCATACCATCGCGTTGTTCCCCAATAACACCTTCCTGTTGCAAAGCGTGAATTATTTCTTTTCGCAACTGCTTTAAAATTATCGCCGGATGAGTAATGTTATCTTTGTTAACAATTTCATTTAGGAATGATACTCCTAACATACTCATAAATGCCCCTGGCACACCATGACCTGTGCAGTCAGCGGCAGCTAAAATTATTCTACCTTCAATTTCAGTCATCCAATAAAAATCGCCACTGACAATATTTTTGGGCTTATATAATACAAAATGGTTCGGAAATAGTTGGCTTAATCGCTCTCTTTTAGGCAAAATTGCCCGCTGAATATACTTTGCGTAATGAATACTATCGGTTATTTCTTTGTTTTTCTGAACAATATCCTCATTTTGCTGAATGTTTGTTTCAAGTGTAACATTTAACTCCTCATTAGTTTGGTTAAGCACCTCGTTTGTTTCTTCAATTTGTTTTATTTGTAAGGCAATAATATTTTTTGCTTTTTTAATTCGAACATATCCAATAACAATAAGAAAAACAATTAACAAAACACCTATCAAACCTCCCAAAAGAGCATTTTGCTTAATATGTTGCTGTCTAATTTCAACTGCTAATTTTTCCAATTTTATTCTTTGCAGTTCAATTTCCTGTTGTTTCCGTTCTAATTCAAACCTATTTTCAACAATACTTATTTGTTTCTGGCTTTCAATAGAAAATAAGCTATCGTGGGTTATTTTAAACAAAACCGCATATTGATAAGCATCCTTAAACTTATTTTGTTTTGCATAAGCTTTTGATAACAACTCAGATGCCAACCTAACGTTTTCTTTCGAACCAATATCGCTAGCTATATTAATTCCCTTTAAATTAAATTCAACTGACTTGTCATAGCTATTCATTTCGTAAAAAGCCAATCCAATTTTTATATAATCGGCTGCAACCTTGCTCTTTTCACCCAATTCCTCATGCAAAATTGATGCTCTCTGGTAGTGTTCAATGGCTAATAAATAGTTACACTTTAGCATGAATGCATTGCCCAAATTATAAACCGATTTCGCCACTTCACTTTTATCTCCTATTTCATTACTCAAATCTATTGCCCGTTGGAGGTTACTAATTGCCTCTTCCAGTTTTTTTTCCTTTATATTTAACTCACCAATAGTATTTAAAATGTTTGCTTTGATTCTCTTATTTCCTGCTTTTTCAGCAATTGCTAACGATTCGTTAAAGTAACTATGAGCCTTATTGAAACTATTTTGCTTAAAATGAATCGATCCAATATTAATTAATGAAATGGCAATTCCATTTTTATCGTCAAGTTGTTTATCAATAGTTAATGATTTTTCATAATATTCAATAGCTAATGCATAATCACCCTTGTGGTTATAAACTTCACCTAAATTGTTATAACACATTGAAATACCCACACTATCTTTCAATTCACTTTTTATAATCAAAGCCTCCAAATAACAGTCACCGGCATCGCTGTAGTTGCTTTGTTCATCATACGATGCCCCCAGGTTAATCAATCGGGCAGCTATCGCTTTTTTATCTCCCAAATTTCGGCAAACTTCCAACGATTTTTTTTGATATTCAATTGATTTGGAATGGTTTCCCTGATAATTGTACATTACGCCAATATCATTCAAACAAACCGCTATTCCATTTTTATTATCCAACAATTCATCAATTTTCAAAGCCATTTCATAATTTTCAATAGCTTTTGAGTAATTATCTTGAAAAGCATTTGTAATTCCCATTTTTTTATAACAATCGGAAATTCCCGATTGACTTTTGAGATTTCGATATAAAACAATTGCTTTTTCAAAAAAATCGGTAGCAGAAGCATAGTCAGCTCTGTAAAAAGCCTGTATGCCTAATATTTTTTGTGAATCAGCAATTCCACGGGTAAAATCAATCTTTTGGGAAAGTAATAAGGCTTCCTCCGCATAGATCGCAGCTTTCGGTGATTTAGCAATACGGTAAGCCTCGCTTAGGTCATTCAATAAGTCCACCTTAACCGTATCATTGGAAGTTTTTTCCAAACTTATTAACAAACTGTCAATCAATTTATTTTCCTGAGCCATTGACAAAAATGGCATCAAAAAAACTAAAGTAAAGAAAACTAAGGCTATACTTTTTTTCAAATTTTCCTATATTTAAAATCTATCCGGTATGCTTTGCTGTTTTTCAATAAAATTGAATATTTTTTAAAAATAATATTATTATAGTACGATTAAAACTTATTATGAAACTTTTTTCATGCATTAACAGCATTGATGGGCAATAGCTATTAACTAGCAGTATTTACAAGGTTTTAAAATCAACTTATTGAAATAACCTTTTATTAGTTATCTTTGCCCAACCGGAGAGGTGCCAGAGCGGTCGAATGGGACGGTCTCGAAAACCGTTGTACTAGTAACGGTACCGCGGGTTCGAATCCCGCCCTCTCCGCAGAATGAAAGGCTTGCCAATATTTGGTAAGCCTTTTTTGCGTAAATATTCAATAACCTTTAAGCGGGATGAGAACGGTTGAGCGATAGCGAAACCTTCATAGCCTGTCCTGATTTTTCATCGGGAACCAGAGGGAATAACTTACCGGTTCGAACGGCGAAGCCCTCATGAGGACGACTTTAGGAGTTCGAATAATCCCGCCCTCTCCGCCAATTGAAACAACAAATATCATCAAATGCCCTTAAATGTTTGTATTTAAGGGCATTTTTGTTTTTCTGGTTTTGTGGTTGTTATTTTGCTTAATGTTTTTACATTTAACAAACCACAAGTATTACTTAACCGTTCTACAAAACGGTTAAATGAAAATAAATAGAATAAAATGCTTTGATTCAATTAAAATGAAAAACAAGTGATTGAAAGTAAAACTGATTTAAGTTCACTTAACGATAAACAGCAAGAAGGGGTTATTAGCGAAGACAAGCGCATACTGGTTTTGGCGGGAGCCGGTTCGGGCAAAACCAAAACACTTTTGCAAAAAATCATCTACTTGATTGAAGAAAAAGGAGTAAGCCCATCTAGCATTCTTGCTATCACTTTTACTAAAAATGCCACCAATGAAATGCTCGACCGTTTAATAATTTCAGCCGATACCACCGGATATTACGAAAAAATAATGTTGGATAGACGTTTTTCAAAAATAGAAAGAGAAAAAGAACGGTTTAGTCATCAGAAAAAATACAAATGGATTGACGGCTTGACCGTTAGAACCTTTCACAGCTTTTGCTACAGCATCCTTCGGAATTATGGCGTAAATGAATTTGATAATAAATTCAAAATAATAGGTGACGAAAAAAGAGACGAAGAAGATGAACTTTCAAAAAATGTTGCCCCCGAAACAGTATTTGAAGTAGTGCATAAACTACTGATTGAACAATGCAACAATACGGATTATTTGCTTCAATTGAAGCGCTATATTTTAGATTACATTATTGACAAAATTCATAAAAACGAAGGCAATTACCTTCCAAAAGATGGTAAGTATTTTACCTCACTCGACGGTACAAAAGTCCGCTCCAAATCGGAACAATATATTGCCGATTGGTTTTATAGGCATAGCATAAAATACGAATACGAACCTTTGCTAAATGTGAAGGGTTTTGATTTCCGTCCCGATTTTTACATACCCGATGCCAACCTTTACTTGGAGCATGTTAGCGACAAAAGCTATTCAACAAAAAATAAGGAAGAACAATTTCAAAATGGCAATTTGCTCCTAGTAAAGACGTATGAGAGCATGACTAAAGATTCTGCCCTATTCAATCATACACTGGATAAGGTTGTAAAGAACCGGTTACCTTCAAACTATCACAATACAATTTCGCTCACATATAAGGAAGAGTTTAATGGTTATCACGAAAACGTAAAAGACTTTGTAACTCAAATAATGCGAATCACCGATATGATAAAGGTTGAGAACATTGATTTAAACAAAGTTTTGGAAGATGCCCGAAAAGACCAGCACGAAAGGGTTCGGAATTTCTATGAACTGGCCATACAAATTGTTGCCAAATACAATAGTTACTGCATCGACAAATCATATCTTGACTTTAACGATTTAATATCGAGGAGCACTTCGCTATTCCAAAACCAAAACGATATTGCAAACAAATACAAAAGTAAATACCAATACATTCTAG
Organism: Salinivirgaceae bacterium; assembly: GCA_041664345.1. Taxonomy (GTDB): domain Bacteria; phylum Bacteroidota; class Bacteroidia; order Bacteroidales; family SZUA-534; genus GWE2-40-63. Next base: position 24,605 of record JBAYKX010000003.1, read on the forward strand.
TTGATGAATTTCAGGATGTAAACAATTTACAAGTTGATTTACTTAAGCTTCTACTGACCGATGAAACACAATTGTTTTGTGTTGGCGATGACTGGCAAAGCATTTACGGATTTCGAGGCTCAAACGTGAGCTACATAGTTGATTTTGAAAAACACTTTCCCGATTCAAAAGTTGTAAAACTGAATTTGAATTACCGCAGCACCCAGAACATTGTTGGAGCAAGCAACGAAGTTATTAAACACAACAAATTCAAAGTTGATAAGGAAATACATGCTTCAAAAAAATCGGAGCATAAAATTGTGGTGTATTCGGGTGGCAGCGAGGATGACAACATTCAATTTTGCATTGACAAAGTGAAAGAATTGCAAAGTGAAGGAATGACACATGAAGATATTTTGTTCCTATATCGACGTAGTAAAATGTATTCCCCTTATTTTTTTCGCTTCAGAAACGAAAATATAAGGGTTCAAGCAAAAACCATTCATGCAGCCAAAGGACTGGAAGCAAAAGTGGTATTCATTCTTGGTTTGACTGAAGGCAACGGCGGATTTCCCGATATTTGGTTAGAAGATCGGATTTTTCAGGTAATTAAAAAAGCCAACCACGATTTATTGTTGGAAGAAGAAAGGCGGTTGTTTTATGTTGCCATTACCCGAGCCAAAGACAAACTTTTCTTGATAACCGAAAAAGGAAATGAATCCAGTTTCTTGAAAGAGATTCCCGATATTTTTACCGTTAAAACAAGTATTCCTATAAAATCGGTAGTTGAAAAAGTAATAACTTGCCAAAAATGTTTTAGCCAACTTGAAAAACTTTGGGTGGTTTGTCCCTATTGTGGCGAGAAAACTTCAAAGGAAAATTGTGATTAATTATACTTAAAAGGAATTTATGGAACGGTATAATTATGATACACCGATGATGAAAAACCCAGTGAAGACGGTGACAATTTAAAATAACAAATGATGATTAAACAAAGAGATAAAAATGTCTAGTCTTTTTGTTAATAAATTGGACAAATGGATTATGTTGAATGAAATTTAATTCGAATACACTTATATGGAGTTTTAATATGACAGAAAACAACCGCATAGAATATAAACAAGAACTAACCGATGATTTGGAAAAGGAAGTGGTAGCTTTTCTGAATGCACAGGTAGGGGGTATTTTGTACATGGGAATTAATAAAACGGGTAAAGCAGTTGGGGTTTCTGATACCGATGGTTTACAACTAAAAATAAAAGACCGTCTGAAAAATAATATACTCCCCTCGTGTATGGGTTTGTTCGATGTTATTCACGAAACTATTGAGAACAAAAATATTATTAAAGTGAATGTAGCCAGTGGAGCCGAAAAACCCTATTATATCAAGAAGAAAGGTATGAGCGAAAAGGGCTGTTACATACGCATAGGAAGTGCAGCCGAACCTATGCCTATTACCATGATCGAAGAACTATTCTCAAAACGTACCCGAAATTCGCTGGGTAAAATAGTTTCAAACCAACAAGACTTAAGTTTTGAGCAATTAAAAATATACTATGAAGCTAAAAAGCTCAAACTAGGTGAAAAATTTGCCCAAAACCTTGAGATGCTTACAAAAAAAGGTGAGTATAACTATGTAGCCTACCTGCTTGCCGATGAAAACGGCAATTCCATTAAAGTAGCAAAATATGCCAATACCGATAGGGTAGATTTGATAGAGAGTAACGAATACGGCTATTGTTCACTTGTAAAGGCAACCAAATCGGTGTTAGATAAACTGGAACTAGAGAACAAAACCATTACAAAAATAACATCAAAAGAACGCATAGAAACCCGTTTATGGAATGCTATTGCATTACGTGAGGCCGTAATTAATGCCCTTATTCATAATGATTATACGCGAGAGGTTCCTCCCAAGTTCGAGATTTTCTCCAATAGGTTAGAAATAACATCGTATGGTGGTTTATTCGAGGGTATGACTCAGAATGATTTCTTCGATGGTTTATCACTACCCAGAAATAAAGAACTGATGCGTATCTATAAAGACTTGGATATGGTCGAACAATTGGGGTCAGGTGTGCCTCGTATTTTACAGGCTTATAGTAAAGACTGTTTTAAGTTCTCAGATAATTACTTACGAATGACTTTGCCTCGTTCGGTTATCGAAAATAACAAAGTGAGTGATGAAGATAGTAACCAAGATAAAGAATTAGTTTTTAATACAATAGAAGAAGTAATTGTTTTTAGTACTCAATTAAGTAACCAAGTAAGTGACCAAGTAAGTGACCAAGTAAAGAATTTAGTTCATAATGAATTTGGAGCTAAAGCACTTAGTATTTTAAAGTATGTAACTACTCCTAAATCAAGTATTGATATTTTTAATCATTTAGGAATTAGCAATCATACAAAAAACAAACAAAAGCATCTTGATCCAATTATTAATTGTCATTGGGTTGCTTATGTAAATCCTGACAATCCTAAAGATAGAAATCAAAAATATACAATTACAAAAGCAGGCTCAATAGTCTTGAAACTATTGAGGGGCAATAATTAGTGTAAATTAACAATATTGAGCCTTCGGGGTTCAAGCAATTAGTGGCAAAAGTATAATGAAATTCACCAAAGAAAAACTTGAACATCCTTTTAATGAGTTGAATTATACGAAAGAGCAATAAACGAAACATTTCCGAGCATATTGGCAATATCTTCAGAGAAGGCGGACTGGACAAAAATTCAGTTATCAGGAAATTCAGGGCAACCACTCAACACGGTGCTATGGCGGGAAAAACGCAAGAAGTAGAAGTAAATGGTTACAATAATAGAAAACAAATATTTAAAGAACAATGACACTTTCCACCCTAATAAAATCAAACTCCTGGCTAAGCATCCAATTGGTGTTGCTAAAATTGTACCCCGATGAACAAGAGTTTATTGAGGAGTACGAAAGGGTATTTAATGAATTAAAGTTAATGCAACCGTTACCCGGCAAAATCACCATTGTTGTAAAATGGGTGCACAATACTTATGATGATACCCATTATGTTGATGTTTCGGGCTATTATACCAACCCTGCCGAAAGAAATGATGAGTATTCCAACTCTTTGGCCATTGAGTTTGTAGCTTGGAATGAGTGGTTGGGCATGGAAATTGACAAAAAATCGCTTACAAACTTTACCGAACTGGAAATTATTGCCCATTGCCTCAACGAAATGACCTTTGCCGGTTTTGAGCAAGATGATATTCAAGCTCAAATGGACCATTTTAACCGTATAAAGGATGAATACGAAAACCTTACACCTGAAGAAAAGGCAAAACGTACCTATACTTTAGAGGAATTAATGGAACGGTTTAATGATGATACCACTGAGGACAGTGACAATTTAAAATAACAATTGATGGGTGATCCCAATAATTGTAACGTACTTATCCTATTTCCAAAGCAACTCCTATAATGCCTCAATTAATTCTTCTTTCAACTGATTGACCAAAGTTTTTACCGAAACAATTTCAGTACATCGGTAAGCATTAGCACCAGCAAACACAAATGAGTTGAGCAATTTTCCTTTTGAAGCATCTCCTAACACTTTGCCAATGCAATAGGGAGCTGTTCGCGGATTACAGGTACGCAGGCAATGATAGGAACATTTAAACGGAATGGTTTCACCTTTCATTACCCGTTCTGTAAAATCGTTCTTAATAACCCTTCCAGGCAAACCCACTGGACTGTTTACAATGGTAATGTCCTCCTTTTTAGAGGTAATGTAAGCATGTTTAAAATCGTCGTGAACATCACATTCGGTTGTGCAAACAAATCGGGTAGCCATTTGAACCCCCGATGCACCTAACTTCAAAAACTTAGCAATATCATTTCCATCAAATATTCCACCTGCTGCAATAACAGGAATCTTCTCATCCAAAGTATTAACAAAATCTACTACCTCGGTTATTAATACTTCCAGAGTTGGAGCGGTACCATTAATTATATCATCATGATGAAACCCAAGGTGGCCACCTGCCATCGGACCTTCAACAATTACAGCATCGGGAACTTTATTGTAGTTTTGTTTCCATTTACGGTAAATAATATTCAACGCCCTAGCTGATGAAACTATGGGTATTAATTTAATATCGGTACCAACAACAAACTTAGGAAGATCCAATGGAAGGCCTGAGCCGCTAATAATTACATCAACCTTTTCCTCCACACTTGCTTTTACCAACGATTCAAAGTTTGATAAAACCACCATTACATTCACCCCAATGACACCCTTTGAAAGCGATCGCGCTTTTCTAATTTCTGAGCGTAAGGCATCCATATTTACCTTTTCAAACGTTGCCGAAGTTGAATTTTCATAATCCCCTAATCCCACACTGGCAATTATTCCCACACAACCTTCATTGGCAACAGCTGATGCCAGGCCTGAGCCTGATACTCTCACTCCCATTCCACCTTGGATAATGGGAGGATTAATTTCAAGATTACCGATTAATAAGGATGGTATTTTTTTTGATTCCATTGTTTTTCTTTTAAAATTTTGATTACTGATTGTAATTGCTAATTACAATAGATACGCTAAAGCTGCCAAACTAAAGGTTTTTGTAAAATAATTTACAAAAATAGAATAAAACAACCACTTTTCAAAGTTTTGAAAAGTGGTTGTTTTATTGGTTCAACTAAATCAATTATCACAAATAAATTTTATAAAGCGGAACCCTACTTTTTGAAGTAAATGCTTTAGCATAATGTTTGGTCACATATTTCTGATTAAGCAAATAAAGTTGGCTATTGAATGAAGGCATAAACAATGCATTGGTAAGATTGAAACTATTCGGTTCGTGCTTTTTAAAATTCAAATGACAAACTGAAAGTTCATAGGCATCACCGGAAGCATTTTGGTATAATAACGGAAACCCTTGAGTACGGCAAATAATGGGTCGGAATTCATAAATTGAACAAGCTGAGTGCATTAAAAAATTACACGACTTACGATACTTGTTAAACCGGCGCTCCTTGGGAAGCATGATTTTATCATTTTCAATTGCGTATTTTATGGCATCCAATTCCAACGGAAAAACATTGATACTCTCGCAACAGGAATCACACCCTTTTCGGCATTGCATGTGTCCTTTATGCTGCACTGAAAGAGCCTGCCCAACAGCATCTATCTGATCTCTCAATTCAAAATACCTCTCAAAAAAGTCCTTTTTATCCATAAAAAAACCACGTTTTACCGTGGTTAAAAGTAGATAATTTTTATTTTACAAAATGCCTAAATTCACGCATGAATTGCGACCTTTCCCATGATGCAGGATTATTGAGTGATTTATAATTTAATTTTCCCTGAAATTCGGAAATTGACTTATAGCTTTTACTTTTCATCCAATTAAGTACAAAATCGTTGAGTGAACTTATCGAATTAAGGCCATTTTTATAAATTATTGAAGCTACCTGAACGGCTGAGGCCCCAGCCAATAAAAGCTTAACTACACTTTCGCCATCGTGTACACCGGTTGAAGCGGCAAAATCAACGGGCAAGCTACCCGACGATAAAGCTATCCAACGCATCGACATGGCTATATCTGATGGACTACTTAATACAAACGACCCCGATATTTCTTGAGCAGTTATATCAATATCGGGCGAATAATATCGGTTAAAAAGTACGATTCCTTTTACCTTTGTTTTAGAATATTTTGAGAGCATTTGACCCAATGCTGTATAGTAATAACTCAACTTTATGGTGACTGGAATTTTTACCAAACTTACCACCTTTTCAACAATTGAAAGATACATTTCCTCAATTTCACCAGCTGGCATTTCAGTAGTACTTGGTAAATTAAACAAATTTAATTCCAATGCATCGGCACCAGTTTTTTCAATTTCCTGTGCTAAATAAGTCCATTTTTGGTTCGATATGCAATTGATGCTGGCAATGATAGGAATTTTAACTGCTTTTTTACTTTCACTAAGTAATCGCAAGTATGCGCGAATTAAATCTTCATGAGGTTCCTCATCGAGGTAATCCATTGTTTCAGGAAATACATAAGGTTTCCCTGTCATTTGGTGCTTTACCTGATCCATTTCCATGAGTATCTCTTCTTCAAAAATAGACTTTAACACTACTGCTCCTACCCCTGCTTTTTCCAATTCAATAATATGATTTACGGAATCGGTTAACCCGGAACTTGATGCAATAATTGGACTTGATAAAGTTAACCCCGCGTATTTTGTAGCTAAAATTGACATAATTCCATTTTTTAAATTTACTTATTAACAATATTACGTGTGGTTTGTTCGAATTCAAAATTATTAAAATAGTGTTGCAATTCATTAATAGCACTTCCTATTTCATGATACTTAATAACATTAAAATATTTTTGCCCCGAAATCATTGCAGAAAGCTGCCTTCCTTTAGTTGTATTGAATAAGCATAGAACAGGTTTATTTAAAAACATGGAATAAGCTAATTCATACCCAACTCCAAGCGATGGTTGGGTTACTTCAGCCACCACAATATGGCATTGGTTTAACCACTCCAAATCCCTATCATGGATTTGCTGGTCAGTTAAGTTTTTTTCATTAGCCAGAAGGGAATCCTTAGCTATATGTTCCGTTAGCACGGTTCCAAATTTTTGTAAATTCAGAATTAAAGATAAATAATCATCGGCTGATTCCCTTCCACCTCTAATGGATCCGGCAAAATAAATTTTAATTGGCATTGCAAATTTAGGTTTGAATGAATGTTATAAGTGGTAAAATAAAATTTTATTATAAATTTACACAAATAAAAATTAATAGCCGAATGATAAGCAGCTACCTTAAAGAATTGCTGGAGAATAATAATAGGATCATAATTCCTGATTTTGGAGCCTTTATGATTCAGGATTCTCCTGAAGGAAAACAAATTTCTTTCAACGATTTTCTGAAATTTAATGATGGATTACTTGTAAATCAAATCATTAAATCGGAAAAAATAAGTAAGAACCAAGCTTCCGATATAATTAAGGAATTTATTAAAGAAGTGGAAAAAAGTTTTGCTAAAAATAGCTCCTTTGAGGTAAAAGGGATTGGTTTTTTAGTAAAAGACAATCAGGGAAATATTAAATTTGAAAGCAAAGTAGCCACACCCCAAGAAAAAAAGGTTCTGTCAACCGATGAAAAACCAACTATTGTGCTTGATGAAATACCCAATATAGAACCGAAAAAATCAGAACCTACTATAAAAGAGGAAGTTAAAATAGAAAAAGCTGCTGAAATAAAATCACCTGAAAAGCCAAAAGCAGCAGTTGATAAAACCGAACAACCTATAAAAAAAGTTGCTCCGCCAGTGAGCCCATCTAATACCGTAACAAAACCTAACCCAACTAAAACAACCTTAACCCCTAAAAAAATGAAGAGCAACACAACTAAAATCGTCCTGATTTCCATTCTGGTAGTTATAATAATTGGCGGAACCATAAGTGCATTTTTTATATTTGACTTGGGTGAAAAATTATTTCGCAAAAAAACTGTTTCTACTGAAATGGCTGTAGTGGATTCCGTATCAACAGTTGATACCTTGGCTCAAAAAGAAAAACAGGTAGTTGAAGAACCCGTGATTGTTGAAGAACCTGTGGCAATAAGCGACCCCAACGCAAAAAAATATTACATTGTTGCCGGAAGTTTTAAAAGAGCTTCAAATGCGGAACGTTATAATAAAAAACTGACTGAGGAAGGATATTCGTCGGAAATAGTGATGCGGAGTAACGGATTCCATATTGTAACCTACAAAATGGTTTATAACCGGAACGATGCGAAAAAAGAATGGAGCAAATTGCGGGAAATTAATCCAGAAACCTGGATTTATATAAAATAACTTTAAAGGCCTTTTTAGGCCTTTTTTCTTAACATACGGTTCAGCAAATTAAATTCATGCTCAAAATTTGGAGTAAACAAGCCAAGCCCAATTGAATGCTGAATTTCATTAAGTTTCCAAAATCTGCCCCCATCTAGTTCAGTGGAACTCAAGTTAAAATTGCCATCATATTTAGTAGTAAAACTAAACACCAATTCCGATTCAATATCTGAGTTCCAAAGATATTTCAATGTTAAATCAGCCTTAAAATTTTCAATTCCAAGCTCCTCTTTAGCCTCGCGCATTAAACTTTGCTCAATGGTTTCGCCCAATCCAACATGGCCACCTACAGCAGTGTCCCATTTTCCGGGTTGAATCAACTTATTTATAGGTCGCTTTTGCAAAAAAAGTTCTCCTTTTGAATTAAATACGTGCAAATGAACCACCGGATGTAACAAATTTTTATTTTCATGAACCTGACTTCTTGTAGCTTTCCCTATTATTTTACCTTGTTCATCAACCAAAGGAAGCCACTCCTCACGAGCCAGTTTCTTTAATTGAAGTTTTTTATGAATGAATTCAAACAACACCCAAACTCCTAAAAGAATATATAAAAGAACTCCACTAATAAAGGCCCAGGCCTCTTTAGGCAAAAACCAAACCGAATAAAAAACTAAAAGGGTGTGAAATAGAACAATATAAAACAGAACTTTTAAACTCTTAGTAAATTGGGTTTGTTGCTCCTCACTAAATTCAATGTCTTTAAAATATCGGGCTGACATTGATAAAATAAAGTTTTTGGGTGTAAACACTGAAACGCCAATAAGAATGCAAAAAAGAACACCTAAAATAGCTGGTTTTAACTTAAAAAAAACCTCATTATCGAGTAGCAATGACACACCACCTAATGCCACCAGTAAAGCCGTATCAAAAAGTATGAATTTATCGAACCGGCGTTCTTTAAACCACAACGCCAAGGTCTCAATAAAACCAAATGTTATGGCTACCATCAAACCTACTTTTGTTCCCCACAACTCATCGGCTATTATGAAAATGAAAATGGGAAGAATACCCGGTAAAAATTTTAATAGGAGCGTTTTGATATTCACAAAGTATTTATTTATGAGTTGAACAATACATACCTTTAAGCACTATGCAATAATGCTACTATTTAATATTATGTAGGATATGGTTATCAAATTTGTAACTATTCAGCAATAAAAAAACACAATTAAAAATGCCACAGGTTCACAGATTAAATCAAAAAAATAATTTACTCAGATTATTCGCTTCGCTCAATTTTATTCGCATGGCGAATAATCTGAGTAATTCTTGTCATCAATTTGGAAATTTTTTAATCTGTGAATCTGTGGCTTAATTGGGGTGAATAGTCACCCCAATTTATGTTTGCAACCTTTTTTATGGTAGCGGAATTATTAATTCCTGCCCAAGTACCAACGAATTCTCCTCTTCCATTTTATTGGCACTTTTAATGTGCTTAACCAACACCTTGTATTTTGTACTTATTGACTTAAAATTGTCACCTGAAACTACTTTATGTATAGCCGTTATAGGAATCTTTAGTTTATGACCCGTTACCAATTTTGTAGCTGTTGTTCCATTCAATTCAATTAATGTTTGCTGTGGTACATGGTATCGTAAACCCAACCGATATAAGTTTTCGCCGGCATGAATGGTATGTTCGAGTATTCCGGTTTGTTTTTTTTGTACCGAAGTTACTTCTTGCTTTGGCTTTGGTTCCTTTTTTGGTTCGGTATTGGTTACTTTTTCCGAATTGACCGCTTCTGTTTGCTCTAATTCATTACCTTCTGAAATTTCATCCGGATAGGTTACCTCACTTTCCGAGGCCGACTCGTTTCTTATGGTCTCTTCTGTTTCTTCGGTAGCGGATTGTGAATCATCGCCCTGAACGGTTTCTGGAAGCTCATTGTGCGCAACTATATCGGGATAAAAATGATATCCCAAATAACTGAATGCTCCCAGTAAGATTATTATTAAGCCCAATATAATGAGTGGTTTTAGGTTAATTGGTCGCTTTGTTTTAACAATTTCTGTTGCCGGGCTAAACTCAATAACCTGCACACTAACATCGCCTATTCCATTTACACTTTGCACTTTCTCCATTAAATGAAGACTTTTGTGTTCGGGTGACGTATTTTTATCGTTCAGTAAACTTAAAATTTCACTATCACTCACTACATCGGTTAATCCATCGGTACAAAGTAAGAATAAATCATCCGGTTCAGCAGATAGAGGGTTTTTACATACCCCAAACCGAACATCTTTATTTTTTCCTAACAATATACTTACTTCAGCCTTTGATACATCGCTATTGGGTACAAGATGATCGCGGGTAAGAAGCTGCAATTCGTTGTTTTTCAATAAATAAATCCGGCTATCACCGGCATAGGCATAATAAACTTTTCCTCCCCGGTAAATAAGTAATGCCAATGTACTTCCAATGCCTTGATATTTTGGCTCTTTATTGGCTTGATCAAAAAGGGAATAATTGGCGTAAGCAACAGCATTGGTAAGAGCTGCAGCCATATCTTTATACGACCGGTTAAAGAAGTACTTTTTAATACTCTCAGTCACCAATTTCGAGGCCAATGCACCGTGCCCGCTATTGCCATCGTGGCCATCGCAAACAGCAAATACATGCCCATCGAGAATGGTAAAATCAACCATTGCATCAGTATTAAATTCCTTGGCACTTCCGGTTTGTGTATTTGAACCGAAACTTAGATATAATTTGTTTTCCATTGACTCATTTGTTTATATTAACAACAATTTGCATTTATTATAAAAAAATCCAAACCAAAACAAGCACTATCACTAATGCGGGTAACATATTCACCACTTTAATTTTTGTAATATCCAGAATATTCAATCCCATTCCAATAAGCATTAATCCACCCACTGCTGATAGTTCATTAATATACACAGATGAAACCCTATCGTTTAGCAATTGAGCTAAAAAAGTAAGTGCTCCTTGGTAAATCAACAATGGTACCACCGAAAACATGACACCAATTCCCAACCCCGCAGTAAGGGCAATGGATGAAATTCCATCCATCAGCGATTTAGCCAACAATAAATTGGGATGATTCCCCAGACCTTCCTCAAAAGCCCCTAAAATTGTCATACTACCCATACAATAAAGCAGAAATGCCGAAACCAATCCATCGGTAAATTTGCTATCTTCAGCCTTAATTTTTTTCTTAATCCAACCTGAAAAACCATTGATTTGATTTTCAAAATTTAATAACGTTCCAATAATTGAACCCAATACAATGCTAAAAACAAGTACCAAGTAATTATTGGTTTTTAAAGCCATGGCGATGCCCACAAAAAGTGTAAAAAGACCAATGCCTTGAAAAATAATTTGAATGTATTTTTTTTGTATCCGTGAATGAAAGAGCAAACCTATCAAGCTGCCAACAATTATTGCTCCTGCATTTATAAGGGTTCCCCACATACTAATTACTTTTTATTACCATCGACTTTACCTGAATACCTTTTAGCATTCCCAATTGACCGGATAGCGAACCCAATTGATCAGTAGTGCCTTCAAGCACCAATGAAATAATGCTTTTACCTTTTTCTTTGAGCTGTATTCCTTGTCGGCCAATAATAATTTGGCTATGATCCGAAATTATCTGGTTCAACTTCATTACCTCGTCCTTTTGTTCTACAATAATTAATATCGACCCAATACGCTCTTCCATAGTAATTTTAAGTAAAATTAAGCCTAGTAGTTACAGCAATTGCAAAGCTAATAAAACCGATGATTATTTAAAGTTAAAGAGCTCCACTTTTACTTTGATTAAATTTTGATTTATTTGCAATGCCTTTTTAAATTCGAAATACTAACAAAATTAGGCGCTGATTGTATTACCAGTTATTCAAACTTAAATTTTATTCTATGCGATATTTACTAATTATATCTATTCTTTTTGCAGTTACCATAAACCTTCATGCACAAAAAACTATACCATACCAGCTATTCGATGCCAAGGGTAAAAAAACCACTTTTGAGAAAATGTTAAGTCAATCGGCTAAAGCTGATATTATTTTATTTGGCGAAGAACACAATAACCCCATTGCCCATTGGCTGCAATTAGAACTGACAAAAGGTTTATTAAACACCAAACCGCTTATTCTGAGTGCTGAAATGTTTGAAGCCGATAATCAGGAAGTTTTAAATCAATATTTGGCTGACACCATTGATGATAAAGGCTTAGATAGCTTAGCCCGGTTGTGGAAAAACTATAAAACCGATTACAAGCCATTGGTAACAATTGCCAAAGAAAACAAACTTCCGTTTGTGGCAGCCAATATACCCCGGAAATTTGCTAGCAAAGTGTATAAAAGTGGTTTTGAGGCATTGGATAGTTTGACTAACGAAGAAAAAAAATGGATAGCTCCCCTGCCCATTGTTTACGATTCTTTATTGGCTTGTTATGCTGATATTTTAAAAGAAAGTGATGGGCACGGTGGGGCAAATCTTCCCAAAGCTCAGGCTGTAAAAGATGCAACCATGGCCTATTTTATTCTCCGAAATTATAAAACGGGAAGCCTGTGCATTCATTACAACGGAAGTTATCATTCCGATAACTACCAAAGTATTTTGTGGTACTTAACCCGCACAAAACCTGAATTAAAATACCTGACTATTTCAACTGTCTCTCAAAAAGATCCTTCAAAATTGGATAAAGAAAATCTTGAAAAAGCCGATTTTATTATTTGTGTGGATGAAGATATGACTAAGACATTTTAATTGGCAACTCAATTATTATTGTAATCTAACGGATTGGAATTATAATTAGATAACTTCATTCCGTTAGATTTATCGTTTAAATTTTGCAACTATATTCAAATTCAATTCCTTTAAATGGGTTCAACAAACCATGATTAAAATCATAAGGTTATTTGAAGGCTTATTCAATGCGGATTCCAATCTATCTGAAAAAGATTACTAAATTTGAAGATTATCTTTCCAATTCAATAAATCGATGACTGAGAAGAAAGAAATAATAATCTGTTTGGGTAGTTCCTGCTTTGCCAGGGGAAATAAAAAAACGGTTCAAACCATTGAATCCTATATAAAAGAACACAACATTAAAGATTTCGTTAACTATCATGGGGGGCATTGTTTTGGATTATGCGACAAAGGCCCGATTGTTAAGGTAAACAAAAAACTTTTTGAAGAAGTAGATTCAATAAATGTGTATGATATTTTAGCTAAAGAAATTGATGAGTCAGAATTGTAATATTCCTGTTTCATCTAATTTAAGTCCAACCCATCCAGTGTTTCAATATTAAAAATACCCCTATGGAACTTATACAATCAATAGCCGAAAACTGCAAATTATGTTATGCCTGCATTCGGGTTTGCCCCTCAAAAGCAATTAAAATAGAAGACAACTATGCCCAGGTAATTCACGACCGTTGCATTGGTTGTGGTAATTGTGTTATGGTTTGTGCTCCAAAAGCATTGACCTACTTTGATTCTATTAATAATATAAAAGATTTATTAAACTCCAATGAAAATGTGGTTGCCATTGTAGCTCCCAGTATTTCAGGGGAGTTTTCAGATATTAGCAGCAGGCGCAATTTTGTAGGAATGATTAAAGCGCTGGGTTTTAAAACAGTTTGCGAAGTAGCCTTTGGTGCCGATTTGGTTGCTTTAAAGTATAAGGAACTGTTTACTAGCTTTAAAGGAAAATATTATCTAACCACCAATTGCCCCCCGGTAGTATATTTTATTGAAAAATACCATCCTGCAACCATCACCAATCTAGCACCCATTGTTTCGCCAATGATAGCTATGGCAAAGGTAGTACACAAAAAATATGGCGATGATGCTAAAGTAGTTTATATTGGTCCGTGTACTGCCGCTAAAATGGAGGCTAAACGTATTGATGATGACGGTAAAGTGGATGAAGTACTTACGTTTGTAGAATTACGGAAAATGTTTCAAGAATACGGCATAACTGAAAATACTGTTGAATATTCCGATTTCGATCCTCCGCATGGTGGAAAAGGGAATCTTTTTCCAATAAGCCGGGGAATGTTCCAATCGGTAGGTATTAACGAAGACTTGCTCTCAGGGCGTTTGATAAGTACTGAAGGAAGGTATAATTTTTTGGAAGCCATTAAGGAATTTGAAAACCTGCAAACAATAAAAAAGCACCTCGACCTTTTTTACTGCGATGGCGGCTGTATCATGGGCCCCGGTACATCTCCTGGTGGTCAAAAATTTTTGAGGCGTACCTTGGTAATTGAATACACCCAAAAAAGGCTTGATACCGGTAATAAAGAAGAATGGAAAAAGAACGTTGATGAATACCTTAAGCTTGATTTTTCCCGCACCTATCATCTCAATGACCAGCGGATGGAGGATCCGGATGAGGAACGGTTAACTAAAGTATTGAAAGCATTGGGAAAAGAAAAGCCATCGGACCATATTAATTGTGGAGCCTGTGGTTATCAAACCTGCAATAATTTTGCAGCTGCCGTGAGCCAGGGGTTGGCTAAACCCGATATGTGTATCACTTTCAACATACGTAACAAACAGGAATACATAAAAACCTTAAAAGTTACCAACGAAAAACTTGAAAAAACACGCCAAGCATTGGAGGAATCGGAACGTACCGCATTGTCGGAAAAAGAAGCCGTAAAAGAGATGTCGAATACTACCAATGTAATGCTTCAAAAAATTCCATCAGGGGTGGTAATCATCGATAAAGACTTGAAAATAATCCAATCGAACCGCGGATTTATAAATTTATTGGGCGAGGATGCCGAAACTATTAATGAAGTAATTCCGGGCCTTAAAGGTGCCGATATAAAAACATTGCTCCCATCGAATGTAATTACCTTGTTCCAATACGCTATTAACAGCAACGAAGGTATTGAAAACCGCGACATTCAGATTGGTACCCAACTCCTAAACATCTCCATATTCCCAATAAAAAAGGGCGAGATTGCCGGAGCGGTTATCCGCGATATGTATTTACCCGAAGTGCGGCGTGAAGAAGTGATGCACCGGATTACCGATGTGATTGATAAAAACCTGAAGATGGTGCAAAATATTGGTTTTTTATTGGGTGAAGGGGCATCAGAGACAGAACAGATGCTTAAATCAATCGTAAACTCCTATAAATCGGAGAAGAAAAAATAGTATTTAACCAGGCAATTAAAAATTAGGTTTCATGATGAATCAACCCTTTTATATTGAGGTGAATTGCCAGCAAAAGAACCACGAAGACGAACGAATTTGTGGCGATGTTTTTTTAATGAAGCGGGTGAAAGAAGAAAACCGTATTATTGCCGTTCTGTCCGATGGTATGGGTCATGGAGTTAAAGCCAATATATTAGCAACTCTCACTGCTACCATGGCTCTTAGCTTCACCAAAGAGCACAAAGATTTTAATACCATTGCTGAAATAATTATGAATACGCTTCCGGTTTGTAGCGTGCGTAAAATAAGCTATTCCACATTTACCATAGTTGATATTGAAATTGATGGGAAAGTAAGTATTCTTGAATACGACAATCCACCGGCAAGCATATATCGAAATAACAGGAATTATGATCCTGTATGGCAATGCATCTTGCTCGACAGTGTTAAAAACCAAGGGAAAGAATTGCGGTGTTGTACTTTTTATCCTGAAAAAGGCGATCGCATTGTGTTTTGCTCCGATGGTGTGGTTCAGTCAGGTTTAGGATCGAAAAGGCTTCCTTTTGGTTGGGGAAACGAAAGCTTAGTAACATTTGTGGAAGAAACGATAGAAAAAAAGACGTTTAGTTCAGCGAGGCAATTGGCTAAAAAGGTTTTAATTGCTGCCGTAGGTAACGATAATTATCATCCAAAAGATGATACTTCGTGTGCCTCGATATATTTCAGGGAACCCCGTAAGTTGCTCATTGTCACCGGACCACCCTACGAAAAGAAAAAAGATATTGACCTGGCCATGGCCGTGCACAAATATGAAGGAAAGAAAATTATTTGCGGAGCAACAACCGCCGAGATTGTTGCCCGGGAATTGGGCCTTGAAATACGGGACAGTTTTGATTTTTTAGATCCTGAATTGCCCCCACTCTCGTTCATTAATGGAATTAACTTGGTAACCGAAGGCATTTTAACTTTGGGAAAAGCCACAGAAATACTACGGAATTACGACAGTAATTATTCCTTAGGAAACGGTCCAGCCGACCAAATTGTGGAATTGATCCTGAAAAGCGATGAAATTCATATAATAATTGGTACCCGCATTAATATTGCCCATCAAGACCCAACCTTACCGGTGGAACTTGAAATACGCAGAACCGTTGTAAAAAGGATTGCCCGCTTGTTAGAAGAAAAATTCCTAAAAGAAGTTACCATTGAATATATTTAATCTATTTGCTCATGTGGTCATGTGACCATTTGCTCATGTGTCTATAACCTAATGAACTAGTCGAACGTGAAAAACCCTACATTTTTTTCATTCTTTGTCCTTTTGCTTGACCAAAAGGACCAAAAGTCAAGCGAAATTTCCGAATTTAGATAATTCTAAAATTTCTCCGAATCACCTTCTGCGAAAAAGAGCATCTGTTGTTTTCCAATTGATAAGGCTACTATTTAGGAATTGTCTAAATTCCACGCCAAATTTCGCCTGCCCACCGCACCAGTATAGTTTAACAAGGTACTTAAGCATTAAAATCAGTTAACAGTAAATATGTATTACAACTTTTTATATCTTTCACAGTTTAACAGAGAATAAAAAATTAAGCAAATTCTACCAGAAAATTCATTTTAGGTGTAATAACCTGGTAGATTTAACCACATTAAAAACATGCCTTAAAATATTCATGTGCAAGATATTCAATATATTACATGCTTGTAAATTGTTTTTCATGTTCGACAATCTTATGAGCTAATAAACCAATGAGCTAATGAACTAATTTCCACTTGTGCGGCAAAAATCTAAAAAGGTTTCGTTACTTTTGACACCCAAATTATATGCAATTCATTTTGAAAAATAGGTTTTTATACTTTATCACCCTAATTGTTGCTTGGGCATTACCAAGTTGTAATAGTGCAGAGGTTGAATGTCCGGGAGATTCCACCGCACAATTACGGTTGGAGTTTACCCAAAAAGAGGATTCCACCACCACCCAATTCACCGTTTACTGTCCAGGTTTACCCGACAACATTAATGATACTCTTGTTTCGGACACTATTTACAACGGAAAAGTGGCTCCCATCATTCAACTTGAAATTCCAGTTGATATTACAACCAATATCATGGCCATTTATATGGACTTTGTAATATTGAAAACCGACACCACTCCATATAAAAAGGTAACTGATTCAATTAAATTTGAATATATAATGCATTCTTATATGAATGAACTGGAATGCGGAATTTATACTGAATTTGCGATCACAAGCAAACAAGTTTCCTTTTCCAATAGCCACATCGATACCGCCTTTTTTACTTACAAGCTCATTAATTCTGACAACGTTAATCATGTGGAAATATATTATTAGTTTTTTATTGCTAGTACAGGTGGCTACAGCACAAACCGAACTAAAAGAACCCGAACGTCAGGTTTTTGTAAGGTTTGGAGTTGACCTATCCCGCGTGGCATTAATATAC
This sequence comes from Salinivirgaceae bacterium, assembly GCA_041664345.1. Classification (GTDB taxonomy): domain Bacteria; phylum Bacteroidota; class Bacteroidia; order Bacteroidales; family SZUA-534; genus GWE2-40-63. Next base: position 42,090 of record JBAYKX010000003.1, read on the forward strand.
CTTAGTGATTTTGATCAACAAGGATTTGAAATGAGTATGGATGCTGAAGTCAAATACAAATATTTTCCAACAATTGAAGGGGGTTATAGTAAAGTGGGTAACATAACGGAGGCGTTAAATTACCAGTCGGATGGTTCCTATTTTCGGTTTGGTCTCGATTACAACATGCTTGATTACAAACAACGGTTCGACCGGAATTTATTTTTTATTGGTGGACGATACGGTTTTTCTGCTTATTCACAGGAAATAACAAAGGCAGTAATCAGAAACGAATGGGGCACCATTAACACATCAGTACCTTCTGAAAATCTAAATGCCCATTGGCTGGAGGCTGTTATTGGATTGCGAGGTGAAATTTATAAGAATTTTTATTTGGGATACACTATTCGGGTTAAACAAATAATTAGCCGGGCTGCTTATGGTGATGTTCATCCTTATTGGATTCCCGGTTTTGGCAAAGGAAGTAAATCATTAGTCCTTGGCATGAGTTACTCCGCATTTTACGCCATTCCCATAAAAAACCCCAAACCCGATTTTGTGGAATGATTTCAAGATGAAATGATATGAATATCCACAAACACGTCGACGTAAATAAAACGGTGTTGTTGGCCGTAACCATGACTTCCAGCTTTGTAAATCCACTTATGGGAGCTGCCGTTAATATTGCCTTACCTAAAATAAGCAGTGAATTTTCATTAAACGCCGTTCAAATGAGCTGGGTAACCATGTCTTTTTTAATGGCATCGGCTGTTTTTTTGGTTCCTTTCGGCAAAATTGGCGACATGTTTTGCCGGAAGAAAATATTCCTTTGGGGAAACCTCTTTTTTTTAATTGCCACCCTGTTTTGCGCACTATCCGGTTCGGGCAATTTTTTGATTTTTTCGCGGGTTTTGCAGGGCATTGGCAGTGCCATGATGTTAAGTACCACCATGGCTATTGTTATATCAGCTTTTCCACCGCAAGAAAGGGGAAAAGTAATTGGACTAAACGTTTCGGCAGTTTATGTGGGTTTGTCGGCAGCACCCATATTAGGTGGCATCTTGACCCAAACCTTGGGCTGGCGGAGTCTGTTTTTTATAAACGCAGCCGTTTCATTGGTAGTAATTCCTGCCATCATCTTTAAAATTAAAGCGGAATGGATTGAAGCCAAAAACGAAAAATTCGATTGGATGGGAACCCTCATTTACATACCATCCATGGCAGCACTTATGTATGGTTTTTCAAAGCTCCCCACTCCTTTGTCCATTATTTTTACCTTAACCGGTATTTTGGGATTAGTGGCTTTTGTGTTGTTGGAAATAAAAAATCCATTCCCGGTGTTGAACATGAAATTGTTTTTTGAAAACAAAGTATTTGCCAGCTCCAATCTATCGGCTTTCATAAACTACGCGGCCACCTTTGCGGTAAGCTTTGTGTTAAGTTTGTATTTACAATATGCCAAACATTTAAATCCGAAAGATACGGGTCTGGTTTTAATTACTCAACCTATATTAATGGCAATAGTAGCCATGTTTTCAGGACGATTGTCCGACAGAATTAATCCCCGATGGTTGGCTTCCCTAGGAATGGCCATCAGTGTTTTTGGTTTGCTCATGCTGGCATTCATTGAACAGAACACCTCGCTTGGTTTTATTGTAATAGCTCTTGGCATACTGGGTTTTGGCTTTGGCCTGTTTTCGTCGCCCAATACCAACATGGTAATGAGTTCGGTGGAGCGGAAGTTTTATGGCGTAGCTTCTGCCACACTAAGCACCATGCGCTCCAGTGGCATGATGTTTAGCATGGCCATTGCCTCCTTATCGGTTCACCTGTTTATGGGGGAGCAAAAAATAAACGATGCCAACATTGATAGCTTTGTGCATAGTTCAAAAGTTATCTTTCTGGTCTTTACCGTGCTCTGTATTGTGGGGGTCTTCTCGTCGTTTGCAGGGAAGAAGGAGATGAATACTAATTCAATTAACAATTAGTAATTGGCAATTAGTAATTCAAGGTAGTTTGGTTATTGGCTTCAAGTAAGTCCTAAATGCTGCTGACGCTTTACTTATTTGTTTTGTTTAGTATCTTAGCTCTGTTGAGCATTTCTGTTATTTAATTCTCCAACCTTTCCAGTTCTCTAACACATCGGGACTACCGATAATTTGAGGAGTTTGTTGTTTTTTATTTATCAACAACGAATTCAAGGAAATTTCTTTTTTTAGGTATTCTTCCAATTCTTCGTAAGAGCAATTCCCTTGGGAATCTTGTAATTTTTTTAATAGATAGTAAGTAAACAATCCATGTTGTTTATCCTTGTATGAAGCGGACGATTCATCGCCTGAGCTTGAAGTAAACACTAAAAGATTATTTCCAACAACTTTTTCTTTGGGTCTAATTTTTACCCCGCGAAGTGCTACTAAACTTTCGTTACGGGCTCCACCGCTAAAACAAGCATCGATAAACACCGTAACTTTAACAGCTTTATTTTCAGTCAGTTTTTTATAGACTTCGGCAAGACTAACTGCATATTTCAGGTCACTACCGCTTACATCTACTGGTACTAAATAGGGTTCTTTGGTCTGTTCATCGGGTAAACCATGCCCTGCATAATAAAATATTATTTCTGCCTTACCATTAGTTGCTTTTGAAATTTTTGAAATCAGATCTAAATTCTGTAACATTTTACTACCGGTGGCATTGATAAGTAGAATACTATTTTTATCAGGAATACCAAGGGTTTTAACACAATACTCTTTAAATATTCTGGCATCATTTTCGGCAAATTGAACATTTACTTCAGCTTTTAGATTTGTTTGGTAGGAACTGTAATCCTCGTTCCCAATAATGAGGGCGTAAGTATTAGGCCTGCTTGAGCTACCAATAGGAATGTCAATATCTACGTCGGAAGGTGTAGTTTTTATTTGTTTTTCGTCAACCATAGAACCTTGTTTATTCAAACTCAGGGTTGAATTACTAATTGATTTGTTTTTAGCCTCTTTAAGAACGGCAACAATCTCGGTTAATCCACCCTCCTGTGCTACTTGCAGTGGGGTTTGAAACTTATGATTATCCGATACATTAATATCAGCACCATAGTCAATTAGAAGTTTTACCATTTCTGGATTTTTTGTTCCAACGGCATAAAATATAACACGCCAGCAACTGCTGGTAGCATTCATTGCATTATAGAGAATGCAGCATTGGTTTGCATCCGCACCACTTTTAAGTAGTAGGCGTGTCATATCAAGATTATTGGCCTTTATTGCAAAATATAAAGGAGGATTGTGGGGACTCTTGTTATACTCTTCATTCACATCGGCACCAGCGGCAATGAGTTTATCCACCTCAACCATATTGCCCGCTTTAATAGCCTTAACAAGCTGTGCCGGGCAGTTTATTGATATCAGTATTATGAATAATAAGCTTATGATATACAGCGAAATATTCTTCAACGTTTCTTTGGCTGAATTCCGTGCACTAAAAGCCTCGAAAGGTCTTTCTTTTACTGCTATTTCATATATAAACGTGCTTCTGTTCATAAGGATGATTTATAATAAGTGCTAATGGTAAAGGTAATCTATTACCGAAGGGTATTACTATAAATCCTATATCCTTTATTGTACTTTTGAATTATTATTATTTAAAACCACCATTTGTTGGGATAGGTAAATTGCTTTGCTGCTAGCGGTTGCGGTATAAAAAGTTGCCTATTATTCACTCCGCTCATGCGACCACTTCGCTAAGTTGGCAATTCTAGATCGAATAGTCGTATGAATATGCACCTTATTTCATGGTAATCTATTGAAAATAATCCGAATAAGGTTCGCATTCTGAAAAATATTGCGTCGGTGTTTTTCCTGATAATAATTTGTAATCATTTATCATGTGCGCTTGGTCATAATACCCGCAAGTATATGCCAGTTCTGTAAGTTGAATACTTTTATTTCTTTGCTTTTCGTGTAATGTATTTTGAAATCGTACGGTTCTTAAAAATTGCTTGGGCGAAGAACCTATGTATTCAGCAAAAGTCCGTTCGTATTGTTTTCTGCATAAACAGGCGGTTGAAGAAAGTGTGTAAATATCAATTACTCCTTTTGATTGATTTATTAAGGCAACACTATTCATAATTCGTTTTATTTCATATTCCTTCTTTCTTTTTTGTAATTGATTCATAAGAAATTTTTCAACAATACAAATTTTCTCTTCGAAAGTTACCGACTTATATAACTCGAATTCTAATTCACTAGCTATATCTTTCAAAAGGTATTTTAAAGGTATGTTTTGGTCGAAAAACTCATTTGAGGGTATATTAAAGAATAATTTTGCACCGAAAGGTTGAAATGAAATTGAAAACAATGAAAGTTTCCCTGAAACAACTATATCGTAGTAGCTTTTCTGCTGCCCACTCAGAATTGAGTTTTCTGAAAGATGTTTATTTTCATCTAAAGCTTTTGGTTTGTCACCTAAATAGAACATCAATTCCATTAATCCATTGGGTACCACCCGTTGTATATGCTCGCTCCCTTGGGGTAAACAATCATCGATTGCCCAATATTGTTTTACATATTGAGATAAAAAGAGTGATGGTTTTGAAATATGATAGCTCACAGTATTTTATTTACAATAAAATTACAAATTTTTAAAATGGGATTGTGATTACCAATTTTAAAATCACAATCCCATAAAGTCATTTGCTAAATATCGCCGTATAGCCCGAGTTTATTTCCTTCACAATCAATAAAAAGAGAAAAATAGCCCCGATTTTCAGCCTCAATTTTAGTTTTTGGTTGAATAATTTTACCCCCATTTTTCTCAATTCTACTCATTGTATTATCTAAATCATTTTCGGTATTTAAACTAACCAATATTCCGTCTTTTGACGGATTAAAACCGGGCGCAAAAGATATTGCCCCTTCTCCCGAAGGAAAACACGCCATTTTCTCTTTTCCACAATCTATCTCTTGCAACTCAATTCCTAAAATAGTGTTGTAAAACTTAACGGCTCTTTTAAAATCTACTGCTGGGATTTCAACCCATGAAACTAACTTTTTCATTGACCTAATTTTTAAATTAAACATTTAAGTACAATGCAAAAGTATTTCCGAAAAGTATGTTAGAATTGTAAAACTGCGACATTGTGGCAATTCGCTGCATTGCTTAAAACATTGAGTGTATGCAGCGTTCGGTAGTACGGAGCCACTTCGATATCAAGGTACAACGAACTTTGATGCTAGAACAGAAGCTCGAATAACCATCTAGCCCCAATATTTTATGATCTAAATGTTGTGTGGGGTATTTTATTCATTCCATCATGTAAATCTTTGAATTGTAATAATTTAAAAAACCTTCTTTTCCTTGAGATTTCAGTATCTTCTGATTTTCAATAAAATTTTGTCCATATTTTTCCCAGCGTTTAGTCCAACTTTTAAATCTCTGACATGGAAATTCATTACACTCATAGCAATGTGAAATCCCTTTTTCTTTGCAACATAAATGGAATGTTTTACAACTTTCACATCTTTTATTGTTAATCTCAGCTCCCGGACAAGGATTTTTATCCCTGGTGTATGTTGGACATCCTCCACAAAAACAACCACAGGCAGGAACTCTGCCTCTATATTCCTTTAATTCAAGTTTCTGGATTGATGATTTTACAAAATCAGTGGGTAACGTAATTATTTTTGAAATTTCTGTTATTGTTTTACCCTCTTTGAATAATCTATATGCAAGAAATTCCAAAGTTTCGCCAACTTCTATTATATTTCTGTCCAAGTCATAGAACCGAATTTCACGTTGTCTCCATGGTTGCTCTCTTGTTTGATGAATAAACTCAATATTATTATCAATCAGTTTTTTCTCAATTTGCTTAATATCATCAAATTCAAAATATAACTCAAAATTATTGCCTCCTGTTTTTATTTCTCTATTGTCAATTAATTTTTGATAGTGTGATTTCAAATGAATTGCAAAGTCCCCTTCAAAAGTTACATTTTCTCCAAAATCATACTTGACTTTTTGACCTAAGATGTTTTCATAAAAATTTCGTGCTTTTCCTATATCAGCAACCGTAATTAAAGGACATATATATTTCATTTTCAATTATTTTTTTTAGATTATTCTATTAATTTGTCTCTATTAATGGAATTTTCCATTTTATAAATAATCTAATCGAGGTGGCGTAAATACATCAATTACTTCTCCGCCAGTAATCACTTCCCATGAATGCTCCATGTTTTCTGGAATACAATAACTATCGCCTGATGTCAATTTTTCACGTATCTGTCCGTATTGAACGAAATATTCACCAGATATTATATATCCACATTGCTCATTAGGATGTGTGTGAAAAGGAACATTGTCTCCAATTTTATAATTCATTTTAGTAACCATTGATTTATCACCAGTCGCTAAAACTTCAAAATTCACTCCTTTAAATTCTTTATGTTTGGAATCACCTTTCTTACTAATCATTGTTATATGTTTTATCGCAGGGGTCTATTTTGTATTCCAGACAACGTTTTCGCATATGAAGCGGTTGCGATTTCTGGCGCTTCATTTTCAATTACCAACTTAGTTAATTTCTTATTCATAGTTTCAAGTCCGCACTTACCCGCAACTGCTTTATTATGCGGTGTTGTACGCTGAATTTTATTGTTTGAAACGATACGATATTTTAATGAATTAAGGAAAAAAGGACTCATATGAACAATATACTTTATTGAAATATTTTTTTTCGTATTTACACTAAATCCAATATTTGCCATTAAATTAAAATTATAAGTCCATTTGCCTTCAATAACTTCATCTGGGTAAGTATCCTTTTCTTTAATAATATAGGGATTAATACCTAGTTCGCCAATCGCGGAAAACAATTTATCTTTATTGTTAAAGCTTAGATAAATAGGTAAATTGAAAATGTCAGCACTTTTTGTATATGCCGTATTTACATTTCCATAAACTGGGTCAAATACATTCATTTCTCCATCATAACTATACATGTTATAGTATAAGCCATAGGAAAACTCAAAATCAAGAGATTTAGTAGGCTTATACAAATGAGATTCAACACCAGCACCGTAACCCCATGTTGGATAACGGTATTCATTCAAGTATTTATCCAATTCGATATTTAAAGAAAAATCAACTTTTTTCAAATGAGTATAAAAGGTCTTTATACTTTTACCTCTCATTCTATTATAGGTATCAACAGTTTCAGCAAGACTTTTTTCATTAAAATCAGTTTTAAGAATTTGTTCTGTCATATCTGGGGAATTATTCATTAATTTTCCCAAATCAAATTTAAACTTGTCATTTGTAATCTTTTTTGAGTCTGCATATGTAATTTCACGACTTAATTCTGTAAACCCATTTTCTCCAGATTTAACAAAAAATATTGAGGCTTCCGAAGTCTCGTTTAAGGCATATAAATTAAGGTCACCTTCAACAACTTTTCTTAAGAATCGCCAAGTAATTACAGAGTCTATTCTTATTTCCCTTCTTTTTTTTCTGTGGATTAATTCAAGTGATTTATAACTTGCAAATTGAATATTGTCAATCGAATAGCCTCTAATTTCATTTGGTCTATAACAAGTAAAAAAAGTTTCTACTTCTCCTTTAAAAATCACTTCCTTTGCAAGATAATGAATTGGATAATTCTTAATGAATCCATTTACTGTGTCACCAGTACTCGTAATTATAAATCCTTGTTTGTCGGGTATATCTGTTTGTCCTAAACTCTTTAAACAAGCAAAAGCTACAATAATTATTATACAAGATATTTTCATATTTCAATTTTAATTTAGCGTACAACTTTTGTATATCCCCAGTCCAACCGTGAATATATACCTAATCTGCTGTATAATCCCATATAGGGGTGGATATTCCACAAATAGCCATGGGTTTTTAAGTTGGGTTTTCGCTTATATTGTTTACCAAAGCTAACAAAAAAAATAAAATTCATTACTATTATGGTCGGCGTTCACTCCCGATGGTGGTTAACGCTTTGCTATGTTATGCTGTTTATTTCATTGGGGTTTACTGGTTATATAATTTGATTTTTACCCATTCTTATTTATCTGCAATAAATTTTTGCTTTTCTTTTTTGCAAATGAGTTGAACGGTCCACTTACCTGTTTGAGCTGACGGAGGAAGACCACCACTCTCGCAAGCCTTCAATTTTTAATGTCGTGCCTTGTTCTTTTTCCTTAGGTATTTCTTCTATTTTATTAGATATGCTAAACAGATCATCATCCATTAAATATTTAGTCCAGTCAACAACAATCTTCAAAGCGTTAACGGATTCTTTTGTTTGAGTAATAATTGTTAATTTTTTTCCTAAGCGTTGCGCAGAAAATCGTCCAATTCCTTTTTTACCTGCTCTGTTTCTTTTATATAGAGGAGAGACGGGTTCATGAATTTTTGATGTGGAAGAAATTCTCATAAAACCATTAATCAGTTGATCTCTGGTCATTCCGCTGCCATTGTCTTTAATGATTAAAGTTCCCCCAATATTGTCAACATTAACAAAATTTAAAGAAGCAAAATGAGCGTCTGCATCATAAGCGTTTTTCACCAATTCAGAAACAGCAGTTTCATGCCTTGCAACCAATTCTTTACCAAGTCGATCAATTACACCAGAATCTACAGAAAAGCGGACGTTGTCTTTATCAAAAGAGACTAGGCTGTGCGACAGCTTTAAAATTCGATCAAAATTCTGGGGATCTTCAGCTAAAGTTTTAGCCAACTCTTCCCTGATGTTTTTTTCATCCATATTATCCAGCATTAATTCTGTTGTTAATATACACGATACTATTATAAATTCATTTTGCGAATGTGTTTTTGAACTTCTCTTTCCACTTTACCAAAGTCGGGCAAATCTTTTATTTGGTCATTCATCGATTTTTGCCAGCGCCCCTTGTACTGAGGTAAGCGTTGTTCCAATTTTTTATGAAACTCAGATGGGTTCAATCCTTTACATTCACATTTCTCCTTGAATTCATTAATGTAAAAGTCAACATCCATTTCGTGAATTTCAAGTAAATACCAAATATCATAAAAATCACGTGCCTGCATACGTTGCATAACTGAGCGTAATTTTTCCACTAAAACTTCCTCCAAAGGATAACATAGTAGTTTGTGCTCTTCCTGATCAGAATAATTTAGAATCATTTTTTGTGAAACAGGAGCAAATACAAGTTTCTCACTTCTCGAAATATCTATTTTAACACGTTTATTATTTCCTTGGCCTCCCAATGGCCCTATGTAACTGATATAAAAATTAATACCTCCATCTTCATGCTCGTTATTGTCAATGACTTCCAAGGGTATGTTGGTCTCTTCTCTTATATATCCAAATATCTCTTCAAACCATTGAAAAATTTGGTCATTTGTAATTTCATCATTTAATAAGGTGAAATCAAGATCTTCAGAAAAGCGGTAGTCTTTAAAGTAAGCTTTTTTCAAAACTGTTCCTCCTTTAAACACAAGAGCTTTCGCTAAATTTTCATTTTCAGCAATCCCTTGTAAAATCCAGGAAAGGACATAGTCTTTTTCAATTTGTTGGTCACGCACAACAATTGCTCGTGCTTTATTTTGTATTTCGCTTGGTTTAATCATGTGTAAATAGCCGATTTAATTGTTTCAGTATCTATGTTCTGCATAATACTCCATTTGCTTAATAGCTTTCCATCCTTTGGTAATTCAGTATCGAGAACAACATAAGATGCTGTTTTTATTTTTTTCAGTTCTTCTGTGATTGATTGATTGATTTCCAATGCCTCCAATAAGAATCCAAGTCTTTTAATTACTGCTTGAGAATTAAATAGTTTTGCATACTCAAGTAAGTTCTCAAACCGTATTTTATCTTTTGAGATGTAGATTGCTCTTGCAATTTCTACAATACCACCAGCATAGTCTGGTTTAAAAAGGCAGTCGATAAATGTTTTTTCTAAATCTGAACATTTCACTTTGTGAAAGTTATCAATCCACATTTTTTTTACTCCAAAAAAGTGATCTAAATTATGATAGATAAACTGAAAAGTGACCTCTTTTACATTAATTGTCGAAGGTCGAATCTGTTTGGCTACAACAATCTGCTGCTTAAGTGAAGGTTGAGTTATTAAGTTGTGAATTTGAAGTGCTGAATAGTATCCTATATAGTGATCATTTCCATTTACGAGATTCTCTGTCAGTAAATGCCAGTCAGGCATAAAGCTTTCCGGATCTTTCTCATAGGGGATAATGTAATAAACTCCATCTTTTATTCTCATCAATAAACCGCGCTTTGTCATATCACTCAAAAGTTGATTTACAGTTGGTTTTGACGATTTAGATAGAATCTCAAATGCTTCTGAACTTTTAAAGCAAGCTTTCTCAATCCCATTAAAATGGGTCAAAAGTTCGTTGGATTGAGTTGAAATATTTTTACTTCTCATAGTTTCAATGTCAGATTACATCTTATTACAATGATACGAATAATAATTTATTAAACATGAGATTTTATCAATGGATTCTTTTTCATAGTCTATTTGTCAGCAAGGAACTTATTAACCAGATACAGAAGATAGATGCTGCGTGCGAAGGGAAAATTTTAGCTTTTTTGGGTTTCTGATGGTTGAATTGTGTGTCGGAGAAAACCAAATGTGCTAAAATGTGTGTTGGCTGTGTCTTTTTTTAGCATGAAACACAACTGTATATCCCCAACTTTTCCCGTGATATCAACTCCAATTAGCTGTATAATCACGAATTGGTGTGGTTATTTTACTAATAGTCATGGGTTGTTTTGTTGGGTTTTCGCTTATATTGTTTACCAAAGCTAACAAAAAAAAATGAAATTCATTACTATTATGGTCGGCGTACACTCCCGATGGTGGTTAACTCTTTGCTAAACTGTGCGGTTATTTGTTTGGGTTTACTGGTTACATAATTTTATTTTTACCCATTTCTATTTATCTGTGAAAAACTTCTGCTTTTCTTTTTTGCAAATGAGTTGAACTACCCACTTGCCCGTTTGCGCCGAAGGTGGGAGACCACCACCCGGGAAAAGCCATTGGCCTGCCATATAAAAGTTTTGCAGTTTGGGAAGGGTCATATCTAACGATTTCATCATGTTTTCTTTCGATGGCATAAATCCTTCATAAGCTCCATCTTTGACACCGGTGTACCGAACATCGGTTTTTGGTGTGGCCACATCCACCACTTCAATAAACTCCGTAATACCGGGGAATTCCGTTTCTAAATAGGCAATGGCATCTTTTTCAATTTGTAACTTTTCATTATTATATGCCTCTCCTTCCAAATGCTCCCATAATTTCCAAGGGCTTTCATACCGCATCACGATGGAAGTTTTTCCAACCGGAGCCATGGTAGTATCATACGAGTAATTCATAACGGAATATCCGTATTTAAGGTTTGTCCGTCCAATCTCCAAATCTTTTGAAGTATTGATAATGATGGGTGATTCGGATTTAACAACTTTTTTAATTCCGAATGAAACCTGCACTAACGGCGTAAACAACTCCCAATTTTTATAGGCATAATCCACTTTTTTTGAAACATATTTCCCGCCCAACATTTTATAAATGGTAGTATATCCATCGGCTGCACTTATTACATAGTCAGATAGAATTTGGGTTCCATCGGACAGGATGATGCCTTTTGCTGTATTGTTTTCAATAATTATTTTTTCAACTTTTGTTTTGTATAAAATTTTACCGCCCAATTTTTCAAATTTTTCAACCATCCTCTGTGCCAAAGGGAACGAACCGCCTTTTATATAACCCGCATTTTTTTGATTGAACCAACCTAACATGAAAATAAAAGCCAATGCCGAAAAATTCCTTTCACCATACAGGGCATCTAAAACCGATTTAATTTTCTCACTTTTGAACCCGAGTTTATTAAAATACTCTTGGCATGTTAAACGGCCAAATTTCCGTACCAAATTAATAATTGGCAGCATCACGGGAATAATTCTTAGGTAATCGAGGGGCTTACGCAGTTCGGGGGGAAGAGCGAAAGGCTCCAATAAAGCACTTTTGCGCATATCGTTACACATTCTTTTAATTGTCTTGGTATCTTCCGGAGCCATCTCAAGGAGGTACTTTTCCCATCGGTCGATATTCGAATAAATGATAAATTCATTTCTGTCCTTATCAAATATTTGAGAATGAATGTCATGATCAATTATTTCGGTTTCATTATTTATTACGTTGGTTTCTTTCCAAATATCGTGAAAAGCCCCTTTCGAAGTTCCCACCAACCAGTGCAAACAATAATCGAAGCGGTATTTTTTTCGTTCCCAAGCCGTGCATTGACCACCGGCAACGGAGTGCATTTCAATTATTTCAGTATCAAATCCATTCATGGTAGCGTAAATTCCAGCAGATAAACCGGCAACGCCTCCGCCTATAATTGTAATTTTCTTACTCATTTTATTAAGGTATTGATTTCCTCTTTCATTATATTTTCAAACCGGGTATTGCTAATGGGATGATGGCTTATGATTTTTCCATTATAAATGATGCTAAATGTACCAAATGCACCCGGTGTATTTTGCACGGCTTCGGCATCCGTTAAATCGACTAATTTTGTTTTTAACTTCATTTTATTTGCCGATTCAATAATGGCATTTACGTTCTTTTCGGTATAAGGGCATTGTGCCGAACGCAAAATGGTCAGCCCATCATGGTATTCCTTTAAATGCTCTTCCCTATTGTGTTTGAAACTTGGATCTTTCGATTTCTCATCAAATTTTAAAGCCAATAATTCAAAATCGGGTTTTGCCTTCTCCACACTTTGAAATCCTTTTTTTATAAAAATAGAATTATCGGCCATAAAAGAACCTTTTCGGGTAACCACGGCAACACCGAGCATTTTATTTTCTTTCGCATCATCTATACACGCATCAATTAATAGTGAAGCATAACCTTTGCCTTTAAATTCTTTTTTAAATCCAACAAAAAGGCAATGAATAAACATATATCCCTTGGCGTCAACCGGACGATGCGCATATTTTCCGGGAATGTATTCTAACATTCCCTGATATCCACCTTTATTCGAAATAAGTGTTTTAATCCGCAAACCTTTCGGGTAGTATTGAACGAACCATTCTATTTTTTTTCTCAATTCAAGGTGTTTATCCACATCCTTATATCCGCAAACTCCATATTCTGCGATGTTTTCAGGTGTAATATCTATAATTTTAATATCATCCATGTTACCACATATTTAAAAATTGTTATCAATACTTAACTCAGCATACTTTTTAAGGCTCTTCTGTAATGAAGCCCTATCATAATTCCCACAATAATTAAAACCAACCAATTTATGGTGATGGTTGCCACTTCGAACCGATAACTTCGTTCAATGCCATATTTAATTGAGTAAAAAATGAAAGCCACATTGTTTGCAGCCAATTGCGATATGAGAATTATGCGAATTGTCTTTTCTGCCCGGGTGTTTTTAGAGAAAGCAAATGCAAGAAAAAACAGTGCAATGGACATGGTGATATAACCCAATTCTTCCATCGCAATAAACAATCCATATTCATTGTATTGTGTTATCAGGGCAATTCCTTTGGCCTCCCCTTTCATTACGCTTATGGGGACTACTGAAAATTGGGTAAAATAGGCAATCAATAAAACGGTTGATGAAATGAGTGTGAATGAGAAGCTAAGAAACGTATAGAGTTTTTTTGCAGCATTAGCAATAAAATGATTGGTCGCAATAAATATCACAAAAGCAAACAATTGAAATATAGCTACATACATCCAGTAATAGTCTCTTGGGTAATATGAGAGAATATCCGGGAAAGGATAGCTCATGCAATTATTTGGGCAATAAGGTCCAGCTGGTGGTATTGCAGTCATAGCAAACCCAAATGCTACTATTGTAAGAAATGACAGAAAGAAGGACGAATAAAATCCAAATGTTAACTGACTTTTTTGTGATTCCTTATTTTCCATGGGATAGCTTTTTTATTTAATAACTCGCACTGTTTTTTATGATGCTTCCTAACTACTTTATATCACCACCTTATCGTTATACATCCCAAAAAGCTTCATAATCGCAATTAAGTGTGGTTATTTTACGAATAGTCATGGGTTGTTGTGTTGGTTTATTGGTTATTTTGTTTACCAAAGCTAAGCAAAATTAATGAAATACCTTACCCTAATGGTCGGTGTTTTCTCGTTGTTTGTTAGCAAAAAGGAGATGAAAACCGGTAAAACAATTAACAATTAGTAATGGGCAATTGGCAATTCAAGGTCGAATAGTTATCAGCCTCACGCAGGGCACTGCATAACGCTTAAACCCCTATTTATTGTAGGGCGTATTTAATTCATTTTTTACTTTTTCATTATATATCTAAATGTACCAAATATAACTATCCCTCCAATTCCTTGTTCTATAATATGATAAATTGTATTTGTAATCTGATAAGAAACTGATGATTCATGTACCGCAGCCATTGTTAATCCATGAGGAAATACCCATAAAATACCGATTATCGCACCAATCATAATCCCTTTTGAAATTGAATCTCTATTATTTTTAGAATTCAGATAAAAGTAACTCATTAGTAATCCAAGTAAAATGTATGCAATCAATGTAATTCCAAGTCCTTCATGATGAGGGTGCATGTTTTCATTTACAGCAGGCATTATTAAATTGTGATAAAGTCCTCCAACCACCCACATAGCAAATCCTGAAACGAACGAGGCAATTATCATTTTAAAAATGTTCTTTTTTGTGTCCATAATTATTAAAATTTAAGTTTACTAATATTGGTCACAAAGTTCATCATCCTAAATTTTAAAAACTTGAATAAACAGACTATTTTAAAACTTCCGAGGGTTTAATCCCAAAATTCTCTTTAAATGTCCTTGTAAGATGTGACTGGTCAGAAAATCCGCCTATAAATGAGGCTTGAGTTAAACTATTATTCTCATGTATTGCAGAAATGGATTTTATTAGCTTGCTATGTAGTACAAATCTGCGAAATGTAAGACCTGTTTCCTTTTTGAACAGTCTATTGAAATGACTTACTGATAAATTGACCATTTTAGAAATATTATCAACGTGCAATTTTTCATCCTCACTTTCCATAATTAGACTGAGAGCTCTTAAAATTCTATTGTCAAATTCTTCCTTTTCACTACATGTGTCAGGAATAAGTGAAATTGAATGAAGGATTTTTTCAACCATCTCTTGGGTATTATAATTCGAATAATACCAGTCTTTTATTAAGGATAAGCTTTGTTGAGATTTTAAACTATTAAGTTTTTTTATTGGTTTAGTAGAGTCTGTAAGTCTAATTCCTTCAACAGAGTAAGGTACAATATGAATAAAGGCAACATACTCTTCTTTGTAGGTTTCAATACTGAAGTCAATATTCTTTTGAATCAACGTAAATTGAAAATCATCTCGATAGCCCTCTGATGTATTTAACTTAAAAGTTTCTCCAAATGACAAAATTACAGTCAAAGCATAATGTTTATGGAAATTAGAGACAATATCTTTTCCAATAAAAATTCCACCGATTTTTGAAAATCCAATTTTTGATATTTTATTATCCTTGGTCATAGTTTGTGAAACGGCTCTATTTAATGCCCTACAACGGTGGTAGTATGAAAAGTTGCCGACTGCTTGGCACTGTCCTGTCAAGTAACACAAAAGTTAAAGCGGGCTACTCCAGAGCATTCGGGATTGAATAACCTACTGTCTCAGCAATTTTTTATACCGCACATTGTACTTTTGTGCATATTTTTCATATTCGTTTTGCAAAAGATTTCTGCTTATTTCTTTGCCATGTCCTGGTAGAAAGATTCTACAATCCGTATTAAGTAATTTACCCCAACTTTCTATCATTCTGAAAATATCATCTGAGTATGGCGGAAAAACAGAATTTTTAAACACTCCAAACATAACATCTCCAACAATTGCAATCTCGTTATCTACCAGTATGCTAACCGAATCTACTGAATGTCCGATTGTTTCTATTATTTTTATTCTACTGTTCCCAATATTAAGGTCATAATCTCCATTTACAAATATATCTGGTTTAAATGTTTCATATCCAAATTTACTTTTCCCCATCAAACGTCCTAATTTAGCGATCAATCTTGTAGTAAGAAATGTTCCGTCTGATAATTTTGAATACCCATTTTTTATTGAATTTGCCGCTGAACCAGATACAATAATCTGACAATCACTTTTTTCTTTTACTATTTTTGTGGATTGGCAATGGTCAAAATGCGTGTGCGTCAAAATAATGGCAGAGACATCATCAATGGTAACATTAAGAGATTCAATGTTTTTTGACAGAGTTTTAAAAGCAGAAGTTTTCCCAGTATCTACCAAGATTACGATATTATCTTTTAAAATCAGATAGGCATTACTCCGCCCCGATAGAACTTGAATTATTTTATTTCCATTTTTTGTCTTCCAGATTCTCATTTTTTTATATCAAGCTGTTTCCACCGTCTTTTTGCATGAAGCACAACTACTGCATAACCCCACCTTTTCCAAAGTTATACATCAAAAAAGCTGTATAATCCCAAATAGGTGTGGTTATTTTACAAATACCCAAATTGTTCGATTTGATTACTTTTCCTGAATTTTCAAAATACCTACAAAACCTCCCCTGGGGAGACATTTTAAACTAACAATATCACCTTTTTTTACCACTAGCGTCTCAGTTGTAAAAGATTTGTCATCATCCCCATCTTTGATAAGTTGCAAATTAAAATTTCCATCGCCAAGAAAATCAAAATTCACGTTGAGTATTTGAGGTTCATCTTTGCCATTTAAGCCACCTATGTACCACTGTGTTCCTTTCATTCGGGCAATAATTACTCTATCACCGGGATATCCGTCAATAAGCCTTGTGTTGTCCCAGCTAACCGGTACTTTTTTAAGAAATTCTTTGGGTTCGGTTGGCAAACTGTTGTAAGCTGCCGGATTGTCGGCAAAATGCTGAAACCCCGACTCAAAAACTACCGCCAAAGCCAGTTCGTGCCCAAACGAGGTAATATGCGGGTGCTGCGAATTGGAAAACGTTACTGGCGTATAATCCATTGAACCAATTACATTACGGGTAAAAGGCAATGTAGTATTGTGGCCGGCTGCTTTATTTGTAAGCACCGGTTGATTGTTATACCATTCGGCCCCATAAACTCCTTCTGTAGTCATCAGATTTGGATAGGTACGAGCCCAGCCGCGCGGAACGGTGGCACCATGAAAATTTACCATCAGGTGGTATTTTGCCGCTTCTTCCAAAATATCAATGTAGAATTTCATCATATCCTGTTGGTCGCCGGCAAAAAAATCGACTTTAATGCCAAATACCCCAATTTTATTGAGCCACGAAAACTCGTCAGCACGTTTTTGAGCAGTTAGCAACCGGTCGTTCGGTGTTGGATCGAGCCAGATTGTACCCGAATTATACCACATCAATGGTTTAATTCCTTTGCTTTTGGCATAGTTTACCGCATCAACAATATTTCCACCGTTACTCATTACATCCCATTCCCAATCAATAAGTATATAAGGCCATTTCATTTCATCTGCTAAATCAATATATGCTGCAACCTTTTGATAGTCTTTGGAACCATGGTTGTTAGCCCAATAAATCCATGATACAGCACCCGGTTTAATCCAGTCGGTTTCTTCATATTTATTGGATTCGCTAACATCGGTAATCAAAGTTGATTCAACAATATCCGACAACTTGCCGATTATAAGGGTATGCCATTGAGAGTTCCATGGCAGCTTGGTTATTACCCCTGTTTGCTTAAAATTATTTCTGGGTGAAGGGTACATTACTTTGTATTCATTTGGGTTTCCCCGATTGCAAAGATTTGAGGCACAGTTATTCTCATTGATATTTGCTTCGGAAATTAATACCCAAACCGGATTGTTATTTACTTTAAACAATGCAGGAAACCCCCATTCCTGCTCTTTTCTATCACTTTTTCCTGTTTTTGATAATGGAAAAAAATCTTCGTACGAAACATTATATGGCTGCATCCAACGGTTTGTGCTATCGGGTAAAATATATGTTGTGGCTTCGTCCAAAATGTTGACCAATGAATCGGATTTATTTGTGAATTCATATCGGAAAGCTACGCCATCGTTATAAGCCCTAAAAACAATACGTAAAGGTTGGTTATTGGAATTTACAAAATGGAATACTTTTTCAGTACCAAAATTTTCGCATGACTTTCGCTTACCGCAAATCATTTCATAGTTATCGTGTACCGCCATTGCTTGCGACTCACCAACATATTTGAGGCTATCGGTAAATAGTTGGTCATTACGCATTATCCCCAAAGGTGAGTTTGGTAAAACCTCTACATATTCCGAATTCATTTTATACAGAACCCTAAAATATACTTTACCGGAAGACATTTTATCCGATGTATTTTTTGCGACAAGTTCCACTTTGATGTTTTTATTCGGCGATAAAACTTCTTGCGCTTTAATTGCCAATGAGGTGGAAATAAAGATAAATATTGATAAATAAATATGATTCATCTATTTCTTTTTTAAATATTTAGCAATCATACAATAATTGGGTGAATTTTCAAAATTGATGGCAACGTTTTCAGGGAAATCGCTTTTAAGAATTTCAATATTGAATTCCCATTTTCGGCGCATGGATTCTGTACATTTTCAATTAAAAGATAGTGCTTGCGCCGATTTTATACCTGAAATTCATTTACCCCGGCTAATCCCGATAGCTATCGGGAGGGGCTATTCATGGTAAATCCCTCCGGGATTTCTTAAAAGCGATTTCCCTGGTAATGTTTTGCTGTATTAAAAATTGTCCTTTTGTGTTCGTTTACCATCTTTTTTTCTCCTTAACTTTTGGAAAAAAGTGTCAACGTATTTCAGGACAAGACACTTATGTTGAAACTGGTCGAGCAAAGGGAAAAGTAGTCATAAAACTTAATGTTGATTGATTAGATAAAACGGCACAAAATGACTGAGAACGTATTTTGAATAAGATAAAGAATTTTCTTTGCTACTATTTCCGTATTTTCGACAGGAATATTTTAACAACTCTAGCTACCTAATTTCGACCCTTACGGGAATAATAAGCTATCAGTATTTTTCATATTCCTAATATCCGCAAGTGAGGGTTTGACTCTTTAATTATTAGATGAATAAACAAGTTTTGATGTTCCTCTGAATAGAAAAGTCAAGCCCTCACTATCAGTAAGTTAACTTTTTACCTGCGGATTTAAGGATATTAGTCAATTCATATTCAGATATTTTTGCGTTTACAATAATCTTTTTTGTTAAAGTTAAAACAAAAGCCGCAGCGAATATTTTTCTCTGCGGCTCAATGTTGTTTGCTGAAAGGCTCAAAAAAGTATTATACAATTGCATCGGCCACCATTTTTGCCAACTGTGTTGTGGGGCGGCCAATCAGTGTAGAAAGTGTGTGCGAATCGTCAAATAATCCTCCTTTTGAAGCTCCAGTATCAGAGTTGGCCAACATCTTTGCTAATCCTTCAGGTAATCCGAAACTTTTCAGAATATCAGCATATTGCGTTTCAGTCAGGTTGTTATACGGAATGGTTTTTCCGCTTTGACTCGAAATTTCAGCAGCCAGTTCGGCAAGTGTGTAAGCTTCGTCACCTGCCAATTCGTAGGTTTTGCCTTCGTGACCTTTGCCTGCCAATACCACCGCTGCTGCTTCGGCAAAATCAGCACGGGCAGCCGATGATATTTTACCTTCTCCGGCGTTTCCGATAAATGCTCCTGCACCGATGGCTCCTTTAGCTGAACCGGTATAATTTTCGGTGTACCAACCATTGCGAAGAATCGTGTATGTCACTCCCGATTCTTTCAGGGAAACCTCAGTTCCTAAATGCTCTACAGCCAACGAAAGTGGTGAACTGTCGGCATGTAAAATACTTGTATAGATAATGTGTTTAATGCCAGCTTGTCTGGCAGCTGCAATCACAGCTTTGTGTTGTGGTAAGCGTTGGCCTATTTCATTGCCTGAAATTAGCAACAGTTTGTCAATTCCCTGCAACGAAGCAACCAAATTTTCTTTTTGCGTATAGTCAAACGCACGGGCTTCAACGCCCAACACTGTTGCCTTCTCTGGTTTGCGTACCAATGCCACAATGGTTTCTGTTGCAACTTTTTTTTTCAAATTTTCTACTACTAAGCGACCTAATTGACCTGTTGCACCTGTTACTCCGATTTTCATTTTATGTTTCCTTTCTTTAAATTATTTTTTAAATGAAATATTTTACATTACTTTTGTTACGCAAAGTAACTAATAATAGTTTACATTTGAAACAGGTTACATTTTAGTAACCATGAAAATAGTAGTAACCTAAAGGTAACCATTATGCCAAAATTGAAAGAAAAAACGCAATGTCCGGTAACGGCAACCCTTCAACTGATAGGAGGAAGATGGAAAACCATCATATTATACACTCTCATGCACGGCACAAAACGCTTTGGCGAAATAGCCGTTCGTATTCCCGATATTTCGCGTAAAGTACTTACCGAGCAACTGAAAGAGATGGAAGCCGATGGGTTGATTTTGCGTGAACAATTCAAAGAAATACCTCCACGGGTGGAGTATTCGCTAACTGATTTGGGCAAAAGTCTCTCAGCAGTAATTAGCGAATTGGAAAAATGGGGAATCGAAAAAGTGCTGTCGAATTAACTCAGTGACCTTACTTACCGGCGCTGCCGCTCATAATTGCTGCTGGTCTCTGGTTTCTTGTTGCTGGTTTCTGGTTTCTGGTTCTAACAGATAAGTTGTTAAAACAAATTAAGTTTCAAATCTGTTATTTTATCATTAAAAAAAACCAAAGAACACAGAATCGGAATAACACATTAGGTCAATGGAAAATAATAAGGAGTTGTCAGCAGGACATCGTGAAGAATTAATCGGAGTATTAAAAGCCCGATTTGAGAGAAACAGGAACCGCCATAAAGACCTTGAATGGGATAAACTTATAACAAGGCTGGATTTAGGGGGTAAACTTTGGTCGCTCAATGAAATGGAACGAACCGGAGGTGAACCGGATGTTGTTGGTTTTGATAATACTACGGGTGAATATATCTTTTATGATTGTTCCGAAGAAAGTCCGAAAGGCCGCAGAAGTATTTGTTACGACCGTGAAGCGCTGGAATCAAGGAAAGAACATAAACCGGCCACTAATATACTGGATATGGCAGCTGCCATGGGTATTGAACTTTTATCGGAAGAACAATATCGTGAGTTGCAGAAACTTGGAAATTTCGATACAAAAACATCGAGCTGGGTGAAAACGCCCTCTGAGATTAGAAAACTAGGAGGTGCTCTTTTTTGTGATCGTCGGTACGGTAAAGTCTTCATCTATCACAACGGTGCTGATTCATATTATGCAGTAAGAGGTTTTCGTGGCTATTTAAAGGTCTAATCGCTGTAACTTTCAGGATGGTACCGTTCGATAGAAAGAAGTGCAGGGGTACTTATCATCTACAATGGTTGGAACCATTGGATAAATACCGGGCTGGAGCCCGGTGATCCAACACGGAATAGGCATCTCTCGTATCAGTAAGTTAGTTTTTATCTGCGGTTTAAAATTCAACTAAAATACCGTTTCCTGAAATAAAACGCCACGCTTACAAGTCCAATCATTACCGGAACCTCAACCAACGGCCCAATTACGGCAGCAAAGGCTTCACCGGAATTCATCCCAAAAATGGCAATGGCAACGGCAATAGCCAACTCAAAATTGTTGCTGGCTGCGGTAAACGAAAGCGTTACCGATTGCCCATAGGTTGCTCCTACCCTTTTGCTCATGAAAAACGACAGCACAAACATGATGATGAAATAAATGAGCAGTGGAATGGCTATCAGAACTACATGAAGCGGGATTTTAACAATGTATTCGCCTTTTAACGAAAACATGACCACAATGGTAAACAGCAAGGCAATAAGGGTTATTGGGCTGATTCTAGGAATAAACTTTTGATGGTACCATTCTTTGCTCTTTACCCGGATTAACGTAAAACGGGTAACGAAACCGGCTATAAACGGGATACCCAAATAAATAAATACGCTTTTAGCTATAACACCAATGGTAATGGTTTCCACTTCATGGTTGGTAGGAATTCCAAACCATGCGGGCAACACGGCTATAAAAAAATAGGCATACACCGAAAAGAAAAGCACCTGGAAAATGGAATTGAAAGCCACCAAACCGGCGGCGTATTCGGTATCGCCTTCAGCCAAATCGTTCCAAACAATAACCATGGCAATGCAACGAGCAAGGCCAATCATTATGATGCCATACATATAAGGCAGGTTGGCATTGTTTTCGCCTGGGAAAAGTTTGAAAAACACAATGGCCAAGGCAAACATCAATACGGGTCCAATGATCCAGTTTTGAATTAACGATAGCGTCAATACTTTATAATTACGGAAAACATCGCCCAACTCTTCATACTTAACTTTGGCTAAAGGTGGGTACATCATTAATATAAGGCCAATGGCAATGGGAATATTGGTAGTGCTTTCGGGGGTCGATTTCAACGATTCCCAGAATTGAGCTATGGATGGCATTAGATATCCTGAAAGAACACCAACTGCCATGGCTAAGAATATCCATAGGGTTAGGTAGCGATCCAAAAATTTCAAACGTTTTTTTGAAGGAGACATAATGCTATTTTTTAAAGATGAAGTAAACGGCTAAAACCAAAAACACAAATCCGATGACATGATTCATGCGGAACGTTTCTGTTTTGAAGAAAATCAGGGTAAAGGCAGTAAATACTACCAAAGTAATTACTTCCTGCAACACTTTAAGTTCCACCAACGAAAAGGGGCCGCCATTTCCCTGAAACCCAATACGGTTGGCCGGAACCTGAAAAAAATATTCAAACAGGGCGATTCCCCAACTGATTAATACAATTCCCGAAAGGGTTAAGGTTTCGAACCATTTGAATTCGCGGAATTTAAGATGCCCGTACCAGGCAAACGTCATAAACAGGTTCGACATCACCAAAAGACCGACGGTATAAAAACTTTTCATGCTACAAATGAGGTTTTATTTTTTCGGCGTAAAGATTGTAAAAAGCTTTTTTAATCTCATCGCGTACCCGATAAAATTCACTCATCACAAATTCGGGGGTTCCAACGGCATGTGATGGATCGTCGAACCCAATATGCAAACGGGATTTTACTTTGCCCAAAAAGGCCGGGCAGTTTTCGTTGGCACCGCCACAAACGGTAATCACATAATCCCACTCTTGGTCTAAGTATTTGGTTACTGAATCGGAAGTATGATGGCTGATATCGATGCCGGCCTCTTTCATTACCTGAACGGCAGTGGTATTTAACTTTCCGGAAGCTTCTGTTCCGGCCGATTCTACCTGAATCCGTTTATCGAACGATTGAAGGAAACCATGTGCCATTTGGCTGCGGCAGGAGTTTCCGGTGCAAAGGATTAGAATTTTCATATTTTGTTAGATTATAGTTGATGGTTACTGGTTGCTGGTTGCTGGTTGCTGGTTACTGATTTGACACTTAATACTTGATACTTGATACTAATTATCTATTTTAACTGACATACACACGATCCTGACAGACGATATTGAATGTCTAATTTTATGGGTAAACCATCGTGTTCCCATTCCGCCATGCCGCCCGCTAAATTGGCGATGTTTTTAAATCCGGCCTCTTGGAGCATCAACATGGCTTCATGGCTATGCAACCCCACGGAATCAGCCACAATTATTGGATTATCAGTTGGTAACTCCTTCATTTTTAGCTCTAATTCGGTAAGTGGAATGGCAATTATTTTAGGAACATCAAAGCATTTAAAACCCACAAAATAGGGCAACCTTACATCGAGCAACAATGCTCCTTGTCGGCAATGTATATAGGCTTCCATTGGGGTCAGGTTCAGGAAACCGGAAGCCCAAAAACCTGATGTTCCAAAATAGGATTCAACTGCATTCATTGGAAGTTCCACTAATTAAGTTCTGAAAAAACAAATTGACCATCAATCCCATTTTCTCTATATCACAGGTGTTCAAACAATAATTGGTTTTACTGCCCGTAATAGTTCCTTTTATTAACCCGGCCTTTTTTAATTCAGTAAGGTGCTGATTCACCGTAGTCCGGCTCAATGGCAATTCATCGGAAATATCACCTGAAATGCAGGTTTTGGTATTAGCCAGAAAAGTCAAAATAGCCAACCGGGCAGGATGCGATAGTGCTTTAAAAAAAACGGCTTTTAATTGCTGTTCTTCTGTAAAAAGTTCCGATTTTGAAATTACCATGCCCTAAAATTTATGACGCAAATATACGACAGTTAAATTTATAACGTAAATATACGTCATGTTTTAATATTAAGAAATTGTTAAATATTTCATTATTCCCTTCTCCGATTGATTTCTGTCAATAATTGGTCGATTGGAATATATCCCGAATGCCGGAATATTTCCTTACCCTCCTTAGTAAGCAATATCTGTGTGGGAATAGCTGCCACCCCAAAATATTTCATCATAGCTTGGTTTTCAGGCTTTAAAATATTAAGGAAAACCACCTTAACAACTTCTGGATATTGCTTTTTTACCTCCTCCATTACTGTCTCCATTTGTCGACACGTTGAACACCCGGTAGCGCCAAATTCAAGAAAGGTAATTTCATAACTTAATCCGTTTTTTGAATAATTGAAGGCGGAATCAACAAAAACCGATGCTGATGTAGTAATTTCAGCACCGGCTTGAGCCTTAACTGCTGTTAATGCCATTTGGTTCAACTTGTCTTTAAATGCAAAAAGCAAGACTATAAACAATACGGTTGCAACCACACCAATTATTGGGAATGCCTTTTTTACTTTAACAAATACTTGGTTCATTTTATTCTTTTATGGGCAACCTCAAGGTTTAATTTTATTGTAAACCCCTGTCAAATATTGGTCGTAATATCCCTTGATGGTTTCTTCCACTTCGGCCATGGGTTTAACCGGTACAAGATCAACAACTTCATTAAATGATAATCCAGAATGGAAAAGGGTTTCTGTGGTACCTGCCAACATTTCCAAAACAGCGGTTTGGGCCTCTATTTCGTTCATGCCAAAGCTCACTGCCAGTTCTTTTAACTTTTGTATTTGATAAAAGAAATAAGTATGTCCCATTGCTGTAATTACGGCATACGCTTCTATTTTTGATTCTTCAACCACAGGAGTTGAACCGAGAGAACGCATCAATTCCAATAGTTTGTTTTTGGAATCAACCGGCATCTCTTTTGAAAATGAGATTGGATTAACCCCTTTGTTCACAATAGCAGCAGCGCTGGGGTTCATTCGGGCAATGTTTGCAAATCCGCCCAATGTGCCAGCTATTTTTTCGATAGTGAGTTTGGGTGCCAATGAAATCAATATTGTTTCTTTACTTATCAAATCCTTAATTTTTGCCATCATCTCCATTAATACCGGAGGATGGAGCGCGACAAATACTATTTCATTTTGCACCACTTCCTGCAAATTATTGGTACCAACTTCAATTTTCGAAAAGTGCAATTTTAGGGCATCCAGCACAGCTTGATTGGTGTCGGTAACCACCACTTTTTCAAAGGTAATACCATCGTTTTCAAAAGCTTGTAAAATAATTTTTGTGATTCTTCCACCTCCAATAAAACCCAATGAATTTGTTTTCATGATAATTTAAGTTTAAGTTAAAATATATAATTAAACAAATAACCTACAATCATTATTCCTAAACCTACAACTCCAATGAAAGTGAAAATTAACGGGAGTTTTAATACTTTCCGGAGGATAACCATTTCGGGCAATGAAAGGCCAATTACCGACATCATAAATGCCAGAGCGGTTCCTAGTGAAGCCCCTTTTTCAATCAACACCGAAACAATAGGTACAATACCGGCAGCATTTGAATACAAGGGAATGCCAATAACAATGGAAAGCGGAATGGAGTACCAAACCGATTTTCCCATTAATGAGGCCATAAATTCTTCGGGAACATAGCCATGGGCACCAGCACCTACAAGGATTCCCAGCGCAACATAAATCCAAACTTTGCCAACAATTTCCTTTACGGCATCATAGCCGAGCTTAATACGATTAGTAAAGCTTAGTTTTTCTTCTTCCGTATTACTATTGCCTATATGGGTTTGATACACCCAGGGTTCAACCCATTTTTCAAGTTTAAGCAAACCAATTACCCAACCTGCCAAAATAGCAATGGCCAAACCGGTTCCAACATAAATAGCGGCCACCTGCCAACCAAACATACCATATAATAGAATGATGGCCACTTCATTAATCATGGGAGCCGCAATTAAAAAGGAAAATGTGACTCCTAGCGGTACCCCCGATTCTACAAATCCTAAAAACAACGGGATGGCTGAACACGAGCAAAAAGGGGTGACAATGCCCAGCATGGCAGCCATTACGTTACCAGTAAATGTTTTTTTACCTTCAAGTGCCTTTCGAGTGCGTTCAGGTGTGAAATAGGTTCGGATAATCCCAACAAAAAAAATAATAAGAGTGAGCAAAAGCATCACTTTAGGGAATTCAAATACGAAGAACCGCAAGGCTTCTGTTAAATGTTGGCCTTTTTCCAACCCTAACATGGTATCAATAAACCAGTCGGTAAGGGGTTGCAAGTAGTGGTAAATAGCATACCACACCGGCAGAAGGAATAAAGGGATTAATATTTTTTTGTTCATTTTCAATGTATGCGTTTTAAGAATTATTTCATTGTCATTTTTTAAACTGATTATTTATCAATGTCTGTTTAGTTAGTAATTCCTCCCTATAATCCCCCAAGGGGGATACTTCCTTCGTAGCATCATTGCTAGTCCTCCTTTGAGGGATTCCGATAGCTATCGGAACGAAGGGTGGAGGGTGAAAATACTTAACTAAACGGCATTGGATTATTTATTGAAAAAACATGATAATAATATAATAAACTCCCACACCAATAAATACAATACCAATCACCCTACGGAACCAAAGCTCAAAACCTTTTAACCGGTTATAAAACTTCCCTATTGAACCTACCGAAAAAGCTATTAACCAAGCAAACAGGATTACCGGAATGCCGGTAGCAATGGCAAAAACCAACGGCAGATACAAACCGCTTACACTAGCAATGGTCATGGGAATGAGCATCCCGAAATAAAGAACCCCGCTATACGGACAAAAGGCCAACGCAAAAACAACGCCCAGCAAAAAAGCACCCCACGGACTTTGTCCGCTTTTTTTACCAATTTTATCGCTCAGTTTTGATAATCCCGGAAGATTAACCGTTAAAATCCCAAGCATAAAAAGACCGATAACAATCAATAAAGGGCCTATGATTTTTTCGCCGTTTTGTTGCAAAAATCCCGACAAGTGAAATTTGCCGGCTCCGAAGAAAAAGGCTAAACCCAACGCAGTGTAAGTAAAAGCCCTGCCCAAGGTATATATCAATCCGTTAACAAAAACCCGGTTCCGGTTTTCAATATCCTTGCTTATGAATCCGATAGCCGTAATGTTGGTAGCCAGCGGACAAGGGCTGATGGCGGTCATTAAACCCAACAAAAAAGCGGAAAGAATGGGTCCATTTGCCGATTCCAACAATTGCTGAAAGTAGTCCATCCGGTTTACAGTAAAGGATCAATGGTTTTTTTAATCAACGCTTTCAAATTCTCGGGTTTGCTGTTCACATTCATAAAAGCTTCGTTGGTTAAATCGAATCGTTCCGCATCGTTCACTATTAGCAGCGTTTGTCCTTCAATATTCAGCTTTTTAGCCAATTCTTCCGATTGGGTCTCATCTAAATTCACGGATGCGAATGACACTTTATTGCCATAAATTTCCTCCAACGATTTTTTGGTAACTTCCTCAACGGCATTGCAAGTAGCGCAACGACGGGTATAATGAAAATAATACACCTGCACCCCTTTGTTTTCCACACCCTGGTTTTCAACCGATGCCTTTTTATTATCACCTGACTGGGCATTACAAGCCTGCAACTGCGATGTAAACAATACTACCACCAACATCCATTTCATAGTTTTCATACGTTCTGCTATTTAGTTAGTAACTCTTTAATTTCATTGATGCTGGGAACTTTGCCATACACCAGCACTTTTTCGTCAACTACCAATGCCGGAGTGGACATAACCCCATATTTCATGATTTCCATAATATCTTCCACTTTGGTTACCACGGCATTCAGTTTCAATTCCTCAACGGCTTGCAGGGTAGCCTTTTCCAACATTTTGCACTTGCTACAACCGGTTCCCAGCACTTTAATACTTTTTGCTGTGCTGAATTTCAAATTGTTATATTCCATAGTTGTATAAATTAAATTTTATTGGCATAAACCGTGATACTATAAATTCCGGTTTTTGACTTTCTAAATTCAAGAATTTGATCGTTGGTTAAATACGATAATAAAAGTTCATCGCTCAATCGGATTTCCTTTTCCTTTTTCACCTGTATGTTCACAAATCCAGCTTTTTCAATTATTTCTAGGTATTCTTCTTTTTTAATAGCCCCTGACACACAACCGGCATACATTTCAGCATCTTTTTGGATGTTTTCGGGCAAATTGCCCGTAATAATCACATCCGATACACAAAAATGAGCTCCCGGTTTCAATACGCGGTACATTTCAGCAAATGCTTTCTGCTTATCGGGAACCAGATTCAACACGCAATTACTGATAATCACATCAAAGGAATTGTCAGGTAATGGCATACTTTCTATGTCGCCTATCACAAATTCCACATTCGTGTACCTAAGCTTATCGCGATTGGCATTAGCTTTTTGAATCATGGCATCGGTAAAATCCAGTCCGGTTACCTTTCCGGTTTCACCAACAATGGCGCGCGCCACAAAACAATCGTTCCCCGCTCCGGAGCCTAAATCGAGCACCGAGTTGCCCAACTTAATCTGAGCATATTCTGTTGGGATACCACAGCCCAAATTGTAATCGGCATCCTTGTTATACCCTTTCAGGTTCTCATAATTCTCGCTAAATACCGTGTAACTTTCAGGGCCACAGCAATTGGTACCACCTCCACAACAATTGGAACTATCCAAAACAATGTTGGTGTATTTTTCTTGTACTACTTTTTTTATATTATTCATAATTGTAAAATTTTAATGGTTTAGCAACAGGAACTTTTATTAGAATTCTCAAAAAATTCAGTAAATAATTTTTTAGCTTTTTCCCAATTATCTGATTGCAGACAGTATTTAATTTTGGGAGGATTGTATTCGCCTTGAATTAAACCGGCGGCTTTTAGCTCCTTAAAATGTTGCGACAACGTGGAACGGGCAATGGGCAACTCATCGGTAATATCGCCGGTATAGCAGCAGTCGCTTTTGCTCAATAAATTTAGTATTTGCAGTCGTATGGGATGACTCATGGCTTTGGCAAACCGGGCCATTTCGGTAAATTCCAATTCTTGTTTATCGGTTTTCATAATTGTTTCATTTTGTATTTCGCAAAAATACGAAATATAAATAAACAACGAACAAAAAACGAGAAATATTTTAGCTATTAGTCCCCTTCAAAAGGATAAAAAACTATAAATTAGTCAACTGATGAATTTCCAATTAGCTGACTACCAATATTATATTATCTAATATTTTAATAATAGATTCATCGGATGACTTTTCGGAAAGGACTCAATTATCCCATATCAAACCGTTCTTTCTGGTTTAATTCCAAATCGTGGGCAATACGTTCTTTAGTGGGAAACAATGTAATTAGCAAAATTAAAAGGGAAATTGATAGGAATAGGATTTGGGTATTATCTTCTAGTAGATAGTATAAAGCACTTAATAGCAAGCAAATATCCAAACCGATATAGGTCCACAAATTGATATCGCGGTAATCCATTAGCTTCTTTAAAATAGGAGCTGCTTTATCAATTTTCTTTATCCGGGAACGACCAAGCCAAATAGTAGAAGTAATTACCAAAATATAGGAGGCAATAAGTACAATAAATATTGAATTGGAGAATTTAGCCTGTTCAGTTGCTATTCCACCCTGAAATAAGAAAACAATAAAATGAGCCAACGTAAATACCACCAAGGGCAAAATTAATGCATACCAAAAATTTGTCTGAATCTGCCTGATTCCTTCCTTTGGTGTAATGGGTTGTTTCATGTGTTTATTTTTATTTTTTATATCAAGGTCACATGTAATACGCCATAAATTAAACATTTGCTTTTATATGCAATTTATTGCTAATGGCTATTTCATGTTCCTAGTTTTTAAGCAATACTCAAAGTTATAAAAATGATTGGTAAAAGTTGCGTTTTGGGTTAAGGATATCATAGTAAAACGAAAAAACCGGTCAGCTGAGAACTGACCGGTTTAGGCAGGAACATTTTATGAAATCTACTTTTACTACTACAACTAAATCTTATTTGACAAAAGAACCTACTACAATTCCTTTTTTCGATTTATTGAAACGTTTGTCAAATATGTTCCTGCATTATTTAATTACCCGGAACAAAAGTGATATTATTTCAACTATTCTGCAAATTTTAAATAGTCACAAATTCCAAACAACTACCATACTTTATACATACAACAGTTACTAACTATCATTAATATAAGGCTTTATGCACCAAAAATATATTAACCCGGATTAATATTTTTTATTCGATAAAAACAGTGGAAAATGATAATGTAAGTATCATAAAAAACAGATAATTAAATACATAAGATAATATTCATATTGAGCTTGTCGAAATAAGGTTGGTTTTGATTGTTGTTCTATTTCTACTAAGGTTTCCCAATAAGATAAGGTTTTAAAGACCTTATTTTTATTGTTTTAACCTTAGTATAAATAAAATTAAACCTCATGAAAACCTTATTACCTTATTGGAAAAATTGTGCGTTATTTTTAGCAATTTGGAATAATTCAAAAATGAATTTCCATAAAAAATGTCGAATAACCTTAACCCGGATTATTCATTAATAATCCTGACGATTAAGCTACACCTCAATATTGGGAAAATAAAAACTCCCATTTTTGGGTGTAGCTAAATCGGGGTTTCCCGCTTTGCAACCCAATACCCATCGCACATTCAGACCTTTCGCTGTGCTCAGGTATGAATAAAGCGGGTTAATATTCTATAGTAATCAATTTATCAGTCTTCCGCACTACCGTTTTAAATGATACTATGTTACTTGTTTCAGAATAAATGAAATCCGATGATTTAATTTTTTCTTCATTCACAATAATTTTCTTTGGTTTTTTATCAAGATTGTGGATAACCATAGTAATGGTATTATCCTTTATTTGGGTCATATTACGACCATGACCTTTCGAAATTTTAAGGTTTATAGTCCGGTCTTTATTATTGGCCTCGGCTTTGAATGTTTCATATTTACCTTTTCCAAAACAGTCATAAGTTTCACCGTCATCGGTATATAGTTCATAGTTGCTTTTGGGGGCAGTAGCATCGGCATAATAATGCAATTCAAAGGATTCTAACGAATATTGATTTGTCTGCTTTATCTGAGGTTGCATGGGTATAAATGATCCACCTTTGACAAATACCGGTATGTAATTGGTATCCGTTGTCACTATTATTTCTTGTCCACCTTGAAATACCTTGTTCGTATTGAAATCTATCCATTGCGAACCTTTTGGCAAATACACTTTCAGTTCTTTTAATCCGGCACTTTTAATAGGTGCAACCAAAAAAGCATCGCCAAACATATAGGCCGCATCGTAAGTTAAAAGCTTCTTATCCTCAGGATGATTAAAAAACAGAGGAATCATCAACGGTTTTCCGGTTTGGCTGTTTTCAAAGGCTAAGTTATAAATATACGGAAGCAGTTTATACCGCAGTTCGATGGATTTTTTTGCGGCAGCTTTAGTGGATTCCTTTTGAAACACTGGCTCTGAAGGAATATGCTCTTGCGCGTGGGGACGGTAAATGGGCTGAAAAACGCCATACTGCAACCAACGGGTATATAATTCATCGTCAATTTTTAACCCATCAGCAAAACCGCCCAAATCGGAGTGGGTATAGGCCATTCCTTGCATACCCATTTGGAGTGATAGTTCCGGTTGCGAAACCAATCCGCCCCACGAACGGCTAACATCACCAGTCCAGGGAATCATGCCATACCGCTGTGAACCAGCAAAACCACTTCGCATCAAAATAAAAGGGCGCACGGTTGGAAAATCTTTCCTGTATCCATCAAAGATAATTTTTGCCCATTCGTGGCCATAAGCATTATGTACTTCATTGGCTGAACCGTTTACATGCTGCAAGGCTTCCGGATGCACTTCCGGTTCACCCAAATCGCCCCACCAGCCACCAACTCCTTGCGTGGTAAAGCCTTTGTAAATATCCCAAAACCAAATGCGGGCTTCGGGTTTAAAAACATCAATCAATCCGGTGTTTCCAAAATAGAAATCGAATGTAAACGGGTTTCCGCTTTTATCGGTGGCCAGTACCTTGTTTAGTTTTGCTTCTTCCCATCGGTCCGATGAGGTTAAAATAAAGGGTTCAGTTACCAAAATGGTCTTTACTCCTTTTGCCTTTAGTTCCCCAATCATTTTATCAGGGTCAGGAAAGCTGTCTTTGTACCAATCCAATTTTCCCATACTGCCCATAATTTCTTTTCCAAACCAATAGATGTCAATTATAACTGCTTCAACAGGAATTGAATCGGTTAAAAATTTATTTACGGTTTGTAAAACCTCTTTTTGCGAATGGTATCCAAAACGGCTGCTGTAATTTCCCAAAGTCCAGCGGGCAGGCAATGGTTGCCGACCGGTTAATATGGTATATTGGTCAACCAAATCGTACCAATCGTTGCCGGTAATTACAAAATAATTCATCGTTCCGCTTACCGTTTGAAATTCAACGCTGTTGTTTTTTTTGCTATCTAAATCCAAACTTCCAGCCGATGCATTATCGAACAATACCGCATATTGTTTCGACGACAAATACATGGGGATTGAGAAGTTCATTAGCTCGGAATGGGTTTCGTACCCATAATTGGCTTTGTTGTATAAATTGAGTTTATTGCCCCGGCGGTTCATACCAAGTACACGGGCTCCACCCCCATAAAGTATTTCATCGGTATCGAGTGTCAAACTCATCAATTGCAACGAATCGGTTTTGCTGTATCCGTTTTTTTCGGAAAACAAAAGCTGTGAATGCAAATAATAGGCAATGCCAAAAGGCTTTTTTGTAATAATAGCCTTTAAACCGGTCGATTCAATCCTTAGTTCATTGGCTTCGTCTTTTATCAGGAAGTCCACCTTTTCGGGTTTCATGTCGGCTCCATAAGAATAATTCTTAACCGGATAATTGTTTGGAAAAAACGAAACATGAAATACCTTTTTGGTAAAAGGAGCAATTTTGATAACCCCATCGGAAACCTGCACTTGTATTTCACCCAAATTTTGCTTGTATCCCAAATATTCACGTTGAGTATTTTGCGAATAAGCTGTTAAAAATAAACTACTTAAAACAACAATAAAGAGACTTAAAAGAATTGATTTTTTCATGATTAATTTATCAAGAGATTATAACTTTCTATAAAACCTTATATCCACTGTAAGGCTTTAAACTATTGGTAGTCAGGGCTTGACTAATTATTGCCTTATTCTTTGATGTGTTGTTTTTCAATAAGTCAAACCCTGACTGGCGGATAGGTAAAAATAAAAAAACCGGAGAAATCCGGTCTATAATTAATGATATATTTTATTTTGTGCTGCCAACAAGGTATTTTGCAGCAAACAAATAATCGTCATTAAACCTACTCCACCGGGCACAGGAGTAATATAACTGCATTTGGGTGCTACCTCGTCGAATTTAACATCGCCCTTAATTTTAAATCCCGATTTGGTTTCGGTGGAAGGAATCCTATGAATGCCCACATCAATAACCACGGCACCCTCTTTTACCATATCGGCGGTAACAAATTCGGGTTGCCCAATGGCAACTATTAAAATATCGGCCTGTGCACAAATTTCCTTTATATTCTTGCTCCGGCTATGGCAAATGGTAACGGTGGCATTTCCGGGATTTGCTTTACGCGACATGAGCAAACTAATGGGTGTACCCACAATGTTGCTTCGCCCCAAAACCACACAGTTTTTACCTTCTGTTTCAATGTTATAGCGGCTAAGCAGTTCAATAATACCTGCCGGTGTAGCCGGTAAATAGGAAGGTAATCCCATTGCCATCCTCCCGGTATTGATGGGATGAAAACCATCTACATCTTTATGGTAATCAATGGCTTCAATTACTTTGCTTTCGCTGATGTGCTTCGGCAATGGCAATTGCACAATTAAGCCATCAATGGCTGGGTTGTTATTAATTTCTTCAATCTTTTTTAGAATTTCATCTTCAGAAGCGGTTGCCGGATAATGAAAATCGCTGGATTCAAAACCTACTTCATGACACGTTTTTACTTTGCTGGCCACATAAGTTGCACTGCCACCATCATCACCAACCATTATAACCGCCAAGTTAGGACGCTTTTTCCCTTTAGCAACCAAACCGGAAACTTCATTGGCAATCTCCAATTTCATTTCGGTGCTTATTTTTTTACCATCGAGCAAAGTCATGAATTTAGTATTTAGAGTATTTAAAGTACTTATAGTATTTAAAGTACTTAAAGTATTTAAAGTTTGAAGAGCCTTAATTGAAATCTGTAACTCTAAATACTCTAAGTACTCCTAACTTTAAGTATTTCTTCTATTTCATTCCACCCATCATGCGAGCCAGATTTTTACCGCCTCCATTGCTCATCATTTTCATCATTTTGCGGGTTTCGTCGAATTGCTTGATCAATCGGTTCACATCCTGAATGGTGGTACCGCTTCCAGTTGCAATCCGTTTACGGCGCGAACCGTTAATAATTGCCGGATCGTTGCGCTCCCCTGGTGTCATAGAATGGATAATAGCTTCAATTCCCTTAAAAGCATCATCGTCAATATCAACGTTTTTAAGTGCTTTTCCAACTCCCGGTATCATGGAAGCTAAATCTTTCAGATTACCCATCTTTTTTATTTGCTGTATCTGCGACAAGAAATCATCGAAGCTGAATTGGTTTTTGGCAATTTTCTTTTGCAGTTTGCGGGCTTCTTCGGTATCAAATTGTTCTTGAGCACGCTCTACCAAGGAAACAATATCACCCATTCCCAGAATCCGGTCGGCCATACGTTCCGGATGGAACACATCTAAGGCTTCCATCTTTTCGCCGGTTCCTACAAATTTTATGGGTTTATCAACAACGGCACGTATTGAAAGGGCTGCTCCACCTCGGGTATCCCCGTCTAATTTGGTAAGTACAACCCCGTCGAAGTTTAGACGGTCGTTAAATTCTTTGGCAGTATTAACGGCATCCTGTCCTGTCATGGAATCAACCACAAACAGAATTTCCTGAGGTGAAATGGCTTTTTTAACCGCTTCAATCTCATTCATCATCTGTTCATCTATGGCTAAACGACCGGCAGTATCAACAATAACTAAGTCAAATCCTTTTGATTTGGCATATTTAATACCATTTTTAGCAATTTCCACAGGGTTTTTACTCCCTATTTCAGTATAAACTTCAACACCAATTTGGGAACCTAATATTTTTAATTGCTCAATAGCTGCAGGACGGTAAACGTCGCAGGCAATTAACATCGGGGTTTTTCCATTTTTTGTCTTTAAGCGGTTAGCCAGTTTTCCGGTAAAAGTAGTTTTACCCGAACCTTGCAAACCCGCTATAAGAATAACGGCAGGACTTCCCTTCATGTTAATGTCCACCGCTTGTCCACCCATTAAAGCTGCCAGTTCGTCGTGAACAATTTTAACCATCATTTGCCCAGGCTTCACTGAATTCAGCACATCCTGACCAAGTGCTTTTTGCTTTACTGTATCGGTAAAGGTTTTGGCTATTTTGTAGTTAACGTCGGCATCAAGCAGTGCTTTGCGCACATCTTTCAATGTTTCGGCAACGTTTATTTCTGAAATCCGACCTTGCCCTTTAATCAGCTTAAACGAGCGCTCTAATTTTTCTGATAAATTCTCAAACATATTCTATTGATGTTGTTTTTTAAGATGGGCAAAAATAGATAAAATAAGTCAATCAATCAATTCAAATTTGGGAAGACCTAACAGGTTTTAAAACCTGTTAGGTCTATTTGAATTTATTCAATTCGGTAAGCTGCCAACGAATTTCCGAAAAATGTTGGAATAAAAAGGGTTTTTGTTTTGATGCAATAATCAATATCGGCCGCATTGTACTTTTCTGCTGCCAAATTTAACACTTCAACAGGAGCCGAATCGGTGGATACTACCTGCACTTTCCCAGTCCAATCGGAGATAATGAATTTGTTGGCGGTAAACCGCTCCAATCCATCAATTTCACCGGTACCTTCAATGAGTTTTTGAAGGATTTTGGTTGTCACATCAACCTTATAAATTACGTTGGCAATGCCAGCAAATAGGTTTTCGTTTTCCCAATAAAGGCCATTCACCTGCTGCAAAACGGAATCTTTCACTAGCAATTCAAACCGGTTGTTCCGAATCAAATAAATGGTATTATCTATCATATCGGAAACAGCCACAACTCCTTGATTGCTGGCGGTAACATCATTCAAAAACTTGGAACCGGGTATTTCAATAAATTGAACAATTATACCTTGTTTCCTATCAATTACGGCCACCCGGTCAACATCGGCTACATAAAGCAAATTGCCATATACAGCCATTCCTTTTGGTGCATGTAACCCAGTTACCCAATGTTGAGCAATTATATCGCCATTAGGTGTCAACCGGGAAATGTACCCGTTACTATCTTTTTCCGCAGGGCTTCCTTTTACGTTACTCACATAAATAACCGAATCGTCGAATAACACTGACTCTGGAACTTCAAGTATTGCAGGTGTTTCCCATATTTTTACGGCTTTTTGGGCATTGCCAAGTAATACTATTCCAACAAATGCAATAAGAAATAAAAACTTTTTCATTTTTTTAATTTTTAAATGATTCATCAAAGTAACAAGAAATTACTGGTCAAGTTCAATAATAAAAAAACACCATCAACAAATAAACCTGCACGATGGTGTTGTAATGAAATACATATTGTGTCGTTTTAATTCAACGCGGAAACTATCCGCATGGTATCTTCAGCAATTACCAATTCCTCGTTGGTTGGAACTACCATTACCTTAACCTTACTATCTGCGGTTGAAATAACCATTTCTTTTCCCCGCATGTTATCGTTTTTATTTTTATCAATTTTAATGCCCAGATATTCCATATTTTGGCAAATGGCTGCGCGCGTTTCCGGCCCATTTTCACCAATTCCACCTGCAAAAATCAAAATATCTAATCCACCCAAGGCAGCTATGTAAGCACCAATATATTTCTTGATTCGGTAATAATACATGTTGAGTCCCAATATAGCCCGTTCGTTATGCTCCACATTGGCTGCGTGTTCAATTTCACGCATATCGGACGAAACTCCGGTAATCCCAAGCATCCCGCTTTGTTTGTTGAATACCGTATTCAGCGAGCTCAAGCCTAATTCCTCCTTATCCATAATAAAACTAACAATTCCCACATCCAAGTCTCCAGTACGGGTACCCATAATTAGTCCTTCAACGGGGGTAAATCCCATGGAAGTGTCGATGGATTTACCATTTTCGATAGCACACATGGAAGCACCATTTCCCAAATGGCAGGTTATTATTTTTTGTTTTTCGATGGGTACGTTTTCTATTAAGCAAGCTCTTTTAGCAATGTATGAATGGCTGGTTCCATGAAAACCATATCGCCTGATTTTGTATTTGTTGTAAAGCGAATAAGGAATGGCATACATAAAAGCATGTTCGGGCATGGTTTGATGAAAGGCCGTATCAAAAACTGCTACCTGTTTAATTCCGGGTAAAAGCTGCATCATGGCTTGTATGCCTTTCAAATTGGCCGGATTATGCAAAGGAGCTAATTCAATACATTTTTCGATTTGATCAAGAGCAAAGGCATCAATAAATGCACTGTCTTTAAAATGTTCGCCTCCATGGGCTACTCGGTGACCCACAGCATCTAAATCATTGAGCGACTCCAAACATCCATGTTTTTTGCTGGTTAAAATACCCAATATATATTCAATACCCGTTTGATGGTCGATAATCTCCCCTTCAAACCGTACTTTTTCCTCATTCTCTTTCTCTAATTTCACAAATGAACCCTTCAGTCCAACTTTTTCAGCAATCCCGCAGGCCTTGCATTTATTTATATTCATATCCCATAACTGGAATTTTATGGAGGAACTACCACAATTCAGTACCAAGATTTTCATGGTTATATCTCTTTAAAATTTTTCTGTTCAATTATTTTTTATTCAATTCGTACTGGTAAAACCCACTACCTGTAATCCTACCAAATTTGTTGGCCCTAACAAGCTTCTTAATAATGGGTGATGCCATATATTTCCGATCACCAAATTCACTGTAGAGGTTTTCCATCCAACGCAATACTTTGTCCAATCCTATTTTATCGGCCATCTCAAATGGACCTAATACCTGTCCTAAGCCAATTCTCATTGTTTTGTCAATATCTTCCATTGACCCTACTCCTTCCATCAATACATCGCATGCCTCATTCAATTGAGCCATAAATACCTTTACACTAATTAAACCCGGCGATTCTTCGCAAAGAATGGCTTCTTTGCCAATCATGGTCACAAACTTTATCACCTTATCGTACACCAAATCGGAAGTATATAAACCGCGAACTACCTCAACCATTCTAGCATTGGGTGTATTGGTTAAAAAGTGGAGGCTCACGCATCGTTCACTATGAGTTAATTCCGATGAAAGTTCTGTAATTACGATAGTAGCAGAATTCGTTGCGATGATGCATTCAGGCGAAACCACTTCTTCAATCCTTTTGAACACGTCTTTTCTACTGGAAATACGCCTTTCGCGCGAATTACTGCGGATTGCTTCTACCACTAAATCACACCCGGAAAGGTGTTCATAACCAACAAATCCGTTTATTCTTGATAAAATGGCCCGCTTTTCACCGGGAGTCATGCCCCAATGCTCGATCATTTTATCGAGCTCTTTAACAATCTCCATTTTGGCATGTTCGATTTTCTCAATATCGAGATCAACAAACACCACTTCCATTTCTCTTTGGCTAATCATTAAAGCAATGGATTGACCAACACCTCCACACCCAACAATACCAACTTTTGAAAACATTTGCTTCGGCCTATTTTTAGAGAATAAACCATAATCTTCAATGGATTCTACAATAATTTCTGACATTTTTGATTGATTTTGTTTAATACTGCAAAATAAGGTATATTCTGAGTATAATCTGTTATTTTTTTGGGTGATTTTTAACAGATAATTTAAATATTTTGGAAAGAATCGGAAATTAGTTTACTGCTGACAAAAGCAATAACTTCTTCCATTTTTTTACGGGTTTTCCATGAAATGAGCTTCTTCTTTAAGCCGATTAATTTCACTTTCAAGCCACTTCAATTCATACTCATTCGTTTTCTGGATATCCAGTTTTTGCTTGTATTTCTCGTAGTAATATAAAGCTTTTTTCGAATCCTTCTGTTTATCGTTATAAAACCGACCTATGGTTTTATAAATTGCAATACCATCGGGATTAATCGATGCTGCCTCTAAATAATTATCGAGAGCTTTATTATAAAGTGGCTCAGCTTGGGTCTTCGTACTATCGCGAAAACCACAGTAATCAGCATATTTGGAAAAAGTATTCCCATTTTCTTCAAATACTTTAGCAATTAATCCCCGGTCGAATAATTGGGTCAATGCCAAATTCAAATGCATGAGGCTTTTTTCGTATTGATAATCTTTTTGGCAAGCCAGCCCCATAATGAACTGGTTTTTGGTATCGCCGG
Source organism: Salinivirgaceae bacterium (assembly GCA_041664345.1). GTDB lineage: Bacteria > Bacteroidota > Bacteroidia > Bacteroidales > SZUA-534 > GWE2-40-63. The sequence continues at coordinate 81,972 of JBAYKX010000003.1, forward strand.
GCTGGTTTTTCAAGTACTTATCGAGCCAAAATATTGACTCCGCATATTGTCCGTTGTTAAATAAACTTTGCCCGTAATTTTTGCAGGTAAACTGGCTCGTATCACCCAATGAAACAATATAGGCAAATTGCCTCACTGCATCTAAACTGTTTTCTTGGAGTGCTGAAATATAAGCCTGTTGTTTAAGTATTTTGATATTATTTGGGTAGAGTATTAGAAAAGAATCGCAATAATACTGGCCATCTTCATACTGCTTTTTATCAACTAATTCATTTATTAACTCGTTAATACTCCGCAAATCGGAAGGGTTTAACTCAATAGCTTTCAAATAATAAGGAATTACAGGTTCCGAAAAACCAAATTTACTGCAACAATACGCCAGTTGCGAATAAAAATAACCGTTGGTCGAGTCTAACTGTACCAACTGTGAATAGGTTTCAATAGCCTTACCAAATTCCTTTAGACCTTTATAAATAGATGCCATCCGTATTTTTGAAGGAATATGCAACGAATCAATGGATAATAGTTCATTGTAGGAAAGCATTGCTTGCTTGTCGTTTCCAGCCGATTCCTGACAGATTCCCATTGAATATAAAACCTGAACTTTATTATCAGATAATAAAAGTGACTGATTGTAAGTCTCCACAGCTTCTTTATATTTACTTAAAGACTGTTCAGCCATTCCTTTATAATACCATACTTCAAAAGATCCGGATTGCTGATTGATTAATGAATCCGCCTGAGTAATAACCCGTTGATATTCATTGTTGGAATACAACCGCTGCAATTCCGCCGTGTTTTGAGCTATTGAAGGGAAAGAATAAACAATAATAAAAGCCAAGCAATAAAGAAATGGTTTCATGTATATTTTTATTTTTTAGATCAAGGCAATAGGAATTACTCACTCCATGTTTATTTTCAAAGGTGTTCGTGAACTAAAGGTTCGCCATAAATAACTTAGCGAAGCGTTCTCACCGGTATTTCCGGTAACTTAGCGAAGCGTTCTCACCGGTATTTCCGGTAATCGTTTGCTGTTTGTATGCAAATTCTTGCTAATGGCTATTTCATAGAATCAAATTTCAAATTTGTTTAGAAATGATTATTGTGAATGCAAAAAATTAAAAGCAAAGAACCGCAAAGTCAGAAATTATTGGACTTCTTTGCGATTCTTTTTGTTAATATTTTACTATTTTCTACTTATAAAAAAAAGCATTGAATATTATATTCTATTTCAATTTAAAATTGATGGGAATAGTAAATGAAACATTAACGTTTTTACCATTCTGCTTTCCGGGTGTCCATTGTGGAATGCCTTTAACTACCCTAATTGCTTCTTCATCGAGCGAAGGGTCAACACCGCGTACCACCTTAACTTGCTCTATTCCACCATTTTGATTCACAACAAACTGAACAAAAACCCTTCCTTGAATCCCCTTTTGTTTTGCTACCTCAGGATACTTAACACTTTGAGCAATAAATTCTCTTAGAGAACTATCACCACCTAGATATTCAGGCATATCTTCAACAATAAAAAATACTGTAGTATCTAATTCAGTAATAGTAACACTCTTATTAATATCTGCCGATTCGGTATTAATATTTCCCGTTGTTTCGCTAATGGTTGCTTTGTTACATGCAAACACAACAAAAGTCAATACTAAAATTGGAGCAACCCAAACAAAACGAATTTTTGCCCATTTCGATGATTTTATTTTTTTTAACATGATTAACCTCCTTTTAATTAATGAATAATTGAATGAATTGGGTAAGGTCAGCAGTTTCATTCCTGTTGCCTGCGCAAACAACAGTTCCTGATAGTCCGCTTTTTGAATACCCGATTGAATAGCCCCTTGGTCGGCTAAAAACTCATGAATTTCCTTAGCCGATTTCCGGTACCGATAGACAATGGGATGAAACCAGAACAGCACAATTAACAATTCATAAAACAGGCAATCAAACGTATGCCGCTGCCGGATGTGCACCAATTCGTGGGCAATAATTTTATCCACCTGCTCTTTTGAATACTTAGAACCATTTATATAAATGCGGTTCAAAAACGAAAATGGAATAATGGATTTATCAACCAAAACAACATTCGAAGGATATGTTTGGTTACTGCTATTTAATCCATTTTTAGCTATAAAAGCAACTTGTAACAGCCTTACAATAAATAGTAAACTTAGTACCACTACCCCAGCTAAATAAATAAGCGAAGCCCATTGCCAACCTGTAATGGTGTGAACCACTTGCATTTCGTACCCAGTGGCTGTTATAGTAACTGTTTCAAGTAAATTGTAAAACAGTGTTGCTGAACTTTTTGACGATTGAATTGAAATAGTAATCCAAGGAATAAGTATGGAAACTAAAGCACTTACCAGCAAATACAACCGGTTTGCCATAAAAAAAGTCTCCTTATGAAGAAATAGTTGGTAATATCCATAGAATAAAGCTATGGCAACCGATGATTCCAAAAGCATCAATACTAAACTATCCATGGCTTTCCACCTTTCTTGATTCAATTTGACTCTCAATCAACTGTTTCATTTCCTCCATCTCCTGCAACGACAGGGTTTCCTCCTTGGTGAAAAATGAAACCATTTGCTGATACGAACTGCTGAAATAATTCCCAACAAAGTTTTTCAAATAAAAGCGGGAATACTCCTTTTTGGAAATAAGTGGAAAATAACGATGGGTTTTTCCAAAGGCTTCGTGATCAAGGAAACCTTTGTCCTCCAAAATGCGGATAAATGTAGAAACTGTGTTGTAAGCTGGTTTCGGATCGGGAAGTTTTTCAATCACATCCTTCACAAATGCCTTTTCCAGTTCCCAAAGTACTTGCATTATCTGCTCTTCGGCCCGTGTTAATTCCTTTATTTCCATAAATTCGTGTGTTGTTAAGCTATCATCCAATTGTCTGAAACAAATATACAACTAGTTTTTTAGTTGTCAAACTAAATTCTTAGTTATTTTTAATTGAATATCTAAATGAGAGGTTAAATTATGGATGTCTAATCAAATTCGGTGATACTTTTTCAATGCCATAAATAAAAGTTCACCCACCGCCCTTCGTTCCGATAGCTATCGGAATCCCTCAAGGGAGGACTAGCATTGATTGAGGGTTTTGAGTTTGATAATAAGTTGTAATTGGTATAGCTAAAAACGAAGTATTTTCTAATCTCAGAACAATTTATCGCAGCAGCTTGTCCCAGCCTGCTCCGATTTCTCGGCGGCGCTGCGTTGTCCCTTTAAATCTAACTATGAACTTCTCAAAGTCCAATTTGTTATTAGCATCATTAAAAAGATTGATACCTTTGCCCCAACATGGAAAATTCAAACTTGTTATATACCAAATACAAAGTAACCGATTGGCTGCCCACCACCGTTAAAGAATCCCGTGAACGGGGCTGGGAGGAACTCGATGTAGTACTTTTTTCAGGTGATGCTTATGTTGATCATCCATCGTTTGGTCCGGCAGTAATCAGCCGTGTTTTGCAAAACATGGGTTTGAAAGTAGCCATTGTGCCTCAGCCCAACTGGCGCGACGACTTGCGCGATTTCAAAAAGTTTGGGATTCCCCGCTTGTTTTTTGGGGTTACTTCCGGTTGCATGGACAGCATGGTAAACCACTACACCGCCAACAAACGCTTACGGTCCGATGATGCCTACACTCCCGGAGGAAAAGCAGGCTATCGGCCCGATTACGCCACCACAGTTTATACCAACATTTTAAAAAAACTTTACCCCGGTGTACCTATTATTATAGGTGGCATTGAAGCTTCGTTGCGCCGTTTGACTCATTACGACTATTGGAGCGACCAATTGATGCCTTCACTTTTACTGAATGCAAAAGCCGATTTGCTGGTGTATGGATTGGGCGAAAAACCGCTACAGGAAATTGTTGATTTAATGCAAAAGGGCGTTTCCATTGAAAAAATACAAACCGTAAATCAAACGGCCTATTTAATTCCAAAGGGAACCGAAGTTGCCACTCGAAAAAACTGGAAATCGCAAACGTTGGATTCGTATGAAGCGTGTTTGGACGATAAAGAAAAACATGCCTACAATTTCAAAATAATTGAAGAAGAATCGAACAAATACGAATCGGACCGGTTGTTGCAGGATGCCGGGGATTTCACAGTGGTAGTTAACCCATCGAACGGACCCTTGAGCGAAAAAGAGATGGATGCTGTTTACGATTTGCCATTCACCCGCTTACCGCACCCAAAATACCACAACAAGCCCGCCATACCAGCTTACGAAATGATTCGTCATTCGGTGAATATCCATCGCGGATGTTTTGGAGGATGCAGTTTTTGTACCATTTCGGCCCATCAAGGGAAATTCGTATCAAGCCGCAGCAAGGAATCCATTTTAAAAGAAGTGGAACTGGTTACCAAAATGCCCGATTTTAAAGGTTATATTTCCGATGTTGGAGGTCCATCGGCCAATATGTGGAAAATGAAAGGCAAGATTGAAAATGTCTGCCGATCCTGCAAGCGGGCTTCCTGTTTATTTCCAAAGGTTTGCCCCAATTTGGATACCGACCATTCCCAAATGACGGAACTTTACAAGGAAATACGAAAAAACCCAGCTATTAAAAAAGCATTTATCGGAAGCGGTATCCGCTACGATTATCTAGACCACCAGGAAGAGGAACGTTCCCACTTTAAAGAATACATAACCGAAGTAATAAAACACCATGTTTCAGGAAGGTTAAAAGTTGCTCCGGAACATACATCACCAAAGGTGTTGCGGTTGATGCGCAAACCCGATTTTGACTTATTCAAAAACCTGAAAACTGTTTTTGACGAAGTGAATGAGGAAAGTGGCATGAAGCAACAGTTGATTCCTTATTTTATATCAAGCCACCCCATTTGTGAAGATGAAGATATGGCGGATGTGGCCATTCAAACCAAAAATATGGATTTTAAGCTGGAGCAGGTTCAAGATTTTACTCCTACCCCCATGACATTGGCTACGGTAATCTATTATTCCGGAATTGATCCTTATTCAGGAAAGAGGATGTTCACCGCTAAGACCCAAACAGAAAAGAAGAATCAGAAACAATTCTTTTTTTGGTACAAACCCGAAGAAAGCCGGAATATTAGGCAACGGCTAACCCAGATTAACCGCCCTGATTTAATTCAGGAGCTTTTTGGAAAAGGAAAGGATTACCAAAGTTATTCGCAACCTGGATTTCATACCAAAGGAAATAACATCCGAAACAAAACTTCACAATCTAAAGCAAAAACAGAAAAAAATAAGAGAAATTTCTAGTGTTAAGTTAATATAGTAATGTTGGAAACGCTCAATCGGAGCTAGTTCTCCCTTGGGGGAGAAACCCGAAGGGAGAGGGGAAAATTGCAATATCTATCAGCAAAAATAAACAAAACACTAGCTATCCATATTAAAATATCAAAAAAAAAAAAGACCTAACAGTGATTGAATCCATGTTAGGTCTTTATGTATTAATTTAACTATATTTTAATTTGCAGGTCCACCGAATGCTGGCGCATCAACAATAGCAATCCGGGTAACTTCAACCTTATCAATATTACCCCAACGGCCTTTTATTGAAACAATTCCTTTATATAGTTCATCGGTCATAACCACAATTCCCGGATAATAAACACTTTTAATTTCAGGTTCATAATCGGTATAGATAACAATGGAGCCATCATGCAATTCACTGGCTGATGCTTTGTGCCACTTAGTAAGAATATCGGTTGTCCATGTATCTTCCGGGGTTTCATCATTAATTACTATAAGTTGGGTTTGCCCTTTTGTAGCTGCACTGGGAAGTGTTTGAACTTTTGCCGGCAAATAGCGTTTACCCCAAAAATCACGTTCCTCAAAATAAGCCAAAACCACATCGCCCACCAACATAGGTGAAGCAACCGATGCAACAGGTTGAGCTATCGGTTGAGCCGTTGTTTGAACGGTAACGGTTGCAGTGGTTGCAGAAGCCGTTACAGTAACTGCTGGAGCAGCTGCGCCTGCACTTTCTGCATTTACATTGATGTCTTTTAAACGGAAAATCTTTTCGTTATATTTAAATTCAAACATGGAAACTTTTTCTACTTTGTCGAACTGGCATTCCATTTTTACAGGTACACCCGGCAAAATAGTTATGGTATAATACGAACTGGTTTGACCACCTGCTGTAAAATTTACCAATTTATGTTCCGCCCCATTTTGATCGGTAATGCGGGTATCATACGCATAATCTTTCAATTCAAAGTCGCTGGTACCACGGTTTTCAAAATCAAGATATAAACTCAGTACATTACCAAATACCTTGGAATTCCGATAGGTTAAAAATATTTCAGGAGCAATCTCTACTTGATAGGAACCCGTGTTTGATGACATTCCAGTTGTAGCCTCACCAGTTGCAGCAGCAACAACAGGCTCTTCAACATAAGCAATGGTAGCTAAAATAGTCATTGATTTATCGTAGCACTCTTTACAAACCGATGGCACAGATTTTAATACCTTGGTGGCATCTTTATTATTTCCTTGTTTTTGCAAGGCTGTGGCTTTTGAAATTACAAAGTCGCACTGCGAATTGTAGAATTCCAATATTTTTTCTTTGCCTTTGTCAACCATTGCTTTAAATTGAGCATTGCCTGCATTTACCGCTTGTAAACCAGCCATGTAAGCTTTGGTTTCATTTTGTCCTACCCCTTTTAATTCAACGGAAGTCTCACTATACACATTTCCAGTAAATGCATCTTTTATCGATAAGCTTAATTGCATATTCAAGGCATGCATGGGTGGAGCTGTGGGCGTTAGTTCCTTTGAAAGCACATCAATTTTTGCATCCATAATAAAAAATGGGTTTTCGGAGTCGCCGGCCAAACCATTTTTGGTGCAAATTTGCTTCATTTTGGTAAGCAATAAATTTTTTGCTGCCTGAGGAATTGCCTGATCGTTAACCTGAGGAGTAATGGCAATGCGTGCACCGTCGTCGGCTTTTCCAGTGTTGTTTTGGGCAAAATTGGGAACTAACCAACATGCCAACAGGCTCATTATAAGTATTGATTTCTTCATTTTATTAGATTTTAGGTAATTAGTATTTGGTAATGAATTCAGTTTATTTATAGAATACAAATGCCACCAAACTTCTATTTGATGGCATTTGTATCATTTAGGTTGCTATTTTTCACCTACAATTAACCAGGCTTCACCCAAACCCCGTAAATACACTTTGCTTTCCACTTGACAGTTTTCGCGAAGGTATTTGCTCAATTCATTCACAAACATCCGGGTATCTTGTGCCCTTTGTTTGCCGTTTCGCGTAATTTCCATAGCAATACGTACTTGCTCGAAACGCATCATGGTAGCTGTGGCATCGCTTAGGCTAAAACGTTTTTCCACTGTATTGTCAGCCATCCAATCCTCAATGTGAATGCTCAACATATCGGTAGTACCTTTCAAATCATACTCATCTTCTAATGTGATGCCGGCGTTGGCAAAAGTTTTAACCAGAATTTTTACTTCACGTCCATTTTTAAACATATCATCGAAATGGGTCATTAAACGGCCATTAAATTCGTCCATATAGCTCAATACAGCTTCTTCCAACAGAATTTCTGGTGTAGCTGCTGAACTGGGCTGTCCGGAACCGGAAGCACTGGCTACGTTTTTACTGGTATAAGCATCCAATCCATTTAATGTGAACGTGATGTATTTTTTAGGACCCATTTGCTTTATTTCAAAATCCAAATCCATAATAATGTCGGCTTTGGCAGTCCGTTTTAACACATCAATGGGTGATTCCGCAATGGCTGAACCGGAACTGGTACTGGCAATCATACTGGCTTCAGCGGCTTCGTTGGCCAAATTTTTCATTTCTTGTTCCAAATCTTTCAATGGGAAACCACGGTCGGCCATCATGCCACTCATTTTTGAAATAACCATTCTCAAGTCGCCATCGTTTTGAAAGGCTTTTTTATAATCGGGCAACGTTTGTTGCGAACCCTGATTATCAAAGGTCATGCTGTATCCTTTCGAAATACATAACCTATCACTGGGAACAACCATGATTGTTGGTTTCTTGGCTTGTCCAAAACTATTTAAAGCCAACGCAATAATAAATAATCCACTAATAATGCTCTTCATATTATAAATTTTTAAAATCAATAATTAATAAACAATGGGTTAGAAACCAGCATCCAATTTGCGGGCAATACCTTCTTTTTCTAAATCCTTACGCAATTCATCAAAAGCAATGGAAAGGACCACACCTACTTTGTAGGTTTTTTTGTTCACTTTAATGCGATCTTCGCCCGAAGGAGGTGCATCGGTACTTAAATTCACATACTGTAAATACTTGCCGCCTGGTGCAAAAAATGTTTCAAAAAATGCCATGTTCTTTTCAGCGGCATCGCTATCGGTAACAATGGGTGGGGTTTTTGCCGCAGCTCCGTTCGATGCAGGAGGAAACCCTCTGAAAATTGCACAGGCAATTCCCAATTCCTTTGCATGGCGGGTAGCCTCCTCTGGGGTTGGGCCATAGCCCCATACTTTTACTAACTTGGTGCCATCAACACCTACTGCTACAGTCGCAACTTCGTAATTATACTGACTGTTGTATTCCATCTTGCGCACCTTGTTCTTGCTTTGCGCTTGGCTTGTAGTAGAAGCCATAAAAATTAAGGCAAGTACCATTGCAAAAATTTGTGTTACTCTTTTCATTTTATTTCTGGATTTATAATTAATTTTAAACGATTAAAATTCAATTCGTAAACCAACATCAAACGACATTCCTTCGCGTTTCGCAAAGAAATCAGCATACCTATTATCGCCAAATATTTCTGTTTTTCGGTCTTTATCATAAACACCTCCAAAAGGGATATAGTAGTTGATACCGCCAATAATTTGCATCCAATAAGTAATATTCAATGATGCAGAAGCACCAAAATTCAAGAAATCGGTACCAATACTTTGACCCTCTTCATAATCCATATCATCTATCCAATCTTCGTTGGTAGCCGATTCCATACCATAGGTTGCGTAAAGGGAAAAGGATAAGCTGCGTCCAAAATACCAACCTTTTGAAAGACCTGTTTGAAATCGAATAAAATTCATGTCATATTTATTTGCCCCGCCAATCAAATTGGAAGAGTATTCCTTTGTTTGAAAATGAACGGAACCAAATACTTTCCATTGAACCAATTCTAAATCAATAATTCTTCCAGTCATTGCTCCAATATTAGCCTCCGCTTTTACATACCCACCACCCATTTCGCCATAAGAAGTTCCACCAGATATTCCAAGTCCAAAATCGTTGCGTTGTTGCATTAACATTCCTTCCATCAGACCAAATCCGGCTACTTGATAAAAGGTTGAGAATTTAACTGATTGTCCTGTGGCTACTTCCATATTATCGACCACTTTTTTAGTCCTTACAACCCCTTTACGCTTGGCAACGGTTTCTCCATTTCTGTTTTGTTCAAACTCAAAAACAAAAAAACGCTGTTCAGTATATAATCCTTCTTTCTTGCCAATTTTTGCTTTCAACGGGTTTGTACCATATAAAGGAGATTTGACTCTGAATTCCTCCCTTTTACGCTCAATTTCGAATACCACATTGGTTATTCCAGTATTTATCATCTTTTGAAACAGTTGGTCGCGGGTAAGTTGTACCGGTGGAGCCAAAATCTCTCCTTGATTGTACTGCGAACCATCCGCAGTACCATATACTTCAATAATTGAAACCAATGGGAATTGGGTTTGATTGAATTTTGCTATTTTTTCAGCTTTAACTTCAGGGCTGTCGTCTTCATAAATCCAAATATCATTATAAAAGACATTCATAACAGAATCGTTGAAATTCATTTTATACAAATAGGCTTTCACGTCACCTTCCCAACCATTGGTTCTTCTTATTACCGGTTTAAACTCTGTTTTGTTATTTTCGGCATATTTTTTTGCGGCAGCATCCTGCTCATCGTATTTTTTTTGCACATCCTGAATGTTTGAAAATTCAAGAACCATAACATAGCTATTATTTATTAACGATTCCCCGGCATCTTTAAGTTTAGCCAATCCAATTTTGCTAGCCGAAGCTTTTACTACCTCATCGTCAGTGGCATTGTACATTCCCCGCTGATGAATGACCGACATATCAAACTCGCCACTCTCTTTATGCGAAAACCATTTGGATAAAATATCGTTGGGAATTCCTTGAGTAATTAACGATTTGTTAATGGCAGAATTATTGGAAGCTGAACTCAAATATCTTTTTTGAAGCAGGTTATCGTCGAACTTACTGGGTACAATTATACCCGAAGTCGCATTTTTTAAATCCTGAATGTAATCGGTATTGTTATCAAGTATCATGGCTGTAATGGCAATACGATTGTATTTAGTAGCTATTTCACTGGTTTTAGAGCCATTGGTTGAAACATCTTGCGAAAATCCCCAAAAATTAATTAATATGAAAAAAGTAATTAAACTGAAAATAAAATACTTCATAAAAGTTACTAGTTAATTTTTTCAGTTTCAAATATACAAAATATGTTTACTTCATAATCATACATTGGTTAACTTTTCATGAATTCAAGTTTTTTTGGAATAATTATTCCAGCCAGTACTAATATACGGTTCAGCATTTTTTAAATTATTATTCATGGCATTACGCAGCAAATAAATTGATATAACTCAATTAAAACAAGATAAAGATCAACAAAAATTATAGTGTGATCCATACACTTTAATTTGTTGGTATGAATAATACACTCTATATTTGTTACAACAAAAAGGTTATAGTTCTTTGAATGCTTGTTGTAGGGACTCTTCTAAACTGTTGACTATAACCTCTCCTCTTTTAGGGCTACAGTAATTTTTTTTCATGGGTTAATTAATTTGGTTGAATAATATTGGACAAACGCCCTACAACAAGCATTTTTTTTCCAAACTCACAATCAAAAAATTTCTGTTTTTAATACAAAATTTTACTTCACTTTCAAGAATTGAGAATTTTAGATTTTCAAGAAAAACGCATTAAAGAACTCCAATTTTATATTTATCTATTTTCGGCGCATGGTTTCCTGCCAATTTAAATTAAATGCTAGTGTTTGAGCCGATTTATTACAAAATAAACCTCGGAGCAGCATACCCCAGCCAGCCCTGATTTCTCAGGGATGGTTCAGGAGTGCTCCGAGTTCCCTTTGCCACGCTATAACCCTGCCACCTTTCCACCCTACTATCTTGCTACCTTGCTACCTTACCACTTCGTGCACGGATAAACAGTTTGAAAATCTCATTGAAGGCAAGCGGCATCAATCCTAATGCAAATGTTATTAGCCAACCGCGCATATCGAGCATTTGTAAATGAAATGCCGTTTGCATGGTTGGAACCATAATTACAATTAATTGAAGCAACGAACCCAGCACAATGGCACCAGCCAAGTATTTATTGGAAAATAGCCCAACCTGAAAAATTGATTTTGACTCGTGGCGCAAGGCTAAGGAATAGAATAGTTGCGAAAACACCAGCACCATAAATGCCATGGTACGGGCATACTCCACGGTTTCTTTGGGTGCTGAATGGTTAAACGGACTGTATCCATGTTCATAGTATCCGAACCAGAATCCCAAAATAGTTAGCGTTCCAATTAACAACCCTCCAAATACGACTTGTCGGCCTGTTTGGCCTGTAATAAAATTCATTTTCAATTTTCGGGGTTTCTCTTTCATTACATCGGGGTTTTCAGTATCCATACCCAAAGCAATGGCTGGCAATGAATCGGTAATAAGGTTTATCCAAAGAAGCTGGGTGGCAATTAGTGGGGCTTCTAAACCTATCAACAGGGTGACAAATATGGCGATAACTTCACCTAGGTTACAGGTGAGGAGAAAAACAATCGACTTTTTAATATTGTTGTAAATATTTCGGCCTTGTTCAATGGCTTTTACGATGGTTGCAAAATTGTCATCGGTTAAAATCATATCAGAAGCTCCTTTGGCGACATCGGTACCGGTAATTCCCATGGAAACGCCAATATCGGCGAAGTTCAACGAAGGGGCATCGTTAACGCCATCGCCTGTCATGGAAACAATATTACCGTGTGCTTTCAAGGCTTGAACAATTTTTACTTTGTGTTCGGGCGAAACGCGGGCAAAAACTCGATAATGTTGAACCTTAGCGGCAAATTCTTTATCCGTAAATTCATCAATAGCACTGCCTGTAATTGTTTGATCAATAGTATCGGCTATGCCAAGTTCTTTAGCAATGGCAAATGCCGTGTTTTGATGGTCGCCTGTAATCATTAAGGTTATAATACCTGCCAATTTCGCTTTTTCAATGGATGCCTTTGCTTCCTTCCTTGGCGGATCAATCATGCCTACCATCCCAATCAGAATCAAGTCTTTCTCCATATTGGAAGCTTCAATAACGCCGTTAACCGTTTTATAGGCTACACCCATAGTACGCAGGGCATTTTTCGACATGCTTTCCGTCATCTCATGGTACTTTTTTTTGTGTTCACCCGAAATGGGAATCACAGTACCGTTTTCTAAAATATGCGTCGAAATAGTAATCAAGTTTTCAATGGCTCCTTTTGTGTAAACCGTAAACTTTCCATCTTTGGTATGAAGCGTTGACATAAGCTTGCGTTCCGAATCAAATGCGTATTCACCCGCTCTTTTGTTTTCTGCTAGTAAGGTTTTTCGGTTTATTCCAAGGTTGTCGCCTAAAATCAACAAGGCAATTTCGGTAGGATCGCCCGTTCCCTTCCCTTTTACAAAGGTGGCATCGGAACAAAGAATCAGAGCGCTTGCCAAAAGTATCGCCTCATCTGTAGGCTTGGTTTCCTTTTCGGATTCAATGGTTATTTCACCAGCCAACGAAAAATAAGTTGTAACTGTCATTTTGTTTTGGGTTAGCGTACCCGTTTTGTCGGAGCATATAATATTTACCGAACCGAGCGTTTCAACAGCCGCCAATTTCTTTATAATGGCATTTTGCTTGGCCATGCGGGTTACGCCAATAGATAGAACCACCGCCACAATAGCAGCCAGTCCTTCGGGTATTGCGGCTACCGCCAGCGAAACCGACATCAAGAACATGGTGGCTAAATCGCGGCCTTGAAAAAAGGCAAGAATAAAAATTAGGATGCAGATTCCAATGGCGAACTTGCCCAGCGTTTTACCCAATTTATCCAATCGGATTTCCAGTGGGGTTTTTGATTTTTCATGGGTATTAATGTGTTTAGCAATTTTACCAACCTCAGTATCCATACCAGTTTTAACCACTATTCCCATTCCACGGCCATGGGTAACCAATGTTGACATAAAGGCAAAGTTCAAACGGTCGGCTAGTGGGGTTTTAGGGTTGCTGATTAATAGGGATGCATCTTTAGCTGATGGAACCGATTCACCCGTAAGCACCGATTCCTCGATTTGAAGATTGACGGATTCAATTAAGCGAATATCGGCTGATAAAATCCTTCCAGCATCCAGGATAAGAATATCGCCAACCACAATTTTCTCGGCATCAATCTCTTTCGCTTCGCCATTTCGGCGAACCAGTGCTTTCGGGAACGTCATTTTTTTAAGCGCATCAATGGCGTTGCCCGCTTTAACTTCCTGCACCACACCCAAAACGGCATTGGTAATAATTACAAGTATAATTATGGTAGCATCAATATATTCACCCATAATAAGTGTCAATACGGTTGCTGCCAGTAAAACATATATGAGCCATTGATGAAGTTGTGCTAAAAGCAGCTTGAAGATGCTTTTTTTCTTTTTCCCAAGAAGTTTATTAGCACCATGTTTTAACAATCTTGCACCGGCTTCCTCTTCTGAAAGGCCGGTTTTTGCATCAACGTTCAATTCATTGAGCACTTCATCAATTGATTTGGAAAACCACATGGCATAAATGATTAGTATTTGGGTTCAAAACAGAATTTTATCAAGCTATAAATATAGATCGCCTATAGTTGCAAATCATTACACAACTTTGGCAAAAAGTTACATTATTCACTTGTTATTTGGCTTGATTATCAGGTTTTAAAATGGATAATTACTTTTTAGAGGTCGGTATTAACTATTGCCTGAAAGGCAATTAGCATTAGCATAGGGCAACGCCCTATGAAAGAATAGGAGTGAAAAAAAAATCAGGCTGAAAGCCTGAAAGCTTTTTGCTTTCAGGCTTTCAGCCTGATAAATCATTATTTGCTATATACATAGGGCGTTGCCCTATGCTGTTGATTAAAGGCTTACAGCCTTAAAACAGGCAAATAAAAACACAAATTTAGTATTAAGAAATTAGTGAGAATCATTTACCCAGTCAAAAAGGCATAGAACCAAATAAATTCATCCAGCGTTATTCCTTTTCAAACGTTATTTTGCAATTCAGTCTCCAAAGAACAATTTTTCCATCAATTACTTCGGCGGTTAAATTTTCCACATATACGGTATGTATATTTCTAACGGTTTTTGATGCTTCAATAACCGCAATTTGCGCTGCATCTTCCCAACTTTTTTTCGACTCAGCTATGAGTTCAATTGCTTTATATACTGCCATAATTTATTGTTTTATAAAATGTTTAATTACGTTTTTTCCTTTGGAACTTTTAAGCCGGCTTCCTTGGCTTCACTTATGCCTATGGCTATTGCTTGCTTTCTATTGGTTACAACGCCACCCTTGCCGTCCTTGCCCGATTTTAATTCGCCGTGTTTGAATTCATGCATTACCGTTTCAATTTTTTCCTGGGCTTTTTTCGAATATTTTGCCATAACTATTTGGTATCAAAGGTTGGAGGCAATTTGTCCTTACGGGTTGGATCGTTTTTAGTGGGTTCATTAATGCCTGGTTCAATTCGCGTAGGGTCGCTTTCAATGTCGGGCTTACCGGGAACACTTTTTGTAGGTACCGTTGGTGGAGGATAACCGGGAGCCGATTGGCTATTTTCGATTACATTTTCAGCTATTAAATACTTTGTAATCTCCTCATATCGCTCACCTTGCTTGTCGTTAAAATTGTTTTCCATGATTATTTAATTTAGAATGGTTTCGAAAATTTTAAGAAGTAAAGTTGATTCATTTTGCGCCAATTAGTATTGCATTATTTTGGTAATCAATTGCATTATTCACATGTTAAGGCTTTCGCATTTCATCAAAAAATGGGGTTGCATTTTCTTCAACACACTTTGCGGCGTAAAGGTAAAGGGCCGCGCTCCATGTTTGCCAGTCTTGTCCCTTAGGTTTGCCATCCTGAGCTTTTATCCATTCATTAAATCCGAAACCAAGTTCTTTGTTGGTAGATAGTTTTACCAGTTCAGTAAGGGACACAAGTTTTTTGCGCGCGAGGCTATACCTTTTGGCTGCAACCAAAGCAGCCACATAAAATCCGCATATAAAGGGCCAAATTCCGCCATTATGGTATTCGCCGGGATTGTTGAATATGGCATAGCGTGGATACCAGTCGGGATTGTTGGGTTGAACATACGGAAAAAAGTTGGGCGGTAAATCAACAGCCAACTCGCCTCGTTCTTGCATGGCCGAACATTCCGCTTCAATCCATGAAACCATTTCATCGGCGCGTGTTGGCGATGCCAAGCCCGATAGAATGGCCAGGCTGTTGCCTAGCAAGTCGAATCGTTCGCTGCTGTATATTTTATACGACCAAAAAGCAAAATAGGGTTTGTGTTTTACCACCAATCCCTCATGCACATGGTGGTGGATAACATCGCAGGTTATGGTGAATTGGTTCATTTCATGCCGCAAACTATCGGCACGGTCATGGTTCCCCAGCAAGCGCAAATAACTATATACCAAAGTATTTACAAACAAGCCGTAACCAATTACCCATTGTTCATCGCGCCAGTCGCTGGTAGGTTGTTGAGCCACCAAATAGCGGTCAGCCGGGCTTTGGTATTCCATCCAGATTAATGCTTTATCCACCGCTTCATTTAAAAAATCAGGCTCATGAGTTGCTTTTCTGAAAATACCAACACCCAGCAAAAACAGGGGAGTGCTGTCGCTTGAACCCCGGTCGTCACTGTTATGAACCAATGAAGGAATGTGGCCACGTTCGGTCTGATTTTTGGCTAACGTTTCCAATACCTTTCGAATACTCTCAAGTAATTTTTGGTTGCCCGAAACGGCTATTCCCAGAATGGAAAACATTAAATCGCGTGTATAAGGTTCCGGATATCCCCATCCTGCAGTACGGGGCAATCCGTGAAAAGGGCCGTGAGCATTATGAAGCAATACTTCAATGGCTGCTTGGGTAGCCAGTTCTATATCCTTTAAATTAGAGTTTTGCATGGTTTTTTTGTTTAATTACCGTGATTTCTATTTGACATTCCATCTTTCCATCCATATCTATCCATCTTTCCAATATTATAGGAAGCTTTAGTTAAAAAATCTCGCAGCAGGCGCTGCAAGTCCCAACCTTCCAATCTTCCAACTTCGGTCTTCGGTCTTCCATATTCCCAACTATCTTCTTAATTTTAATTTTATCACCTACAGGTATAACCACCATCAATAACCAATTCGCTGCCAGTAACAAACTTTGATTCATCAGACACCAAATATAAAATGCCAAAAGCAATATCTATGGCTTCGCCAACATGTCCAATCGGATGCAGGCTGTCGAGCTTTTTTCTGAACCCGGTTTTGTTTTTACCGAGCTCCTCCACCAAGGGTGTCCAAATAAAACCGGGGAGAACGGAGTTCACCCGTATATTGTTTTTTGCATAGATAAGTGCATCATTTTTCGACATTAATCGAACAGCACCTTTTGAGGCATGATAAGGAGGCAAATCACCGGCACCCACCAAACCATAAATTGACGAAAGGTTTACAATACTTCCGCCTCCTGAATTTAGCATTGGAACTATTGCGTTTTTTGTGCAGAAGAATACTCCTTTTACGTTCACATTCATAACGGTATCCCATTCTTTTTCGGTTAATTCATGGGTGGGTTTATCAGCTCCGGCAATACCGGCATTGTTCACTAAAGCATCAAGCTTTCCAAATTCTTTGACTACGTTGGCATAAACTTTTTCTACTTCTTGCTCATTTGTTACATCAAGATGCCAATATTTTGCCACTCCACCTGTTTGGTTGATTTCTTTAACCAATTAATGTCCTTCTTTGTCAAGAACATCGGTTACCGCAACTTTCGCACCTTCTTTTGCCAGCAAAAGGCACGTTTCGCGCCCGATACCCAGTGCCCCACCGGTTACAATTACAACTTTGTTATCTGTTCGGTTCATATTTGAATTTATTATTTAAAGTCATTTTTTTATAATCGGTCGTAAGATTAGCGGGGTAAATCAATTCATAATAACTTGGTAATATTTTTTTATCTTTATTATATCCAGACTAAATAAAGGTCGGAAGCATGAACCATAGAAGTGTTACACAACTTTGGAAAGGAATTACATTATCGACACATTTGCCATTTGAATATTATTTTTTTCTAAAACTACTTTTAATTTTTCCCCACCATCGAGATAAAATTTGTTCGTGGTCATCACACTTTTTTACATTTTTCTCGCCAATTATTAATGCAATTGGTTTTAGCTCCTCAAACTCATCACAAACAACTTTTAACATGGCGGCAAAAGGCAAAAACAGAATCATACCTGCCAAGCCCCAAACTGCAGCACCTATAAACAAACTTAGGATAGCAGTTAAAGCATTTATTTTTAAACTTCCCCCCACAATACGAGGTGTTAGAAAATTATCGGAAACCAATTGAACCGCCCAAAATAGAAAGGCAACGGCTACTGCCATCCAAAGAGAATCATACGAAACAAAAGCATAAATTATGGGAATGATAGCTCCCATTGTAGTCCCAATGTATGGTATGATAGCCAGTGCAGCACCTAAAAATCCGAAAAGGAAGGGATTGTCGATGCCAATAATCAACAACCCAAGACTGTTGGCTAATCCTATGATTACCGTGAGAATTATCATGCCAAACAGGTATTTTTGTCCAACCATCTGAACCGATTTAAACATTTTTAATACCTTTTCCTGTTTGTCCTTATGTGAAAAAGCAAGAAATGCCTTTACCAATCCATCTCTGTATATGAGAAATAAAAAAGTAAATACAATTGTTGCCAACAGTCCGGCTATAAAAGTTGCTGTATTGCTAACGGTTTTACTAACTAAAACCCCTGTTGAATCGGTAAGCCAAACTTTCATGCGGTTAAAAAGTTCACCCTTTTCCAGGTTTGGCACGAAACTTACGTGTTTATTGATAAATAGAGTGGCGTCGGCAAAAGTGCGGATAATTTTATCTTGAAAATGAGTGAATTCTTTTACTACATTAATTATTTGAGTTGAAAAAAAGAAAGTGACACCTCCAATTAATAAAATAACAGTGAAAATGGACAGAAAAGCAGCAAATGTTCTACCCATTTTCCATTTCTCAAACTTTTTTGCCAACGGAAGCAGTATGAATGAAATAAGCAAAGCAATACTTAAAGGAATGAGAATTGGTTTCGCAAAAACAAGTATTGCAAACAGCAAAAATGCAGTAGCAATGGCGTAAAACAACTTTTGAAACGATACATTCATTTTATCTTATTTAAAGATTTATCACACATATAAAGGTCAGGAGTTCTCAGTAAAAGAATCTTACACAATTTCGAGAATGTATTATATTATTCCCACATTTACTGGTTGCAATTTTAAAAGGGTAGTGATAGCTATTACAGCATTAATAGAATAAGAGGTTGCAATTTTTCTGAAATAAAAATGCTCAATAAAATCAATAGGCACTTTTTTGTCTAATATCTCAAATCTCATATCCCCAATTTATCGTGAATAATCTGCACAAAACGTTTGGCAACCACCCGATAGTCAAAATTCGCAACCACACGTTCCCTGCCGGCTTTGCCCATTTTATCGCGTAAAGCTGCATCGTTCATTAATATTTTCATATATTTTGCAATATCCTGAACGTTTGCCCGATAATCAACCGTGCGGGGCACAGTAAATATAACTTTGTGTTTGTCTTCAAAGCCTGATTCTTCGCCAAGAATAACTTCATTTATCACAATTTTTTTTGCCACCTCAGCCAGAAAAGCTGTTTTTTCATGAACCAATGTATCGAGCATTCCCATGGCCTTAATGCTAATTACGGGTTTTCCGCAGGCACCGGCTTCAACTTGTGGCATTCCAAAACCTTCGAGCCGCGATGGTGCTGCATAAATATCACAAGCCCCAAATAAGTAGGGCATAAAAGTTCGGGAAATGGTATTGGTAGTGTAAACCACATTTTTGTCGATACCCAATTGGGTGGCCAATTCCAAATCGAGCATGTTTTGAATTTTGGTGCGCGGCTGTGGCCATACCTTGCAAACATATTTCCAGTTGGGGGCATCGGCATCAATAATGGCTAATGCCTGCATAACTTCCTGTGCTCCTTTTGAGGCTGCATCGCCACCAACGGTTAAAATCATCAATTGGTCGGGCGAAACACCCAATGCCTCGCGTACCGCTAATATTTTTGGATCGTTTTTTTGATTGGGGGCAAATGAATCGGTATCGCAGCCCACCGGCAACACTTCAATTTTTTCGCCATCAATACCGTCCCGCACGTACATTTCTTTTACCCAGTTTGAAGTTACCAAAATTAGGGGCAATGCATTTAGTACTTCCTGATAATTTGCAATGTAACCATCGGCAACCAGCCAAGGTACGGCCTGAATTCCATAGCGTTGCGGGTGAAGCACCAGTTGAGGGGTGTGCCCCCAATAGCCCACGCCCACAGCCACATCGGGATTAAACCATCGGTAATACCACTCTTTTTCTTGTGCTGATTCAAAATGAACCGCGTGAACATCAACGCCCATTTCCGTCAAACCCCTGTAAAGTAGGTCTCCTTGTGTTGCCAGCCCGCCGGGTGATGGCGGATAATCGTACATTACCAATACTTTCATAATTGCGAGTCTTTTTAGTTGTTTAATTAAATTAGTGGTGAATGAATGGTGTATTTTTGAAATGCTTCGGCTTTGGGCGTGGTTTTAGCTTCCCAACTGTTTTTATTGTATCCATAAGTTTCGGTAATTATTTGGTATTTTTTTTTCCAAATGGTTTCTGGAAGTTTTTTGAATATGGTGGCATTCTCATTGGCTTTTGGGTAATACTCCTTATTATTGTCGCCGTAGGCAAATGTCCAAAGTTCATCGGCCAACAATTCTCCTTTTCTCCATAGGTTTGCAACGGCTAAACCAATTTCCTCATGTCTGATATGCCGTGTATATTCTCCCATCGGATTGTGGGTAATTATCAGGTCAAAATTTTTAGAAGGTAGGAGATGGAGGATGGTACTTTCAATTAATTTTTCATCCAATGGTACTTGTTCCGGTCCGTCATCCAATTCGCCCATCATTCCGGTTGCATTCAAAATTTTCATGGTCTTATAAAATTTTGGGGCACGGTCCAAATCATTTCCACGGCAAAGCGATACAATAAAACAGCGCCATTCGGGGTGGTTCAACAGCGTTCCACCGGCCCACAAAGTTTCATCATCGGGGTGTGCAACTATTACCGCAACTGATTTTGATGTTTCCATTTCTTGTTTTTTTGAAAGAATGAAGTTCCTTAACTTTAACTGGATTCATATTACACTATTCCGGTTATGAGTTGCATTATTCACATATTCAACCAATGTGGGCAACATGCAATCCTTTTATAAAATTATATAACATACGTTACTCAAACATGAATCACCTTTGTACCATAAATACTATAAAGAAGATATGTTGCAGTGGGTTTAATTCGAAATTGGATTGCTCCCAAATGAAATACTTAAAAACTAATATTATGATAGCATTACAAAACAACATGAAAATGTATGGAAACGGTCGGGTAATAAGTTTTACCGATGTTGGATTAGAGACATCCCCGGTTATCATTTTTATACACGGTTTTCCTTTCAATAAGTTGATGTGGAAAAAAAAGGTGGAGACCTTAGAAAACGATTTTCGCATAATTGCCTACGATATTTTGGGTACAGGAACTGATGATAGGAATTTTACCGATTATTCAATTGATTTCTATATAACTGAACTTCTGAACTTAATGGATATGCTTGGTATTGAAAAAGCAACGTTATGTGGCCTTTCGCTGGGTGGATATGTGGCACAATGTGCCATTGAAAATTATCCTGCGCGTTTTGTGTCTATTTTAATAAGTGATTTAAATTCTGATGGAAACATGTTTGTTACAAGGGAGGACGGAAAAAGGGCCATTGAAAACATTCGGATTAACGGAGTGAACGAATTTAACGATGAAAACCTTAAAATGCTTTTTTCTTCTGAATCATTAGCCATTAATTTTAAAGAGATTGCAACTGCATGGAAAATGATTGTAAAATCAGCTGCTCAATGGCATTTCAATTCAATTCAAGATAATGCTTTCCCAAGAAGTGGTTTTAAAAAACATCGGGAAACAATTATTGTATAATAAGAGTCAATGATTTAATTTTATATGGCGAAGAAAAAACTCACAACCGCAAGTGGAAGGCCTTATTCCGAAGCTGAAAACTCAATGACTATCGGACCACGTGGGCCAATCCTGCTTCAGGACTATTTCCTGCACGAAGACATGGCCCATTTCAATCGGGAACGCATTCCCGAACGGGTTGTTCATGCAAAGGGAACGGGTGCTTTTGGCACTTTTACGGTTACGCATGACATTACCCAATATACCAAAGCAAAAATATTTTCCAAAATTGGGAAGCAAACAAAGTTGTTCGCCCGTTTCTCCATTGTTGGTGGCGAAAAAGGGGGTGCCGACAGCGAACGAGATCCTCGTGGTTTTGCGGTTAAGTTTTATACCGAAGATGGAAATTGGGATTTGGCAGGAAACAATACCCCGGTATTCTTTATTAAAGACCCCAAAAAGTTTTCGCACTTCATTCATACGCAAAAGCGCGATCCCAAAACAAATTGCAAAAGTCCAACCATGATGTGGGATTTTTTCAGTTTGAACCCCGAAAGTTTGCATCAGGTTATAATTCTGATGAGCGACCGTGGAACGCCCTTTTCATATCGGCACATGCACGGTTTTGGAAGCCACACTTTTTCGCTGATCAATAACATGGATAAAAGGGTTTGGGTGAAATTCCATTTTGTTACCATGCAGGGGGTAAAGAATTTCGACGAGAAAGAAGCCAACGAAATGAAGGGCATTGATCTCGATCAGGCACAGCGCGATATGGTGACTGCCATCGAGAAAAAAGATTTTCCCAAATGGACTTTAAAAATTCAGGTAATGACTGATGAACAGGCGAAAGAATTTAAATGGAATCCATTTGATATCACAAAAGTATGGTTCCATAAAGATTTCCCGCTTATTGATGTAGGAGTAATGGAACTGAATGAAATTCCGCAGAACTATTTTCGCGATGTGGAGCAAGCGGCATTTGACCCAGCCCATGTGGTAGATGGTATTGGTTATTCCCCTGATAGATTGTTGCAAGGCCGGTTGCTTTCGTACCCCGATGCCCAGCGCTACCGGTTAGGAGTGAACTATGAGCAGATTCCGGTAAACCAATGCCCTTATGGTAATTCAAATTACCAACGCGACGGACTGATGCAAGTGGGCGATAATGGAGGCGCAAACCCGAATTACCACCCCAACAGCTTCGATGATATTTTAGTTGATAATAGCTACAGAGAACCATCCATGAAATTGGACACTACTGTTGCGGATTGGTTTGACCGTAACGAAAATGATGACGACCACTTTACCCAGCCGGGCATTTTGTACAGTACCGTGATGAGCGAACCTGACAAAAAAAACTTAATAAGCAATATTGTAAACTCAATGAGCGGCATTTGCGGAGAGAAGAAAGACGAAATTATTAACCGTCAATTGGGCCATTTTTATCGAGCCGATAAACAATTAGGAATGGCAATAGCAAAGGGATTGGGAGTAACTATTGCCGATAAGAATTAGGCAATTGTTCATAAAAGTTAAATCCAATTCTAGTGTTGTGTTATGTTTATTTTGGCGGCTAAATAATGCTATTCCCCCTCTCCCTTCGTCCCGATATTTATCGGGATCCCCCAAGGGAGAACTTGCTCCGATTGAGCGGACAAGTCTTCCCCTGGGGGAAGTGCCGATAGGCAAAGGGGGAATAAAATTTCTGAACATACGACATAATGAGATTAACACAACACTAATAGAAATCTTAATGAATTTAATAACAACTAATTATAAAACTTAAAACAATGGAAAAAATTCTTGAAAAAGCAATCCCTGAAAAGGTTAGAGCCGAATACATTGAGGTACAACCAAATGTTCGTCTGCATATTACCGATGCCAGTGAAGGACGGCCTATTGTGTTAATTCATGGTTGGCCATTGAGCGATGAAATGTATGAATATCAGTACAACGATTTAATTGATGCCGGTTTTCGGGTAATAGGAATTACCCTGAGAGGGTTTGGTAAATCAGATAAACCTTACGGGGCCTATAATTACGATGTACATGTAGCCGATATAAAAAAGATATTGGAGGTACTGGAAATTAAAAATGCTGTATTGGGTGGATTTTCAATGGGTGGTTCCATAGCTATCCGTTTTGCTGCCAAGGATAACGGAACCCATATTTCAAAGTTGGCTTTATTTGGAGCCGCAGCTCCAATATGGACCCAGCGCGATGATTTTCCGTTCAATCTACCCAAAAGTGCAGTTGACGATTTGATTGAATTAAATTACAAGGATCGGCCAATGCTATTATCCAATTTTGCAAAGATTTTTTCTGCTACCGAAACTTCATTAAACGAAGGAATTGGTGTTTGGTTAACGGCCATTAATCTGAGTGCTTCCTGGTACGCTACCGCTCAGTGTTTAGTTGCCTTGCGCGATACTGACCTAAGGGCCGATTTAGCGAAAATTACCATCCCAACTTTAATCATGCATGGCAAAAAGGACAAAATATGTTCGTTCGATTTAGCAGAACAAATGAAAGAAAGAATTTTGAATTCACATCTAGTAGCCTTTGAAAACAGTGGTCATAGCTTATTCTTGGAGGAAACTCATAAGTTTAATTCAGAACTGATTAAGTTTGCTGCAATTTAAATCAATGACACTCTATCTAAGTTGAGCGATTTGACCCCGAGTCCTCAGGGGAAAATGCGCTTTACTTAGGTAGGCTGACCTAGAAATTGTTGTAACTCACCAAACAGATGAAGCGTGAAGATGCGGGCTTTTGCCCAAATATTTATAATGCGACAATTTATCCCGTTTTAAGTATAATTATGATAATCGGTTTGAGTTTTGAATTACGTTAAATTCATCTTCTAATTCTTTACATGCATGCATGCAGATGTTTTCAAGTTGTAAAACTAATGTAGGAATCTCATTTGCCTGTCGCTGTATATTGTTGGCGTCTTCCTGAACTCTTCTTGCAATTTTTTCAAAATCTTTACTGATACCCATTATTAAAAATGAAGGTATCATTTTATGTACAGCCGACTGTAATAAATTCCAATCTTTATCTTTTAAACCTTGATTCATTGCGCTAATTAGCGGCGGAGTTTGTGCCAAATATAAAGAAATCATTTCCATCATAAGTTTTGGATCCGATTTGGTTCGATGTGTTAAGTACTCCAAATTTACATATTTTAAGGTTGAACTTTGAATATCTATATTTAAATCAGTTATATTATAATCCATTGATTTATAGTTTATTAATAATCCAACTATTTTATTGTACAATACTTTTTCGTCAACCGGTTTCGATAGGTAATCATTCATACCTACAGCTTTGCATTTTGTCAAATCAACGGTAGTTACATCGGCAGTTAAGGCTATTATTGGAATTTTTGAATTCATGGTGTTACGAATATATTCGGTAGCTTCAAAGCCATTCATTTCGGGCATTTGCAAGTCCATTAAAATTATATCGTACGTATTCTGCTGTAATTTTTCTATGGCAATTTTTCCGTTGGAGGCTATTTCATGTTCAAATCCAAAATCGTCCAACAGCGTTTTCATCAACAATTGATTGAGAACAATGTCTTCGGCCACTAATACTTTTATGTGTTTTTCTTCAGTAGGCAATATAATTTTTTCTATTTCAATTTCAGAAACAATTGTTGTTTTTTGAAAACTTAATATAAAACTGAAAGTGGATCCTTCGCCAATTTTACTTCGCACACTAATACTTCCACCCTGCGATTCAACCAATTGTTTTACAATGGCAAGCCCCAATCCGGTTCCTCCATATAACCTTGAAGTGCCACTGGTTGCCTGCTGAAAAATTTCAAAAACATGATCTAATTTTTCTTCCTGAATTCCAATTCCGGTATCTGAAACCATAAATTGTATGGTAACTTCTTTTGCATTTTCATGCAACAAACGAACACTTACGGTAATTTTTCCGGTTTCAGTAAACTTTACTGCATTGCTTACAAGATTTAAAATAATTTGATGCAACCGTATAGCATCACCTACCAGCACTTTAGGGATTTTGTCGTCGTATTCTTTAACTAATATTAAATTGCTTTCGAGAATTTTTGTTTCAAACAAATGAAGCATGGCTGATATAGAGGTATCCATTTTGAATGCTTTTTTCTCAAATGTCATTTTACCGGCATCAACTTTAGCCAAATCGAGAATGTCGTTAATTAACACGGTTAATGTTTCGCCACTTACTTTTATTGCTTGTAAAAATTCTTTTTGTTTTTCTGCCAAATTGGTTTTTAGCAACACATTGGTAAAACCGATTATCGCATTCATGGGAGTGCGAATTTCGTGACTCATATTTGATAAAAATTGTTGTTTTGCTTTAACGGCAACCTCTGCCTTATCATTTGCAGCATGAAGCTCTTCATTTTGCATTTCTAATTCTATCTGACGCACTTGCAATTCATGCAATAGTTTTAACAAATCGGTTTCAGAAGTGTAGCTGCTATCATTTGATTGCCGTCTTTTTAATTCCTCTTCTGCCTTTTTATGAATACGCGATATGTTCGCTTTATTTTGTTTATCCATGGTTTCAATAATCTATTGTATGGATGTTAAATTAACCCTTTTTGCATTAACACCAGTATTCTGTTTAATTTTATTTTTTTTTCTCATCTTTCATAACATTCAGCTCTATGCCAATTCTATTTGCATCGCTTACCATGGTAGTTTTGAATGTAGCCCATCGTAATTTCGTTTCTTCATTAAATTCGTTCAATGCGTTCTTTAGATTATTATTTTCCTTAATCAAGGATTTCAATTTGCTATGAAAGAAAAAATTGGGATGGCGCTTTTCCTTTATCTCTGCAATTATTTTTTCATTCATCGTTATTTTTAATCCAATCTCATTCTCAAATATTGTCCACTCATCAGATTTTTTAATGACCTTAATGGGCTCTGTTTGCATTGACTCCTGAATTATTTCTTTACTTATAAAATTGGTGTCAGCCAATAACATTCTTTCTTCTTTAATTTTATCATACGCATCATCAGGCTGTTTTTTATTTGATTCACAGGAACTAATAAAAAGTACAACCAAACAACACATTAAAATCATTGATAATAGGTTCGCTTTCACGTTAATACGATTTATTCGTTAATTTTTACTTCTATAGGATTGTTTCTATGAAGTTCATTATACCATTGCTCCATGGTAAATATTTGCCTATATTCATTTGGATTGATACCTAAGCTGCCGGTATAAGGATGATCAAGCAGGATAATTATAAATAAAATCATACCAATAAAAACTCCCAACAGCGAATTCAATACAATATGCATGCGCCGGTGCTCAATATCGAGCAGCATGGAACAAAAAATGGTAATAAATGCCCCAAATAAAATGGGGAGCCATAATGGCAAGGGTATTTCATTTTCCGATGTGGTTAAACGGAGGCCTCTATAGGTTGCCAATTGGTTTAAATTATTAAACATTTCGGCCACCAATTGAATTTGAATCGGATTTTTAGGGTTGAGGTGTTCCATTTTATAAAAAACGCGGTTGAACGATTCGTTTGTTTTACGGCTTTGCTCCATCCGCTTCATGTTAGGAAATTCTTCATCAATTACATTGTATGCAAAATCGAGGTAAACCAGCATAAGCTGTTTTGATTCAACCGTATCCGGATAAAACTTAATATCGCGGTATAAACCCATCGCAAAACTACCCTCCTTACTCGCATTCCCCCGTGTTTCATTCAACTGTCCCCATACTATAAACACAATAAAGCTGAGCAGGAATGCATAAAAACTAGCAATTGATAAAAAAAGGAATCCGGTAACTTCATTGTGGGAGCGAAGAATTATGTAATGCGAATATTTGTTGAATAGATAAGTTGACAGCCCTGCAATAACCCCTCCCAAGATAATAATCAGGATGAAAAGCAAGAATGGCGGAATTTGAACCAAATTGAATAAAAAAAACATTTATTTAGTGTATAATAAAATATGAATGAAATAGTGGCAATAATCTCAATGCAAAATTGCACTCCAAAAAGCATTTATTTGTTACAAAACCTTTTGATACACTTGTATAATTCACATGTTTCAACCAAAATAGGTTCAACTTTTAAAATACGATGAATATTCTAAAGCTTAAATTGAAACCAATTTAATAGATAATGGTGAACCTTAGCGCATTGACCCTATCAATAATAAATAGGTATATTATTGGAATACAGATTATTCTATGCAGAAATTTTATTATCTTTATTGGCATTTGTTAACAAAAAGAAATTGTCTTGCCATTTGTCGTATTTAATAAATGCATTGTGATACCTTAAGTAATTAACAACTTTGATAATTAAACACAGTTACAATTAGATGAATCAAAAGAAACTGAACAGTATAGCCCCTCTTAAAAAGGATAATTCTGATAAAAAAACCAGTAAATTCCCCATCGTATGTTTGGGTGCATCTGCTGGTGGTTTAGAGGCATTAGAGCAGTTTTTAAGCAATGTGCCTGAAAAAAGCGGAATGGCTTATGTGGTTATACAACATCTCGATCCTACTCAAAAAGGAATGTTACCGGAGTTGTTGCAACGAGTCACCCCAATGAAAGTTATTCAAGTAAAAGACCGTACCACTGTAAAACAAAACTGCGTATATGTAATTCCGCCAAATAAAACCATGTCAATTTTAAATGGGGTACTTCATCTTTTTGACCCTATTGAGGCTAGAGGACTGCGTTTACCCATCGATTATTTCCTGAAAACATTGGCCGACGACCAGCAAGAGCATGGTGTTGCTGTAATTCTATCGGGCATGGGCTCCGATGGCAGCTTGGGAATTCATTCTATAAAAGAAAAAGGCGGAGTTGTTTTGGCGCAGGAACCGGCCACCGCAAAATTTGATAGTATGCCCCGCAGTGCCATGGAATCGGTATTGGTTGATATTGTGGCGCCCGCTAATGAATTACCAACCCGGCTCAAGGAATTTTTTAAACACATTACTGTACCTAAAACCGATCATGAATTAGAGATTAAAGATAAAAGTTCCCTGGAAAAAATTATTATTCTATTACGTTCCCATACGGGTAACGATTTTTCGTTATATAAAAAGAATACTATTTATCGCCGCATTGAACGCCGAATGGATGTACATAAAATTGACAAGATAATTTCGTACGTAAATTTTTTACAGCAAAACCCAAAGGAGATCGATATACTTTTTAAATAATTGTTGATTGGGGTAACCAATTTTTTCCGCGATTCGGAGGTTTGGAAAAAAATAGAAGATTCCGTTTTTCCTACTATGATTAGTCGCTTGCAAGAAGTATCCATAATAAGGGCTTGGATACCCGGATGTTCTACCGGCGAAGAAGCCTATTCATTGGCTATTCTATTTAAAGAAGCCATTGAAAAAAAGAATCCACAAGGAGGAATCTCGTTACAGATATTTGCCACCGATATTGACAATGAAGCTATTGAGACTGCCCGAAAAGGTATGTTTTCGCCTACCATTGCGGCAAATGTTTCAGTGAAACGATTGAGCCGCTTTTTTATTAAAACCGACGATGGATATCGGGTAAATAGCGAAATACGTGAAATGGTGGTTTTTGCAAAGCACAACATTATTATGCACGCCCCTTTTACCAAAATCGATATCATTTCGTGCCGTAACATGCTTATCTACATGGACAGCGAGCTACAAAAAAAGCTGCTTGGACTATTTTATTACAGTCTGGCCCCAGATGGTATTATGGTGTTGGGAAGTGCAGAAACACTGGGAACCCAAAGCCATTTTTTTACTCCGGTAGATGCCAAACTGAAAATATTTAAAAGGTCACAAACCAATCAAATACCCGAATTATTCGATTTTCCCTCGTCATTTTCACGAACCACTCAAATTCCGGTTGAAAAACAAATGCCAACTAAATCAACCCCAAATATCCAATTATTGGCCGATCAACTGTTGTTGCAAAATTATTCACCGCCTGGGGTTTTAGTAAACGAAAAAGGCGATATTATTTACATTAGCGGACGAACCGGAAAATACCTGGAGCCATCGGTTGGGAAAGCTAACATGAATATTTTTGCCATGTTGCGCGAAGGGTTGCGAAACGAATTTCCGTCAGCATTCCGACAAGCCATTAAGAATAAAGAATTGGTAGTATTAAAAAGTGTAATTGTAGGCACTAACGGAGGGGCACAAAATACTAAAGTCAGTATTCAATGGATTAGTAAACCGGAACCGTTAAACGGCATGGTTATGATAATTTTTACTGATTTACCGGTTATAGTACCTGCAAACAAGGGCATAACAAAAGCAGCCAAGAGTGTGGGTAAAATAAAACAAAATGAGTTGGAGGAGGAGTTGCAGCACCTACGCGACGAAATGCAGAACGCCCTTGAAGAAATGCAGACATCGCAAGAGGAACAAAAATCGACCAACGAAGAACTTCAGTCAACCAATGAGGAACTCCAATCAACCAACGAGGAGCTTACCACTTCAAAAGAGGAAATGCAGAGTTTGAATGAAGAGCTCCAAACCGTTAACGCTGAATTGCAATCGAAAGTTGATGATTTTTTGCGGGTGAACAACGATATGAAAAACCTGCTTAATAGTACCGATATTGCTACATTGTTTCTCGATAAAGATTTAAATATCCGTCGATTTACCAATGAGGCAACCAAAATATTTAAGTTGATTAAAAGTGATATCGGCCGTCCGTTTACCGATTTGGTTTCCGACCTTTCGTACCCCGATTTGGGCAACGATGCACTGGAAGTATTGCGTACCTTGGTATTTATCCAAAAACAAATTCCTACCCGTGATAAACGTTGGTTTTCCATCCGCATTATGCCTTACCGTACTTTCGACGACCGAATTGACGGATTGGTTATAACTTTTGTAAATAACTCGGAAATTAAAAAAATGGAAGGCGAATTGCTCGAAACCGACCAGATGCACCGCGTAATCTTAAATTCATCATCCGATGTCATTGTGCGTTTATCGCTCAACTTGGAAATATTGGAATTAAATCCTGCTGCCGAACGGTTTTTTGCCAAAAAGTATAAATCGGTAGTAAACAAGAATTTCATTCAACTGTTTATTAAAGAAACAAAGCAAAAAAAGACCGAAAAAGAAATGCTTAAAATACTGAACGAAAGCAAACCATGCATCCTCAAAACGGAACTATTAGCGGCCAATGATAACACACCTATTGCTGAATGGACGGTAAATGTATTGCTTGATAACCTTAAAATGCCTGCAGGAATGATTATGATTAAAAAATAAAAACATCACATACATGGGAAACGAGGAAATTGATTTTAGCAATGCAGACATGCTTCGCAGGAAAGCTGAAGAGAAGCTTCTTGAAAAGAAAAATATTGCAGACTATGATATAGAAGAAGCGGATGTTACAAGATTGCTGCATGAGTTGCAAGTGCACCAGATAGAATTTGAAATGCAAAACGAAGAGTTGCGCATGGCTTACGAAATAGCTGAAAAAGCACTTCAAAAATATACCATGCTTTATGATTTAGCCCCAATGGGATACTTTACGCTAAATTTGGAAGGTATTATTTTAGATTTAAACTTTACAGGTGCTCAAATACTTGGAGGTAGAAGATTTAGCCTACTTAAAAGCAATTTTAAACTGTTTGTAGCTGATGAATCGAAACAAGAATTCAACCAATTTTTCAGTAAAATATTTTCCAGCAATTCCAAAGAAACATGTGAAGTAAGGCTCAATTGTGACAGGAAGCTTACCTGTTTGGTTTACATCGAAGGAATTATTAGTTCCGAAAATGAACAATGCCTATTATCAATCGTCGATATATCGAGATTTAAAAAATAAAACCAATTTACATAGGGTGTTGCCCTATAGCCGTCAGGCTTAAATGTATAAGGTTTTCGAATATATTCCATATAATTTCTAGTTGCAATTTAAAATACTCACCCCTCTTTCCCCTCTCTTGAAAGAGAGGGGATGGTTTTCCAATTAAGCATTACGGCTTATTCGGAGCGCACCCCTCCCGGTTGTTGAGCCTGTCGAAACAAGGGAGGGGCAGGGGTGGATAGGTTTTTAATAGCTTTCATAAATTTCTGAATAATATGTACATATCACATAATCAATGTGATATGTAATGCTATCATTAGTAGTGTAACGAGTGATTAAGCGAACTTAGCTTGAATAAAGCCTGTTTCACGAATATTTTATTTACTCCTTCGCCACCTGACTAAAAAAAATCACAAACATCTTTTGGTTGTTATTAATCTGATTTTTAAGGTATCACCCCATGATGCATTAAAAAATAGGTATGCGTGAATAATACAACTCTTTATTGAAATTATGTAAGGCTTTGTAATACTAAAAGTATAACCTTTGAATGGTTCAAAATACATAACTTAAAACTAAAATTATGAATACTACAGAAGCAAAAGGAAGCTGGAACGAGCAAAAAGGTAAACTTAAACAGAAATTTGCCATGCTAACCGATAACGATTTATTGTTGGTTAAAGGTAAAGAAGAGGAATTGTACGGAAGACTTCAAATTAAACTTGGCAAGACAAAAGAAGAATTGCAAAAGTTAATAGCATCACTTTAAAGTTAAAAGCAAGTGTAGCATTCATTAACCGATATAAAATTTGAGCATTACATTTCCCAATCGTTGCATTGAATTTTGTAGTAAGTTGTTTTTGAATGTTGCATTTGCCATTTAATGGGTTTTTAATATTTTATACTAAGTGTTAACGGAGCAACCCGAAAATCCTTAAACAGAGTAGGGTTTAATTCTAAAATAAACGTTTATGAAAACCATATCTATTTGAATCATAGCAATGTTTATGATCATCTTTAATTGTTGGGCTGGAGAACCAATTCCAATTGAAAAAATTCCAAATAAGGTTAAATCTTTTATCAACTTACATTACCCTGACCAGAATATTGTGAAATCAGGGATAGATAAAGAATTATTTAGTGTTACTTACGAAATACTATTAAGCAATCAGGTATCATTAGATTTTAATGAAAAATGCGATGTTATTGAAATTGATGGAAATACAGAACTTCCGGAATCAACTATTTGTACCACTATTCTAACCTATGTAAACATCAATTATCCAAACAATTACATTACTGGTTGGAAATTGAAAAAATACCGACAACAAATTGAATTGGATAATGATTTGGATTTGGTCTTCGATAATAATGGCGATTTTAAAGGTTTTGACAATTGAAACCCCGATTTAGGAAATGTTGCGTTTCACCGAATGATTTAGGTGAAGTGCTTACATTTACTTAATCGATTGAGCGGAATAGCTCAATTTGGGTGAAAATTGGTTGACTGGATAATTTATCAATAATATAAATTGGAATGAAAATATGCCTATTGTTTATAATCGCATCTATTCTTATTATTTTGCCTGTCAAATCACAAGATATTGTTAATCCGCCCATTAAAGCCAATACAGCTTTTATAGTAGGCGAAAGTTTGACTTATGAAATGCGATATGGCGTGTTTTTGGCAGGAATGACCCAGCTTTTACTCACGGATGGTATATATGAAAGCCAAACGGTTTTTCATTCTATTTCAGTTGCGCAAACGGCCGGATTAGCTGATAAAATATATGGGGTAACTGATATTTATGAAAGCTGGTTCGACAAAGAAACCAACCTCCCCTATATGGATGAAATTAAGGTAAAGGAAGGGAGCTACGAAAGATACAATGAAGTAACATACAATCGGAAAAATAACACCGTTAATTCAAAAAAGTCAGGCATTCGCCAGGTTCCCGAATTAATACTCGATTTATCTTCAATACTTTACTATGTAAGGCGGGTTGATTTTTCAATGATAAATGAAGGCGAGGTGATTCTCCTTAACATGTATTTTTCGGATGAAGTGTTTCCTTTTCGTTTTGTTTACAATGGGAAAGAAACCATAAAAACAAAATTAGGAAAAATAAGTTGCCTTAAAATAAGTCCTGTTGTTCAAGTTGGAAGGGTATTCAAAAATAGCGACGATTTAACTATATGGCTTTCCGATGATTGTAATTTTATTCCCATTTTAATTAGGTTGGACATTCGCGTTGCTGGCATTGTTAACTTAAAACTTACCAAATTTGAAAATACAGCAAATCCCTTAGTTTTTCTTAAGTAAAAATTAACTGGATTACAGGTAGGGAATCCAGCGTAGAATCTTATTTTCATTAAAATTTATTGAAAAAAAGATGGTTTTCTGGATCCCTATCTTGTTGTCGAATCTAAAAAAGATTTGAACCGTTACAATTTGCTTTTATTAGCTTTTTTGGCTGCTTTATCGGCTCTCTTTTCTTTCAAAGTTTTCAAAGGTTCCTTTTTACTGACTTTTTCTTTTCCTTCTTTTTCTTTTACCATGACTGTAGTTTTTAGATTACTATTTGCGGTTGTCTTTAGGAAAACAAATTCCACTTGTATTCAAAGATAATCCAATTTTCCAATTAAGTTTTCTATTGCTTATAACTTTTACCCAAATTGAGTGATTTGCCTTTGCAAATCACTCAATCGACTAAGAAATTGTAAGTAATTCACTTTATACTGGTCATTTATTTGGAGAGCTGCAACAATTTCTAGGTCGGGGTTATACCTAAGTAAAGCGCTTTGTCGCTGCGCTCAAATCGCTCAACTTAGGTTTTATTTTTGAGGCTACCTAACAATCCAGCAAACAAAGCAAAAGCATTTTCAACCATTACTTGAAACCTGTTTTGGAAATAGTCATCAGAGAGTTAAACTACTTTTCAAAAAGCGTGTCGAAATACATTTGTGGGTTGTTTAAAAAGCTTTTGGTAATCAAATAGTGTTCGGTTTCCTCGTATGCAACCGGTGTAATGCCGTTTTCGTCGAGCTGGAATATATCGGCACCGGGATATGCCAATAAAATGGGGGAATGGGTGGCAATTACGAGTTGCGATTTACCTTCGCGCTCCATTCCATTAATTATGGCCATGAGTGTTAACTGGCGTTGTGGCGATAGTGCCGCCTCCGGTTCATCCAAAAGGAAAAATCCTTCGCGGAAACGGCTGTTAAATGCGGCCAAAAACGATTCACCATGCGACTGTTTGAGCAACTCCCGCCCACCCCAATATTTTGGGTTCCCGTTTTCGTCGATATAAGCCGACAGGTTAAAGAAACTCTCGGCCCGGAAAAAGAAACCCTGATCAATGGGCCTCTTTGGGTTACGGTCCAAATATAAGCTTTGGGCAAGCAAGGAATCATCTTCCATTGAAAAGCGGTGGTGTTTATGGCCTCCCATGGAATCGAATCCGCACCTTTCGGCTAAAGCCTCCAGCAAGGTGGATTTTCCTGATCCATTCTCGCCAACCAAAAAAGTGACCGGCTTTCGGAAACTAATATCCAGCCTTTTGATTGCCGGTATGGTGAATGGGAATTCACCATCAGGGAAACCTTGTTTCAGCGATATGCCGTGTATAAAAAGGTTTGACATTTTTATTCTGCTAACTATAAAGTTTCAATGATTGCCTGAATTCTGAACATCTAAGATATTGCTATTAACTGAGAAAGCTAAATACATTTATCAGATATAGGCTCCCAAAAGTAAAAATTCGACTCATTCCTTGGGGAATTTATTCAACTTTTTAATGTCCTCTTCAATCTCTTTTAAACTGCTTTCTTTTGAGAGTTTCTTCTGATCCTCCTTATATTTTTCGAATTCTGAACCAGACTTATCTAATGCCATTTGGTGGCTTATTTTTCCGGCATGTGTGAGTAATTCCCTACCATTCAGTTGTAGAATAGAATCGAGGCGTTCAATCCAATCTTTCATATACATTGGGGTTTGCTGTTGTGCCATGGTTTCGGCAAAAGCAAGGTATTGTTCAACCAATAACCCTAGCAGCTTTATTTCACTTTCGGTAAGGTAGTTTTTGGCTATGCTTACATCGGTTTTTTTTATGCTGGATACTGTTTTCTTATCAAACGACTGCATTCCAAGCAATGGCAATGAAGCATCAACACGACGGTAAATTAATTCGGCTGCTGTTTGCTGGCTAATTGCCCAAAGCAACTTATTTTGAACCACTTTAAAGAACAATATTGTTCTTTCGTCATTAGCATCGTAATCAATGCTTGTGGAATAAATGTCTTTAATTTTCTGGTAAAAGAAACGTTAGGAAATTCGTATCTCCCTGATGCGCTCTTGCAGTTCAGAGAAATAATTCATTGAATTGCCTGACTTAAAACGTTCATCATTAAGGGT
Source organism: Salinivirgaceae bacterium (assembly GCA_041664345.1). Classification (GTDB taxonomy): domain Bacteria; phylum Bacteroidota; class Bacteroidia; order Bacteroidales; family SZUA-534; genus GWE2-40-63. The sequence goes on from JBAYKX010000003.1 coordinate 117,628, forward strand.
AAATCCCTTTACAATGTATTCTTTGAGCCTTTGGGTAGCCCAAATACGGAACTGTGTACCTTGTTGCGATTTTACCCGATATCCAACTGCAATTATAACATCAAGGTTGTAGTGGTCAATCTCCCGCTCTACCTCTCTGTTACCCTCTTTCCGAACTTGTCGGAATTTCCGACAAGTTCGATTTTGCTCCAATTCACCTTCTTCAAAAATATTGGCTATATGTTCGGTTACTGTACTCCGCCCTTTGCCAAACAATGTTGCCATTTGGTCTTGTGTAAGCCATACGGTTTCTTCTTCGAGGTGAACATCAATTTTTATGTTGCCTTCGGAATTTTGGTATATAAGAATTTCGCCGGTGTTCATTATTGAAATAGTTTAATTTATATAATCTTGTTTGCTAAAATAGCAAAGCCTGTTGAATGAAACATATCTAAATGCTATTTTATTGAATTTAATAATTGTTATTTTCCAATGCAGAATGTAATCAGTACTTATTATCAACTATTTACTGATTTAAGGTACAAATATGATGCATTTTTTGCATAAATTTTTATTCGATCTTTTGACTAAAACTCAAGCTGGTGTTCATTTGGCACGTCTTCTCCCATAATTCCGTGAAATTGCATCTCAATGTCACGAATTTCCGATTCATTTAATATGCTAAATTCTTTTGTAATCGCCCGTTTAGAAAGGGTTCCATTGTTTTGTTCTAAAAAACGGACTAAATCAGCTACCAACTTATCCGGCATCTCATATTTATTGTCTAAATAACTCCTGAATTCATCGTATTTGCGCAAATAATTAACTTCGGCTGGGATGATATTTTCGATAGTATCGTTAACGCAATCAAATAGAAATTCTGCCATTTTAGTGGCATCAAAATAACGGTAAAAATCAATGGTTTCATTCAACACCTGCACATTCCGTTCCTCGGTTGTTTCCCACTCAATAAAATCGAGCAACGGATGGGAATAAGCTTCCAAAACTTGCCGATAATCGTCAATGTGGTTGAGAATGGAAGCTGAAACCGGGAAAATAAGTCCTTGTTGGGCAAATTTCATTTTAGCCAGAATATGGTGTATCAGGTAACGGTGCATTCTCCCGTTTCCATCGGAAAATGGATGAATGTTCACAAAACCAAATGCAATAAGCGTTGCCGCCATTACCGGATTAAAATCGGATTCTTCCAGTAATTTGCTGGTTTGTATTAAACCATTCATTAACGGCTCTATATCCTGATGCTTTGCTGAAATATGATCGGGTATTGGATTTCCGGTTTCCCGATCCCGGTCACCAACCCAACCCCCTTCGGTTCGGTAACCCAGAGGAGTAAACCTTGCATTTTCAATAATTATTTGTTGCAATCTCAGTAATTCCTCTTTACTCAGTGGTTTTGAACCAGCTTGTCCGATGGCCTTTCCCCAACGCATTGCCCTGTTTGTGCCCGGGTTTTCGTCCTCAATGGTAAACGATGCTTTGGAATCTTTTAATAACAAAAACGAGGAGGCACGCTGTAAAATATCTTTATGTACCGATTTTAAAAAGGTGTTCTTTTTGTCGGAAATATTTGATGTAATATAATCTTCGAGTTTTTGTGTTTTATTTATTAATGGACAAAAATCAGGTGTCCCCGGTAGGTTATTAATAATGCGGTGGCGAGGCGATTTTTTACCGTTCATCAAAACATATTGAAGCTTTGAATCAACTAGTTCGGTAAATTTTATTTTAATGTCAGCATTGGGAATTTCCAGTTCCTTTTTCATAAGGAATTCATACAAAAACCAAATCTTTCGCACATAAATACCTGTGGGTTCTTCATGAATTAAACCAATAACTTGATTTATTCCAATTTTTTCAAATAGCTTCTTAAAAAACAACAGATTTATACCCTCGTACTTTAATGCAAATACTAGTTGCTTATATAAGGTTTCCTCTGGTTGATACCGTGGTGAATAGACTTTCCAGTTTTCCGTTTGGTATTGCTTGTTTTTTGTACTGATTAATGCAATACCGATTGGGATGGTCATTGGGAGTTTGAAGGTTTCGATTATGGCGGCATATCCTACAATATTTCCCTTCTCAGGAACCATTAATCCATGAAAGATGGACGCTTCTATTGAAAAACCAACGCTATTCATACTTATTTATGAAAATTAAACGCAAAATTAATATGTAAATGTAACCTAATTGTTAGGAAAAACAAACGCAAAACATGAATAATGAACGCAAATGATTGTATTTTATGAAATATGAACGGCATTTTATGAAAAGCAGGTATATTTTATGAAAAATGGTGGCAAATGAAGATTGTTTATGAAAAACGGGTATAAATTAACGCTAAACATGAAAAATGAATGCAATTGGTCGTATTTTATGAATAACAAATGGGCTGATGTTCAGATATACTAAATAAACCATGAGTCAATGTGCTAATGAGCTAATGAACTAATGAGCCAATGAGTCAAAAAACTAATGAATCCATTTTTACTGCTTTCCATTCTTCCAATTCCCCATCTTCCCGTTTACCCATCTTCCCATTTACCCTTGAGCTACTTCCCGATACAAAACTGCCCAAAAATATTGCCTAAAATTTCATCGGTGGTAATCTCAACACCGGTAATACCGGCTAAGTAATGGATTACTTCCCTGATGTCCATGGCCAGAAAATCGTTGGTAACACCCGAATTGATTCCATCGAAAGCGCGGTTCAATGCCTGCAAAGCGGAACCTAGGGCTTCCATGTGCCTGATATTCGATACAATTACTTCATTATTGTCTAACGTACCCAATTGCAGGGAATTGCCGATTACATCGAGCAATTGGTCGATGCCCCGGTTTTGTTTGGCTGAAACCGATACTTCGGCAAAAAGTTGTTTGTTATCTATTGGTTTAATTGGCTCATGAATCAAATCGGATTTATTGCGCACCAGTATAATAATTTTATCTTTTGCTCCTTTCAGCAATAAATTGTTTAATGCTTTTTCAATTTTATCGGTATCATCGGTAGCATTGAACAAAGCCAATATGATTTTGGCCTGGGTAATTTTCAGGTAAGTCCGTTCAATACCCAAGTTTTCAATGGTGTCGGTGGTGTGGCGTAAACCGGCGGTATCAATAAATCGGTAGGTGATTCCGCCGTGGTTGAACGTATCTTCGATGGAATCGCGGGTAGTACCGGCAATATCTGAAACCAATGCTTTTTCATCGTTCAAAATGGCATTAAGCAAGGTCGATTTTCCCACGTTGGGTTCGCCGATAATAGCCACCGGAACCCCGTTTTTAATGACATTTCCCAGTTCAAATGATTTCATTAATTGATGAATAACCATTTGAATATTTACTAACAGTTTTTTTAATGCAGTCCGGTCGGCAAACTCCACATCTTCTTCGCTAAAATCGAGTTCCAGTTCAATTAACGAAATAAACTGCAACAAATCGGAGCGCAACCCAGCCAGTTTATTGCTGAAACCGCCGCGCATCTGGTTCATGGCAATTTGGTGGGCTGCTGCTCCCGACGAAGCAATCAAATCGGCAACGGCTTCAGCCTGCGACAAGTCCATTTTCCCGTTAAGGTAAGCCCGCTGAGTAAATTCGCCGGGATTTGCCAACCGTGCTCCTAGTTTTAAAAGCAGTTGCAATATCTGCTGCTGGATAAAGGTAGAGCCATGGCAGGATATTTCCACCAAATCTTCGCCGGTATAAGTGTTCGGATTCCGGAAAAGGGTAACCAACACTTCGTCAATCACCTTTTCGCCATCGCGCATTTCACCAAAATGGACTGTTTGTGATGCCTGGTTATTGAAGCTGAATTCCGCTTTTTTTGAGTAGAATATGCTGCCCGCAATACCAAAAGCACGGTCACCGCTCAAGCGTATCATGGCAATGGCTCCGTTTCCGGATGCGGTGGATATGGCGCAAATTGTATCGTTCATGGTTTGCCGTATTAAGATTAGCAAAAATACGGTTTCTTTCAGATAGTTTTTAGGGTATTGAATATTATACTGTAAATGAGATAAAACCCATGATTTATAAATACAATAAATAATAACCACGGAGGCACGGAGAACACAAAGAAAAGCACAGAGAATAAACTCCGTGTTTCTCTGTGAACTCCGTATCTCCGTGGTAAAAATTTGAAATCAACATATAGCAATTTACCCCATTTTGAGTAAAGTTTGACTCGGATGCTCCAGATAAATGTGTGAATAATGCAACTTATTCAATTAGTTATGTAACACTTACCGGTGTTTTCAATCCTAGCTTTGTATCAGTAATTATATGATTACCAACGAACTATTGATACTATGAAAAACAAGTTTTTTACATTGGCTGCAACCTTTGCCTTTATAGGTTTCTTGCTTACGGGTTGCCAAACATCGACCAAAAAAATTGATGATGCGCAAGTAAAAGTACAAGATGCCAAAAATGAAATGATTGAAGCAAATGATGAGCTAAATCAGGCTATAAACGATTCCATTCAACTATTCCGAAAAGAAGCCGCTGAAAAAATTAAAGCTAACGAACAAAGTATAGCTGAATTTAGGGCACGCATTGCTGTTGAAAAAATGGAAAACAAAGCCCAATATGAAAAGGAATTGGCCGAATTGGAGCAAAAGAACCGCGATATGAAACGGACACTGGATGAGGTAAAAGCTGAAGGTAAAGAAAAATGGTTGGAATTCAAAGCTGATTTTAGCCAAAAAATGAATGACCTGAATACCTCATTTAAAAATTTCTTGAATAAATAACCTTAATAATGTAAAAATCAATCAACAAATAGGCTTAACTTCGAGATATAATTAAAAATCAAATAATTAACTTGCAATTTCAAACAAATATATCATGAGCAATATACTTTATATTATAGCCGTAGTCCTGATTATTATTTGGGCAATTGGTTTTATTGGTTACAGTGCCGGAAGCATTATACATATTCTATTAGTTATTGCCCTTATTGCCATATTACTAAGAGTAATAAGAGGCCGATAATCAAAATATTATTTTATTTAAGTTCAAATACAAGTTTGTAAACCAATCAGTTTTAAAGGAAACTTATTTTGAAAATTTACATCAAATATATGGTAAGTGCCCGCTGCAAAATGGCGGTAAAGGAAGAGCTGAAAAAGCTTGGTTTGCACTTTATTGTTGTTGATTTGGGCGAGGTTGAAATAATGGAAGACATTACAGCCGAGCAACGCCTTCAACTTAAAAATGGACTACAAACTTATGGTTTTGAGCTAATTGAAGACAATAAGGCTGTGATAATTGGAAAAATTAAAGCGGCTATTGTTGAAATGATTCACCATACCGATGGGATAATTAAAACCAATTTTTCCGATTATTTAAGCGAAAAACTCAACTACGATTATACGTATCTGGCCAATTTATTTTCCGAAACACAAGGTACTACTATTGAGCAATTCATGATTTCGCACAAAGTGGAACGCATCAAAGAATTGATTATTTATGATGAATTGAACATTTCGGAAATTGCCTGGAAAATGAATTACAGCAGTGTTTCCCATTTATCAAATCAATTTAAAAAAGCTACCGGCCTTTCGCCCAGCCACTTTAAGCAACTAAAAGACAAACGCCGAACGCCCATTGAAGATATTGGAGAACCAATACCCGAACATTTTGGCGAGCAAAAAACAGCGGAAAGCATTAGCACTGAGTTTAACAAAGATGTTATTGATAATCTACTTTCCGGAGATTCCAAGGCTATACAATCGAATGAGCAGCAATACAACCGAAGTTTAATTGAGGCCAGTTTAGACCCATTGGTTACCATTGATGCCGAAGGTAAAATAACCGACATTAACGAAGCTTTGGTTCAAGTAACCGGTTTTCCAAGGGAACGAATTATTGGTTCCGATTTTTCGAAGTATTTTACTGAACCTGAAAAAGTTCTGCAAGGGCATAAAATGGCGTTTGAAAAAGGTTCGGTTACCGATTATCAATTAACCATTATTCATAAAAATGGCCAATTAACCGAGGTAGCTTATAATGCATCGGTTTATAAAGATATTAAAGGGCAGGTACTTGGTATTTTTGCCGCAGCGCGCGTAATTAGCCCACAAAAATGGCCTAATGAATTAAAAACAGCCAACAAAGAAATTGCCTTTCAAAACTACGAGAAAGAGAATAGGGCTGCTGAATTGGTTATTGCCAATAAGGAATTAGCCTTTCAAAACGAAGAAAAGGAAAAGCGGGCCAATGAATTGATTATCGCCAATAAAGAACTTGAATTTCAAAACGAAGAAAAGGAAAAACGGGCGGCAGAATTACTCATTGCCAACGAAGAGCTTCTTTTTCAGAATGCTGAGAAAGAAAAACGTGCGAATGAATTGTTGATTGCTAATAAGGAATTGGCTTATCAAAACAGGGAAAAGGAAAAACGGGCCGATGAATTATTATTGGCCAATAAGGAACTCATTTTTCAAAACAACGAGAAAGAAAAGCGGGCTGCTGAATATATAATCACTGGTAAAGAACTGGCATTTCAAACCCAGGAAAAAGAAAAAGGTAAAATTGCCAATAGCAAACTGGAAGCCAACAGCGACACATTAAAAATTGCTTCACAATATACTCTTAGCCTTATTGAAGCCAGTCACGACCCATTGGTAACCATAAATATTGAAGGCAAAATTACCGACATGAATGAGGCAACCGTAAAAATAACCGGTATTACGCGGGTTAAGCTTACCGGCACCGATTTTTTTAATTATTTTACTGACCCCGGAAAAGCACGCGAAGTTTATAAAGAGGTGTTTGCAAAGGGTTCAGTTTCCGATTCGCCACTAACGCTTCGGCATAAAGATGGAAAACTTACCGATGTATTGTTCAACGGTTCGGTTTATAAAGATGATTCCGGCAAGGTGCAAGGAATAGTTGTTGTGGCCCGCGATGTTACCGAACAAAAAAGAATTGCGGCTGAGCTTACCGAGGCTATTGTATTTGCCGAAATGGCTACCTCGTATGCCGAGGAAGCAAAGGCAAAAGCAGAAAATGCCACGCATGTTGCCGAAGATGCCGTAAAAGCAAAACAACTCTTTCTGTCGAACATGAGTCACGAAATTCGTACTCCAATGAACGCCATTATTGGGTTTACCAAAGTAATTCTAAAAACCGAATTGACTTCAAAACAACGGGAGTATTTAAAGGCCATAAAAATGAGTGGCGATGCATTAATTGTACTTATTAACGACATTCTCGATTTGGCCAAAGTGGATTCCGGCAAAATGGTGTTTGAGCAAATACCCTTTAAATTATCGTTATCGTTAGCGGCTATGCTCCATTTGTTTGAACCCAAAATTCAAGAGAAAAATTTAAAATTGATAAAAGAATACGACAGCAGAATACCTGACGTGATGGTTGGCGACCCGGTGCGTTTGCATCAAATTATTTTAAATTTAGTAAGCAATGCCGTCAAATTTACTTCGCACGGCGAAATAAAAGTGAGTGTACAATTACTTACCCAAGACGATGCGAGTGTAACCGTTGAATTTGCCGTTACCGATACCGGCATTGGGATAAAAGAGGAAAAATTAAGTACCATATTCGAAAACTTTCAACAAGCATCAAGTGGCACTTCGCGCTTGTACGGCGGAACCGGTTTAGGATTGGCCATTGTGAAACAATTGGTTGAAGCGCAGGATGGAACAATTAACGTGGTAAGTAAACTTAATGAAGGTTCTACCTTTAGTTTTACGTTGAGTTTTCAGAAAACCAAATCGAACGTAGAATTGGAATCGGAACTGATAAAATTAGATCCGGAATTATCGAATTTAAAAGTACTGGTTGTTGAAGATATTGTGCTCAATCAATTGTTAATGAGGACGCTGTTAGATGACTTTGGATTTGAATGCGATATTGCCAGCAATGGGAAAATTGCCATCGATAAAATACAAAACAATAGATATGATATTGTTTTAATGGACTTGCAAATGCCTGAAATGAATGGATTTGAGGCAACCGATTACATAAGGAACACCCTGCTTTTGGATATTCCCATTATTGCCTTAACGGCCGATGTTACCACGGTTGATTTGGCTAAATGCAAAGCAGTGGGAATGAACGATTACATAGCTAAACCGGTAGATGAACGAATACTATACAGCAAAATGGTAGGATTGGTAAAAAAACCTTTAAACTCAAATGAATCGGAAACAAAAGCTACCATGGATAAAGCTTATCTAGTTGAAGAGGTGAAAACACGATGTACTAACCTAAACTATTTGAATATCCGTACCAAATCGAACCCCATTTTAATGATGGAAATGATATCGCTATATTTAAACCAAACTCCACCCTTAATAGTAGCCATGAAAACAGGCTTTAAAGAAAAGGATTGGAATTCGTTATACACGGCAGTGCATAAAATGATACCCTCATTTTCAATAATGGGTATCAGCACCGATATTGAAAACATAGCAAAAAAAGTTCAGGAATTTGCAAGCAACCAAAAACAATCGGAAGGAATACAAGAAATGGTTTTAAAATTAGAAAGTGTTTGCGGACAGGCCTGCAGTGAATTAGAAGAAGAATTATATGCAATTAAAATTAAACACGATGGATAACGGGAACAAGGTTAAGATATTTCTGGTAGATGACGATGCTGTGTTTTTAAAATCGTTGGAAATTGATTTTATGCAAAGTGGCGATTTTACCATTGAAACCTTTGCAACGGGTGAAATTTGTATAGAATATTTATCGCATAAACCCGATGTAATAATATTGGATTATTACCTGGATGGCATTGATAAAAATGCCATGAATGGATTGGATACGCTGGATATAATTAAAAAATTCAATCACGATATTCCTGTAGTCATGCTATCGTCGCAAGATAAAATTGAAGTGGCTATAAACTGCATGCACCACATGGCATTCGACTATGTGGTAAAAAGCGAAACCGCCTTTGTTCGGTTGCAAAAAATAATTACCACCATTTTTCATTATAAAAAAATTGAAAAGGAACTGAATTGGTACATGGATCGGATGGGCAACCTTTAAAAAATATGTGAATGATGCAACACCTTTTCTAAGTTGTGTAATACTCCACGGTTGGAATATCCTAATCTTTGCACTGTTGTGAGAATTCATTCACAATTCTAAATTCTAAAAAATGAAAATTGTAAATTTAGTAGCAACTCTTGCCATGGCATCGGTTGTTTTAATATCCAGTTGCAAAAAAGATGATGCTGAGCCAAGCAAACTGTTGACAATTCCAGTGCAAACCACGATACAAGCAAATGTTCAACTTTCCGGCACATCAGTATTTGCCTTAATTGCAGGATCATCTATAACTAATACCGGCGCCACAACAATTACCGGCGACCTTGGATTAAGTCCAGGAACTTCCATCGGTGGATTTCCTCCCGGTATATTGAATGGAACCATGCACATAAATGATAATCTGGCTGTTCAAGCTAAACTTGATATAACTGCCGCATACAATGACCTTGCCGGACGGACTTGCACCGATATAGTTACCCTATCAGGAAATATTGGTGGACTTACCTTAACACCGGGCCTTTATAAGTCAACCTCATCATTGGCAATTTCATCAGGTGATCTAACTTTTGATGCCAAAGGAAATGCGAATGCCGTTTTTATTATACAAATTGCATCCTCATTAACAACCACATCAGGACGTGCGGTAATTCTTAGTGGAAGTGCTAAAGCCTCCAACATTTTTTGGCAAGTAGGTAGTTCTGCCACCTTTGGCACTACTTCTGTTTTTAAAGGAACAGTTATTGCAATGCAATCCATCACTTTTAATACAGGAGCTACAATCAACGGTAGTGCTTTAGCAAGAACCGGCGGTATTACCATGGCCGGAAATACAATTGTGGGTCAATAATAAACCATCATAGTAAACTATATAGAGCGTTGCCGGGTAAGCAGCGCTCTTTTGCTTTTAACTTCACCGAGAAATCACCCCAATTGCAGTTTATGTGAAAGTTGATATTTATTCATAAAGTTGTGTAACACGGTACTATCCATATTGGCTTACCTTGTTGAGCGATTAAAATGATGCAATAAAGAAAGATATCATGACACTAAAAAAAATAGTTCCAATCGTAGCACTGCTTTTTGTTGGAGCATTGGTAAGCTGTAATAAGGACTCAACAAATAACTTACCTGCAGGATTACCTTCATCAGAAAATTCAAATTTAATGTTTTCTGATTATTCTACTGATGGAATCCTATTACATGTTCAGCCATTGAACGCTATAAATCTGGGTTTGGCCGAAAATTTTGCAATTTTATCAATAGCTGGAATTATTGCTTTCGATAACTCGACAGTAATTGGTGCTGTTGGATCAAAACCCATAATAGGTGGTGCTATTTTAGCATCAGCAATTAGAGAGTTAGGAACTGTTTACTCCGTAGATGCTGCCTATTCGTTTTCATTTACCGAAACCAGCCCAATTCAATATATTAAGGCTATTGGTGATATGCAAACTGCATATAATGACGCAGTAAATAGGATGAACCCCTGTATTTTGGAATTGAGTAATGGCGATATTGGTGGTTTAATACTTACCCCCGGTTTGTATAAATGGACAAAGAACCTATCCATTCCAATGGATATTGCCATTATAGGCGAACCAAATGATGTATGGATTTTCCAGATTGATGGTACTCTTACTTTGAAAGCTCAGGTGAAAATTTATTTGAAAGAAGGTGCCCAAGTAAATAATATTTTCTGGATAGTAGCAGGTAATGTAACGCTTGAGCCGGATAGCCATTTTGAAGGGAATATATTGGGAAAAACCAGCATTACCATGCAGAATGGGGCAATGCTTTACGGCAGAATACTTACACAAGCCGAAGTAACTCTTCATAAGAATACTGTTACTATTCCAAAATAAACTGGTTATTCAACAAAATCTGTGGAAACGGCTTTAAATATATTAAAATGTATCCTCCCTGCCGATAGCTATCGGCACTCCTTTAATAAAGGAGGGAGCAAATTTGTGTTTAATTGGAACAGAAGTCTTTCAAGGTTGCTCGACACTACTCCTCCCTTATTAAAGGGAGGTTGGGAGGGATAAGTTTTTTGTAAAACAAAATATTTTCATTTAGATTTTTTTTTAATTAAAACTTTCCACTAATAATTTAGAATAACCAAAACATGTGAATTACACAACTTATAACCATTGTTGTGCAATACTTTATACAATGAGGCTCCGCACCTTTGTACCCTAAATATTTTATTAATTAAATTAAAAACTATGAAACTAAAAAATGTTTTCACAATCGCAGCAATGCTGCTGGTTGTAACTATGGTCGGTTGTAAAAAAGATGATGCTACCGGTGAAGATCTTGTTGTTACTTCCACCAATCCGGTAAATCATTCCACAAGCATAGCTGTAAATAGTGTTATTACGGCAACATTTAATTTGCCAATTAATGTTTCAACCATTACAGATTTAAACTTTACTTTAAACCATGATACCGTTAATGTTCATGGAATTGCAATTTGCAATGGCACAACAGCCACTTTTACCCCAACCGTGAATTTGACCTCAAACACTTTATATACAGTCACTATTTCAAAAGAGGTTCAAAGTACTACCGGGAGCCAATTGGTAAGTGACTATGTGTGGAGTTTTACCACCAGCGCTTTTGTTGATGTAATAGTACCTACTGTTATAGTAACAAATCCATTAAACGATGCAACAGAAGTTGCGCTCGATAAAATTATTGCCATAACTTTCAGCGAAGAAATGAATCCTGCATCGTTAACGGCAACCACGTTCACGTTAAAAAACGGGAATACAGTTGTTTCAGGGGTTGTTAGTTCTTCAGGAACTGAGGCTACCTTTACTCCATCGGCTCTTTTGCAAGCCGGTATCACTTATACGGCAAACGTATCTACTGAGGTGAAGGATTTAGCCGGTAATGCACTTGCTGTAAATACAGAATGGAGCTTTACCACCGGTGGAACTATTGCAAGTCTTGCTCCCGTAGATTTGGGAGCTGCCGGCAACTATGTAATTTTAGGTAAATCAGCTATCACAAATATTTCCATTTCAGCTATTACCGGCGATTTGGGGTTAAGCCCAGCTGCTACTTCCTATATTACAGGACTATCATTAACCGATGCTACCGGATACGCAACTTCAGTTCAGGTTACCGGGAAAATTTATGCAGCCGATATGGCCGACCCTACTCCTATTAACCTTACCACTGCGGTTGAGAATATGATTACTGCTTACAACGATGCCGCAGGGCGTCCTACTCCTGATTTTCTGGAACTGGGAACCGGTAATATTGGTGGCAAAACATTGTCTCCGGGACTTTACAAATGGACAAACACCGTTACAATCACATCTGATGTAACCATTTCGGGTAGTGCCGACGATGTTTGGATTTTCCAGATTGCCGAAGACCTTACCATGAGCTCCGCAGTAAATGTTACTTTGATTGGTGGAGCACAGGCCAAGAACATTTTCTGGCAAGTTGCCGGTCAGGTTACTTTTGGTGCAACTTCTCACATGGAGGGAATTATTTTATCGATGACTGGAATTACTTACCTAACCGGTGCAACCATGCACGGAAGAGCTTTAGCACAAACTGCTGTGGTTTTGGATGGTAATGCAGTTACTCAACCCTAAGATTTTTATGTATATGCTAATAATTAAAGAGGTGGTCCGAAAGGGTCATCTCTTTTTTTTAAATGTGTGAATGATATAACAACCTTAATTTATTGCATAACAATAACATCTGCCATTTAACCTACCTTTACTTAAATCAATTTAACATCGGAATAATTTTATTGTAACCACTTTGCAGAGCTCCCAAATACAATTCATTATCTAGCTGGCAACCAAAAAAAAACAATTACAATAAAACCCGAATGTTTTGATGCCAATAATAAACTCATCAATTGTGAAAAATAACCTGCATTTATTATTTCTAATCTGTCTCATGTTGAGTACAAAAATAGTTCATCCTCAAAGTGATGTGGTGAGTTCACCAGCATCCATCTCAACCTACAATACGTTTCGTGAACCAAGCAGGATTTTAATTGATGGTGGTTTCGGAAATTTGGAACCCCTTATTTTTGAAGCCGATCTGGTACCTTACTTCATGCTGAGTTTGAACCGAAATGTTAGGTGGGGCATTGAATTATCGCCCCGGATAATTATGCGGATGTATAACAAGAAATCCTATCCCGTGCTTACTCCATCGTTTATGCCTCGCATGACAGTTTTTTACCACTTAATTGACCATGAAAATGAAAAACGCGATTTGTTTACCTATTTTTCCTTATTCCACCATTCAAATGGTCAAGAAGGGGAGTTCTATAATACCGATAGCATAACAGTTAATAACCAATCGGGCAGTTTTTCTACCAATTGGTTCGAAGGTGGGATATTTCTCTCACGCCCCGACCCAAACTTTCAACACAATATTAATTATTTTAAACTCTATGCGGCTTATGATTTTCAGCAGGATAACAATCTTGATGGGATTTATGGCCGGTTGCGGTTCTTTGGGAATCTTCAGAGCAATTTAAATTTGTCGAAAATTTTTAGTGTATTCCGCCAAACCGATATAAGCCGTAGTTACTCATTAAATCAGTCGGTCCGTTTGGGTTGGATTGCCGGTGAATTAATTGATACCAAAGGTTTTGACAGAAAAAGATTCATTTTCCAATATACCATCAATTTTAAACCTGCCTTTTTAAATAATATCACCTTTTTTGCCCAGTACTATTATGGCCAGGATTATTACAACATTTATTTCAACCGCACTTTGAATGTATTGCGATTTGGGATTTCAACCCGTTCAAACATTTTTAATTAATAAAATATCAGCAATATCCTGCAAGTGTGAATGATACAATTATTACGAAAAGTTTTGTAACACTTTAGGATAGTGCAATTCTGATATTTGTAATAGAAATTATATAAACTTAAAAATTACAACAATGAAAAAATCATTATTATTTCTGACAGCAGCCGTTTTTATTGCAGGCGGTATCTTAAGCAGTTGCCAAACCTCGGCACAGAAAGAGCAAAAAGCTAAAGACAAAGTTGAAGCAGCGAAGTCTGATTTAGGAGAAGCTAAAAGTGACTTAAACCAAGTTCAGGCTGAAGCTGAAGCCGATTACAAGGAATTTAAAAAAGAAGCAGAGCAAAAATTGAACGACCAGGACAAAAGTATTGCTGAATTCAAAGCAAAAATTGCTGTGGAAAAAAAGGAAACCAAAGCCAAATATGAAAAGGAATTGGCTGAGTTAGAGCAAAAAAACAGTGATTTGAAAAAACGATTGAATGAATACAAAACTGAAGGAAAAGACAAATGGGTAGAATTCAAAACAGAATTTAACTGCGATATGGATAAACTAGGGGAAGCATTTAAAAATTTAACAGTAAATAATGTAAAATAATATAAGCCTACTTCTTGAAAGAAACAATATGAATTTATAAATAAAAAAAATGAAAAAAATAATTTTAATTCTAGGAGCTGCTGCCTTAACATTTTTAAGTACCAGTGCTCAAAATAGTTACAGTGACACACGAAGTGACTTGAAAATGGGTGTTAAAGCAGGTTTAAACCTTGCAAACATTTATGATGAAGAAAGCGAAGATTATAATGCAGGTCCTAAAATTGGTTTTGTTGGGGGTGTATTTTTTGCCATACCCATAGGGCAATATTTGGGTTTTCATCCGGAAGTGCTATTCTCGCAAAAAGGATGTCGCGCCGAAGGTACGTACATGGGAATAATTGACTACGAATACACTCGTACATCAAATTTTATTGATGTACCGTTGTTATTTGCTTTTAAGCCCAGCGCACTTGTAACATTTGTTGCTGGTCCTCAATATTCATATCTTTTAAGCCAAAAGGAAGTAATTAAAAGTGGCACATTCACCGATGAACAGGAGGATGAATTTGTAAATGACAACCTACGCCGAAACACTTTGTGTTTTGTAGGTGGAATTGATTTTAACTTGAATAATTTAACCGTAGGGACTAGAGCCGGTTGGGATCTTCAGGATAATAACGGCGATGGAACCAGTACAAACCCACGTTATAAAAATGTTTGGTTACAAGCTACGCTGGGATTCGCATTTTAATTTGAACTTTTTTTTTAAAAAACTGAAGGAAATAAATATAAAATCAGGGATTCAGGTCCCTTACAATATCACTAATTAAAAAATAGAAATCATGGGAAACATTCTTTATGTAATTGCCGTAATTCTAATAATAGGATGGGTAATAGGCTTTGTTGGATATAGCATGGGAGGTATAATACATATTTTACTGGTAATTGCTCTTATTGCAGTAATTCTTCGTGTTATACAAGGCAGAAAAATACTTTAAATTAAATTAATATACGATGAAAAAAATCGCAATTTGTTTAATGGCAACAGGGTTGCTATTAACCTTTCAGCCTCTTCAAGCGAAAGCTGAACCAACCGTTCCAAAAACTGCAATAGTTGCAACAAAATCAGAGAATTCAAATTCTGATGATAAGGCTCTAATATTAAGATTAGAAGAGATAAAAGAGATGGATCATTCACAATTGAATATGAGAGAAAAGAGAGCCTTACGAAAAGAAGTGCGCGCAATTCAAAATCAAATGAATCAATCGGGCGGACTTTATATTTCAGTAGGTGCGTTAATTATAATTATTTTATTAGTAATTCTTATTTTTTAACAAATTAAAAATCAAAACTATGAATACAGGAAAAGTAGTATTAGGCCTAGTGGCAGGTGTTGCCGTTGGAGCATTGTTAGGTGTATTGTTTGCACCCGATAAAGGTTCGGAAACCCGTAAAAATTTGATGGATAAAAAGGATGATTATGCCGATGCCATGAAGAAAAAATTTGATGAGTTTATTGACAGTGTAACTGAAAAGTACGAAAATGCAAAGGAAGAAGCTTCAAACTTTATGGATCATAAAAACACCAAAGCAGAAAAAGCTTAACATAGTGGGCGTATCCTAAAATCCGCATGTCGTATGGGAAACCATTGTTAGTCACGGGGTGACTCAATATGATAAGTAGGCAAACAATTGTTATTCAATTAGTCACCCCGTGACTTGCGGAAATAAGGTTTTATTTAACATTATAAATACTTAAAAAATGGAAGACCACGATAAGAAAATAGAATTATTGGTTCAGAGTGCTAAAGATTACAGCAAAACAACCTATGAGTTAATTAAACTCAAAATGATTGATAAGGCATCGGATGTTATTTCATCCATTATACCCAATTCAATTGTAGTTGTTATGGCGCTTACTTTCTTGCTCTTCTGTAATTTAGGAATTGTTTTTTGGCTGAGCGATATTTTGGGCAAAATCTATTACGGCTTTTTTGCCGTTGCTGCATTTTATGCCTTACTGGCTATTATTCTTCATTTTTTCATGCATGGTTGGCTCAAAAAAACTATCTGTAACAGTATTATTATAAAACTTCTAAAATAAAAGAGCATGGAAAATATAACAAATACCGCTCAACTAAGAAATGCCATAGCATTGCTTGAAATTGAACAATCGGTTGATGGGGAACTTTTAAGAAAGCAATTTCAAATTACCTACGAAAGCTTACGGCCCATAAAAATTATTGAGAATACCTTAAAGGATATTTTCACCTCGCCAATTATTGGAAAAAGTATTTTAGGTACCACACTGGGTATTGCCACCGGCTTATTAACCAAAAAAATTGTCGTTGGGTCATCGGTCAATATATTCCGAATTCTTTTTGGATCGTTATTACAGCAAGGCGTTTCAAATCTTATCGCCCAAAACCCTGAAGGAATAAAAAACCTGGGGTCAATGCTGTTTGAAAAATCAGAGGCAAAAAAGATTCTCCAGCCAAGGAACAGATTAATTGAATTACACATTCACTTACCTTTTAATGAAAAAAACTAAAAAAAAGCTAAAAAAAACAGTCCTAATTATAATGGGATCAATCCTGATTTTTGCCTTGGCAATTATTGTGTTCATTTCGCCCATTGCCAAATACCTGATTGAAAAATACGATGAAGAATACACCGGGCGCAGAATTACCCTCGGATGGGTGTATTTAAATCCGTTTACCGGATATATTCACCTAAATAATTTGAAAATATATGAATCAAAAATACCAAACACCTTAACAAATCAAGATAGTGTATTCCTTTCAGTAAAAGGGGTAAGTGCAAATATTGCTTTGCTCAAATTGATTTCAAAAACCATTGAAATATCGAAACTTACGCTAAACCAACCCAGAGGTATTATTATACAAAACAAAAAGGATATTAATTTTAACGACTTAATTGCAACATTTACTCCTGAAAAAACCGATACAATTCCGTCGGCTTTTCATTTTAATCTACTTAAAGTAAAAATAAAAAATGGGGAGTTTCATTACCATGAGAAATTAATTCCCATCAATTATTTTATTAAAAATGTGAATATTGAATCGCCAGGAATAGTATGGAATGTAGACACCCTTGCTGTTAAATTTTCATTTGGACAAGGCTTTGGAACCGGAAATATAGATGGCGATATTACCCTGAATTTTAAAAATCTGGATTACAACCTTGCCATTGTCATTCAGAAATTTGATTTAAATATAATTCAGCAATACCTTAACGATTTAGCCAATTATGGAACCTTTAGTGCCAATTTAGATGCCGAAATACATTCAAAAGGCAATTTTAAAATTGTTGAAAAGGTTACTAATAAAGGCATACTGGAAATCAGCGATTTTCATTTTGGTAAAAACCCTAAGTTGGATTACGTATCGTTCGAGAAGTTTATATTGGCTATACATGAGGTAAGCCCGGGCAGGCACATATATCAATACGATTCAATTTTGCTAATTCACCCCTATTTTAACTATGAACGGTACGATGATTTAGACAACCTACAAACCATGTTTGGGAAAGAGGGTTCAAATATAGCAGCCGTAAAAGCTGATTCATCAAAGTTCAACCTTATATTGAAAGTTGCTGATTATGTGAAAGAACTGGCCAAGAATTTTTACAAAAGCAATTACAAAGTCGATAAGCTGATGATTGAAAACGGTGATTTGTGTTTTAATGACTATTCACTTACTGAGAAATTCTCAATTCAGGCCAACCCACTTACTATTTATGCTGATTCTATTAATAAATTGCACCGTAGGGTAAAGGTTTCATTTAAATCGGGAATTCAGCCTTATGGCAATATATGGGCCAACCTGAGCATAAATCCTAAAGACAGCAGCGATTTTAACATGCAATATCAGCTGCAAGGTTTGCCACTGGCTATACTTAACCCGTACTTAATAAATTATACCTCATACCCCTTCGATAAGGGAACGTTGGAAATAAATGGTAAATGGGATGTTCAAAATGGAGAGATAAAAAGTGACAATAATATCCTCGTAATTGATCCACGTCTTACTAATAAACTAATTATCAACGATAAAAAACACATTCCGCTAAGATTATTAATGTATTTAATTCGAGAGCGCGGCAATATTATTGATTATAGCATTCCTATTACCGGAAATTTAAACGATCCCGATTTTCATATTCGTGATGCAGTTTTTGATATATTAGGCAACATCTTCATTAAACCAGTTTCATATAATTATCGAATGGAAATAAAAGCCATTGAAAATGAAATTGAAAAATCGCTTTCGTTGAAATGGAAACCCCGCCAGCAAGTATTGAATTCGAATCAGGAAGAATTTATTGATAAAATGGCCGATTTTCTTCAAAAGAATGCCGATGACAATATTGATGTTTATCCCAACCCATATACCAGTAAGGAAAAAGAATACATTCTATTTTTTGAAGCTAAGAAAAAATACTACCTGTCAACCCACACCGATAAAAAATCGCTCAGCGAAAATGATTCCATTGAGGTAATTAAAATGTCGGTAAAGGACGGTGATTTTATTAACTATTTGAAGCATCATACCAATGATAGCCTGGTTTTTACAGTACAGGGTTTATGCATGAAATTAGTAGGTTCCGATGCTGTGGATAACAAATTCAAGCAAATAATATCGGAAAGAGAAGATGCTTTCATGTTGCGCTTTAACAACAGAGAGGTCGGCAGCCGGGTAAAAATCCATAAAAGCAATTCCGAGATTCCATACAACGGTTTTTCATTCTACAAAATAGAATATGAAGGCGGTTTACCTGATGAATTAATTAAAGCGTCAGAACTTCTAGACAAATATGATGATAAAGCCCCAAGAAAAAGATTTGAAAAGAAACGTAAAAAAAACAATCAGCTTGATTCAACAGGAAAATAAGTTTTTAATGCCCCTGTGTGAATATTGTAAATTTCAATAAGAATTCTATAACACTCTTTTTTTTCATTACCTGTACATTTATTAAATAAAACTAATAAATATTATAGTATGAATCAGGCTGTTCAAAACTATCAAAACGAAACAAAAGAGAGACTCAAAAGGAAATTTCCAATCCTTACTGGTGAGGATTTAAACTTTCGCGAAGGACGTGAACGGGAGCTAATGGAGATGTTGGCTTACAAACTTGAAATGACACATGTTGATTTGATAAAAATTATTGAAACCATATAAAAATAAACCTGTGAAAGCTGCAACTATTCATTAAAACTTTGTAACAATAATTAGTATCAAACCAAATACCTTTAACTAAGTTAATCACCATTAAAACAGTAAGGTGGAGCGAGTTTTCCACCATAAAAAACCGGGCGGAACTGAAAAGCCTTATGAGTAAGAATTACATAATAATTCATGAAATTGAAAAAGCTACTATTAATTGCCTTTATGGCAATAGGAATTACTGCAGCTAGTAAGGCTCAGTATTACAATACTGGAATTGGTTTAAGAGCTGGTTTCACCAATGGTTTAACCATTAAGCATTTCCTTGGAACAAAGGCATCCATTGAGGGTATCATTGGTTCTCGTTGGCATGGCGTAGAATTTACAGGTCTTTATGAAATTAATAACCGGGCATTCGATGCCGATAGGTTGAATTGGTTTTTTGGTTTTGGAGGCCATATAGGTTTTTGGGACGGTGATCGCACTTATTGGGGCGAGCCAAATACAAATTATACCGTGGTTGGATTAGATGGTATTTTGGGTCTGGAATATAGTTTTATTGAAGTTCCATTAAGCCTGAGTATTGATTGGAAACCATCCTTCAACATTGTTAATAACAATGATTTTTGGGCCGATGGGGGTGCCTTGTCAATTCGCTATATTTTTTAACAGAAATCAATTACATTCCAATATTAGTAGTTATTTCCATGGCAATTCTTGGTACTAAAGTAAAAAGTTGCATTAGTAAAACAAAAAAGACAGGTTTTGAAAATAAACAAAAAGTCAATTTAATTATTGCCAAAATCTTATTACATAAGAGTTAATTGAAAAACATTTCAGTTAGCTCTTTTGCATTTAAGTTCTGTGGTTTGTTCAAATAAATACAACAATTATTTATATTTGAACAAAAATAGAAACCCATGCAAACCACCATTATAAACAATAAACTGAAGATGGTACAATGCGATGACCAGATTTATAAGTACATAGCCATCAATAAATGCACCCTCGATATGGAGACACTGGAGGAAATGACCCGAATAGGTGATTCCTGGAATGGAACAAAGCTATGTGCCAACTTAATTGATGCCCGCGACCTGTTTTTTATTGATTCAAAAACCCGGGCTTATGCAGCCGCCCACTATCGGAGCCATGTGGCTGGGCAGGCTATTTTAATTGAATCAACCCTATCCAGTTATTTTGCCAACCTGTTTTTGAAGTTCAGCCAGCCCAAAGTTCCCACCAAATTGTTCACAAAAGAAGAAGAAGCGCTGAAATGGCTTCGGGAACAAATGGAAAAGCGGAGAAAGGCTGATTTGAAATAAGGAAAACAAAAGAACATTGAACTAAATATTTTTTTTCTCTGCCACGAATGGTTGTGAGAATTCAAAATCAGGGAATTAGAATAATAAATTAGAGATTAGTAGCTATACTGTGAACGAGATAAATTCGCACATTTAAATTGCCCCTCCCGATGGCTCGGGATTAGGGCGGGGAAGCTTTATAATAGTGAAGATGCGGGTTTTAGCCCAAACATTTAAAATGCGGAAATTTATCCCGTTTGCCGTATAATTGCATACAATATACCCCTTCCCCTGTCGGGACTTCCCCTTGTGAAGGGGAAGATGTAAATTTCTGGCAGCATTGCTAATTTGATACGATCTCTAGAGGGGTAAGAATGTATCTAATCCTGAATTTTACTGCTTTTGTGTTATGTATTTATCTACTGACCTCTGTAATAAATAAATTCAGACAGTTACTTGCATAAAAAAAGCCCCCCGAGTACTCGGGGGGCTTAAAATTTTAAATGTTTATGTTCTTTTAAACTAAGCTAGTTTAACATTTACCGCATTTAATCCTTTTTTTCCTTCTTCTAGGTCAAAAGTTACTTCATCATTTTCTCTGATGCTTTCTTTCAAACCGGTTGAATGCACGAAATACTCTTTTGATGAATTTGCATCTTTAATGAAACCAAATCCTTTGGCGTCGTTGAAAAATTTTACTGTTCCGTTGTTCATGATATGTAATATAATATTAATAATGGGCGCAAATATAAACTTAATTTTCAATAAATTATCTTTTTTACTGAATTATATTTTTTTATTTTAAAATCGAGCCATTTGATACATACAATTCAATCAGACTTCAAGCTTCAGATAATTGGTATAACCTTATTCATTGGGAAAGGGAACTCGCAGCGCTTGCTGCGATATAAGGACCTCGTAGCTGGCGCTGCGAGAAAAGTAATAAATATTGTGAGTAATTTAAAAGCGAAGCAGGCGCTTCGCTGTCCCACGATGGAACTGAAGCAGCCTGCCCCGATGTCTCGAGGATTGCTCGGGGGCGCTTCGCTGTCCATTTTTTATGTTCCCCATTTTAGACATTCGTGTGGTAATTATGGCACTTGGTCAAAAGTTCACTACTTTCACAAAGTATGTAGAAACTTATATATGTATGCTTGCGTATATGCCGAAAATTGGATTATTTTTGTGCGGTTTTAACAAAAATAAAGACATAACTAACTGAATTACTTTATAATATTTTAATAAGAATACTATGAATTCCAATCATTCAAAGAAAATTACATTGCGCATTTCAACAGAAAAAAAAGCGAATTCTTTAAAACATAACTATATGAATGAAAAATCTTCTACTCAACCAAAATTATTATTTCGGTTTGCATTGGTTTTTATAATGTTGCTAGCTTTTGGGCAGGCTTGGGGACAGACAGCAAGTTGGAATTATCTTACCTCAACGGGCAATTTAGGTACAACATATAGTTGGATTGATTGCTCAGGAGGAACAACTGTAACTTTTTCGGATGTAGATGATGGAAGCGCCAATGTTGCATGGCCGTTCAATTTTACTTTTTATAATAATTCATATACAACGGCCAATAATCTGAGCCTTTGCACTAATGGATTTATAAGACTAGATGGAAATGCAAGTACCAATGCAACAACCGCAAATAACTATGATTTATCGGCAGGGGGAATCACCTTAGGCCAAATAATAGCATTAGGTGTTTATGATAATCAGGTACTTGACAATAGCGGCTGGACTAGATATCTTACAACAGGAATAGCCCCCAATAGGATTTTCACAATTGAATACAATAATATTGAAATTGATTTTAATGATAATGACTTTGCTGATTTACAAGTTACTTTTTATGAAACCAGTAATAAGATTGTAATTAAATTAGGCACCGATAACGTTGCAAGAAATAGTGTTGATATAGGATTATCAAGTGGAGTAGCCAGTTATTATAGCTATTGGGGTAATGTAAATACGGTTACCAATGATACATGGATTGAATATACCGCTACTACTCCACCAGTTGCAGGTGACTATCGTTCTCTACAAGATGGAACTTTAAGTGATAGAACAGATTGGCAAAGATGGGACGGAGATTCATGGGAAAATCCTACAGCATTACAAGGGTATCCTGGAGAAAATAGTGTACCAGGCAAAATCACTATCCTAAATGGCCATGACATGGTAATTAATGTTACACCCGCTAATTCAATAGGTACACTTGAGATTGGACAAGGAACTTCAGGAACTTTACAAACTGATGGAACCATAAGAAATTTAACGACTAACACCATTTATATTGCTGTGGGTGCATCATTCGATTTAGAGCGGTGCAATATTACTGTCAACGGTAATACCACAATTAATGGCTCAATTACCGATTCAAGAGCTGAAGGTTCTAACACTTTCACTGGTTTGGTGACAATAAATAACGGAGGTACATTTAATCCTACAGAAAATTCAAACCTAGTTTTTGCAGGCGGTATAACTAACAATGGTACATTTACAAAAGCAGGTACAGGTAGTACAACTTTTAGCACAAATAATCAAACCATAAGTGGGGCAAATGCCTTAACATTTAGTGGTGGCGACTTTATTATAAGTGACCCTGTATCATTAAATGTAACTACTTCAATTTCGTTAAGTGGAACTAATTTTACAAATAATAGCAATAATGCATCATCAGCATTTAACCAATCTGTCGGAACTTTTACATTTGCTCTTGGTGGGAATCAGACAATCAATACAGGTGCTGGTACAGGAACAGTCACGTTTTATGACCTTACCTTATCGGGAAGTGGAACTAAAACAGGTTCACGGGCATTCAATGCTGCAAATAACCTTGTTTTAAACGATAATATTACTTTTACGCTAACTGCCAGCTCGGGGACTTATAATATATCGGGCGGACTTACAATTGATGGTGGCAGTAATGACTCATATGTTCAGCTCAATACAGGTACATCTTTAAATATTACTGGCCAAACTTATATAAATTCCAATAGCGGGAACGATGAAAAGTCAATTCTTGTAGATGCAGGTTCATTTACAACCGGTTCCTTGCTAGCTAATAGCAATGGTGATACTCAAGATGCATATATTCGTATTTCTTCGGGTACTGCAACAATTATTGGAAATGCAACTCTGAACGGCAATAACCTTCGCAATTACATACTTTTTACAGGCGTTGATGATGGTATTTTAAATGTTGGAGGCACTATTACAGGAGGTACTATAACCAATACAGTAGGTGGTGGGGCTGGTGCCCCAACAGTAGGTATAGTTAATTATAATGGTACAGCCCAAAATATACAAGCCTATACATATTATAACTTAACTATATCAGGTACAGGCACTTTCAATACAGCAGGTGCTATTATAGTTAATGGTGATTTTGATATTTCAGGTGGTGGAACGCTAAATACAGGTAGCAACTTAACTTTAAATGGTACTTCACAGTGCAATGGAACCATAAATGCCTCAGGTGGCACAGTAACCTATGGAGCAAATGCATTAAATATTATTCAAGGTTCATATAGCACCCTTTTAAAATCAGGATTAACCACCTCTCCTCTTTGTGG
The DNA here is from genome assembly GCA_041664345.1 of Salinivirgaceae bacterium. Taxonomy (GTDB): domain Bacteria; phylum Bacteroidota; class Bacteroidia; order Bacteroidales; family SZUA-534; genus GWE2-40-63. Next base: position 142,066 of record JBAYKX010000003.1, read on the forward strand.
TGCAATTACAGTAAATACTGCATTGCAGTTAGGTGGGGGTATCATTAGTCTTGGTGATAATAATTTAACTCTTTCAAATGGTGCAGTTATAACGCCAACCCTTGCCTTCTCAAATACCAATATGGTTCAAACCACCGGTACAGGAAATCTTGTAAAACAAAGCACCACAGAAGCCGGATTTGAAATTCTTTATCCCGTTGGTTCAAATGGCTATTACACCCCAATGAATTTAACCAATGGTTTTACAGCTACAGTTGCAAGCACGGGTAGCGTTTCAGTGCGAGCAGTTACTGATGCTTTGGGTACTAGCATGCTAAGCAAATACTGGCAAGTGGCTACTACTAACCTATCAGCTATATCAGCAGCTCATGTTTTATTTACCTACAACGATGCTGAATTAAATGGAGCAGAAGCCAGCTATGTAACCTGGGTCGATCCGGAAGGGGTTGTTGATTGGAAGAATCCAACGAATTCAACTATAACCATTGGGTCAAATACTTTTGGCTCTACTGGTACAAGCGACTTTGCCGGACTATGGTCGGCAGGTATTTCACCCCTTCCTATTGTAACATGGTATGCATATTCTACCGATGGAAATTGGGCAAATGCCAGTTCATGGACTTTAGATGGTGCAAGCAACCCACTGTATGTTAATCCTGACCCTGCAAAAATACCAGCGGCTACCGATATAGTTGTTATCCCTTCGGGTAAAAAAATAACCATTTCAGCAGGTAATAATAATTTAACCGTATTAAAAGCAGAAGTAAATGGTACCTTAGATTTAACCACTTCAACCGGACATGATTTTGGTATTATTGTAGGAAATGGAATCATTAAAACAACAGCTGCTGATGACAATTTCCCAACGGGAAATGCAAACCTATTTAACGATGCTACCAACGGCGGTACATTTGAAGTAAATGGTACAGGTATTTCACTTAATGTTGCACGTACCTTTAATAACCTAAAAATAAATTTAACCAGTGGCTCAGCCACATTATTAGCTGACTATATTTTGAATGGTAACCTTACCGTTACAAAAGGTGATTTTAAAATTAATGATGCCAGCAATACAACTCCATTAAACCTAACTGTAGCCAAAAATGTACTGGTAACTAGTTTGGGAACCCTAACCGTGGGTACTGCCAATGCAGTAGATGGAGTTGCAGAAATTGGATATGGAAATTATCACAAATACTTCCATGTATTTACTGTTTCGGGAGATTTTACTAACCAAGGAAGTGTAAGGTTAACCAATCAAACAAGCGGCACAGGACCTGATTACAATACAAGAACAACAACAGGTGCAGTTTCACTTGTATTTAATGGATTATCAAATAACACATTAAGTTGTGAAGGTATTACCGACTTATATTATTTAGTTATAAATAAAGGTACCGACCAAACATATAGTTTGACCATAAATGCAACTGAAAAGGATCATTTTTCATTGTTCGGTGATAATAATGCCGAATGGGATGCCACAGATGCAGAAAACCCTGAAAATAGAAAAGCTCTTTGGATAAAATCCGGTTCGTTACTTTTGGAAGGCTATGTTTATATACCCACCTTAAGTGAAGGTGTGCGTGACTGGGCAATTGGTGCTAATGCCGCTTTGGTGTTGAATGGAGCCAACGTATTTGTTTCGACTACAGCCATTACACCGGCATCAGGCATACATCCTGCAATTGACTATACTGACTTATCCTATTCAACTTCAACTGGAATAGATAATGATGTTAATGTACAAGCCATTTATGTGAATGGTACCTTAAAAATAAACAACGGTTACTTTACCACCTCAAATACGCACGGTATAGTTTACAGAGCCGAATCAACTGCCAACAAGCTTGAAATTAATGGTGGAGTTGTAAGTGTTGGTCAATTTCGTATAAGTGGTGATGCCAGTGCAGCTACAGCTAAAATGAGTTATGTACAAACCGGAGGTGAACTTTATTTGGTTGACAATAGAACTGATGCTGCTATATTTGACTTAAGTGCCGAATTGGGTTCCTTTACCATGTCGGGTGGAACCATCTATATTCAAGACCTTTCAGGTGGTACTACCAATGCTATAAACATTGCATGTGCTGCATATAATACTACTGTTACAGGTGGTACCATCATACTTAATAATACAGTTGGAACCAATGCTAATGCAACCATTTCAACAACAGCACCCTTTCATAATTTTATTCTGCGTGAAAACCAAACTAGTGGCGTTCAATTGCAAACAAGTTTGACCATTAACAACGATTTAACCATTGAAAAACGAGACTTTAATGCAGCCGATTTTGATCTTTTTATAGGAAGCGACCTTAACATTTCAAGTGGCGCTACTTTTACAACAGGTGCAAATACAACTACTTTTAATGGTGCAAAACAAACAAACCTATATTTACCCGCTTTGCAAACCTTTAATAACCTTACCATTGCCAAAACGGTAGAAGATAAGGATTTTGTTATTGCATCTGGACTTGCAACTGCCTTTGAAGTAACCGGAGCATTCCGTTTAGAAAATGGTATTTTTGATTATGGAACTTATACAGCTGAACTTAATGGTAGTGTGTATTTAGCCGATACTATTGGAAAATCAACTTCTACAGGAAAGATATATATGAATAGTGGAAGTGCTCAAACTATTACTTCAGAAAACGGATGTATTCAATTTCTTGATCTTGATAATACCAATGGTATAGCCCTTACTGGTGATTTAGGTATTACTGGAACATTAACACTTACAAATGGAATATTCAACATTAGTACTTATAAATTAATGCTTGTTGGTTCAAATGCAGCATTTGGTGGAACTTTTGATATTACAAAAATGGTTCAAACAGCTGGTAACGCATCCGATGGGGGTATTGAAATGTATGTTGATGGAAACGAAACACTTACCTACCCCTTAGGAACCAACGCAAATGCAACGGTGCGCTACACTCCAGTTGTTGCAACTTTTAGTGGGTTCTCTGATGATGGATATGTGCAAATTCGCCCTTCAGATAACACCTTGGAAACTACAAATACTGCGGGTGGTAATTTACTCTCCTACTATTGGCGAGTTGGGCATGCAGGTTTTTCAACAATCCCATCAGTTACCATGGAATTAAATTATGATGAAAATGACGTAGTTGGTGGTGCGGGAGCAGATGCTGGTTACGTTGCCGGATATGTTTTGGATGCAAGCCCTTATTCAAGAAGTTATGAAGACGTTAGTATTCCTGAAAATGAGTTGATTAATGCAGTAACTAATACAATTACATTTAATGGTCAGTTAGATGCCGGTTTCACTCTTGAAAACGCAAATTATACAGCAGGGGTAAATACAAGATTCACAGGTACGGTTGATACCTATTACTCCTATTATGATTTCGAAGGTACTTCTGGTAATGGATGGTACACAAATTGGAATACAGCTGCAACATGGGATAAAGGTTCAGTTGGCTCTGGTGTACACGAAGTACCAAGTGCAGGTAGTATAGTTTATATTATGGATAGAGCAAGGGTTTGGGGAAATGTAATTCCTAATAAACCTGCCGAGATTATTTTCGATTACAATTTGGCAGAATATCCTACTCCTGACCAAGAAAACGTGCCCAGATTGCAATTTAATACTGCCGGTACTTTTAATTTGGGAATTGTTAAAGATACTGGAATGATTTCGATTAATACCACCGCTTTACCTACAGTAAATGCCGATTGGGGTGAATTTGCCAACAATTTAGAAGCTTATATCATGTACTGGGGTGGTGACATTACATTAAACAATGTAATTCAACCTTGTCCAACTTTAATGTTAGAAAGTTCAACCTTCAGTATCGATCAAAATATTGCAATTAATGGTGACCTAATATTAACAGGATCAACAGTTACACCATTACAAGACATAAATGTTGGTCGGAATTTATATATCGGGGCATGGTCAACGGGTATATTTAATTTTCCAGGTACAGGTGCTGCAGTTACAGTAACAGTTGAAGGCAATTTGGATTATACCTATATTGCAGTAAACACACCAAGAAATATTATTGTTGATAATCCAGGGGTTGCAAGTACATTGGAACATAAATTAATTGTTAAAGGCGATATAATTCATGGAAGTAATAATGCCTATAGTTTAGATTTATATAATGCTGCAAACCGCCCTGCTGTTATTTTAGAGCTTCAAGGCAATAGCAACAATAGTTATTATAGAACTTCAACTTCAATACCTGATTTATATCGAATAGTTATAAATAAAGGTGATGACCAAACTAACAGTTTTACTTTTGATGATAGATTTGTTTTAAATGGCCCTACATTAGGTGTTGGTGTAACCAAAGCATTGGAATTGCTTAACGGAACATTAATTTTAAATGATGCAGCTATTGACATCAATCTATCTACTGGTGATGATGATTTTTTAATCCCTTCAACCTCCAATTTAACTCTAACACAAGGTACTGCCCGAGTTAACGGAGCAAGTACGGGAATAACATTAGATGGTAGCCTTACAATAAACGGAGGTACTTTAAACATGACAGGTTCTGCAACTAACAATAATTATATACAATACGGTTCATCGGGTGATGCCACTATTGACATTTCATCGGGAAGCTTGATTGTAGGTAACCAAATCAGAAGGCTTACAACTAGTTCTGCTGGTGTATTAAATTATAACCAATCGGGCGGCACTGTAACTATTGGTGTAAATACGGGTGATGCTGGTTACGTAGCAAACCGGGGAATGTTGGAAATTGTTAATGCAGGTAGTAATTTTACCCTATCAGGTGCAGGTACACTTACTTTTGTACGTCAAAATGGTGCAGTTCCAGAACTTGCAGCTTTGTATCTTGATCCTGACACTTATGATATTACCGGCTCTACCATAGTAATTGGTAATGCAAATACTCCAGCAGGTCAAAATCTATTTAATATAAATTCAAGTGTAGCTTTAAATAATTTGAACATTAATCCCAATGCAGTAGCTGGACTTCAAGTTAATTTGGCAACCCAACCGTTAACTATTGCGGGCAATTTGACTATAAACACCAATGGTGCTTTAGATGGAAAAGGCTTAAATTTAACCCTTCAAGGTAATTTAATAAACAACGGTACTTATGCTGCAAGCAACAATACCCTCATTTTCAGTTCAAGTGCCGCACAAGGAATATCAGGTGTAGGTACCGAAGATATTTATCGACTTACCAAAACCGGCTCAGGAACCTTAACTTTAGCTAAAAATAGTACAGTAAACGATTTATTGGATGTTGATTTAGGAACCATTCATACCGACACCTATGCTTTAAATGTAAATGGTAATGTTACTCTTGATGCAACTATAACAAGTACTTCGGGTAATGGTTTGGTTTTTGGAGGCACCGTTCTGCAAAACTTAGCTCGGAGTGGTGTAGGCCAAAGCTCCATGGGAATTGTAACCGTAAACAACAGCAATGGGGTTAAAGTATCAAATACAGGACATAGCTTTTTAATTAGCAATGCCTTAAGGTTGCAAACCGGTGTATTTAACATTGGCGGAAGCTTATTGGAATTAGGAACAGCAGCTACTATTGATGCAATTAACCCTTTCTCTCTATATAATATGATTCAAACAAACAGTTCTTTTCAGGATAATGGAGTAAAAAAGAATTTTCCGGCAAACCATACCACTGACTTTGTTTTCCCGGTAGGTCAGTTGTTATATACTCCGGTAACCCTCGACCTTTCAACAGGAGTACATACCATTGGAACTACGGCGGGCAGCATTACAGTTAGGCCAGCAAACGAATACCATCCTACTATCAATGATCCTACAAATTATTTTAATCCATTGTTTGATATTGATAATGTACTACAATACTATTGGATAATTAGAGCAAGTAATATTACTGGTCTTATATCAGATGTAACCATGGTTTATGACGAAAGTGATGTATTGTCAAGCGATCCCTCAACGGATGAAACCAATTATATTGCCGCATCAATTTTAACAAATGGTAATCCAACAGAAGCTGTTAGTAAATTTACTGAAGCTGAAGTGAATGAAACCACTAATACAATAACCTTCACCTTTAACGGTGATAGCAGCAATGGCATAACCGGTGACTATTTTGCTGGTAACCCAAATGCAATACCAGCTAATGTTCTTACTTATACCACAACCGGTACCGGAGGTAATGTAAATGCATCTGCAACCTATACAACCGGATTACCAACGGAAGGTGTTGCCCCGTCAGGAGCGGTATTGATTGTGGATGCTGGCGATGAAGTTATATTTAACGTTAGTGACGTAAAACTTTACAAAACCATAATAAATGCAGGGGGCACTTTAACCGTAGATGAGACCTCAGGCCATCGTTTAGGTACGGTTACCGGTACAGGTAACATTAAAATTGTGAGCAGTACCTCAAGCATTGCTTTTCCAGCTGGAGATTATATCGACTTTTTTGATTGTGCCGGGGGAGGGATTGAATATGCAGGAACCGGCAGCTACACCGTAATGTCAGGATTTCCATCGGTTCGGAATTTAACCTTAAGCGGTTCGGGTACTAAAGAATTAGCCAATAACGATATAGTTGTCTGTGAAGACTTGAATATAAATGGACCCACGTTTGAGAATGCCGCTGACAATGATATTACTGTTATCGGTGATTTGTTTGTTACCAGTGGCACCTTCAATAGTGGCGCTTCAAATGTTATTGATGTTACGGGTATTGCTACTGTCAATGGGGGTACTTATAATGGAGAAACAAGTGGTGATGACTCTTTTGGTGATTTGGTAATTAGTTCAGGCACTTTTAATACAGGTACTGGTGGTAGCATATCAATACAAGGTGACTTGACTTTCAGTGGTGGAACATTCGATGGTGGATCAGGTACTGCAAAAATTGTATTGAATGGGTCAGTCAATCAAAATATTACAGGGGCATTTACTGGAGCTTCGAAAATTCGAAATTTAGAAGTGAATAATACAGCTGGTACTACTTTACTTGGAAGTGTTACAGTTGATAACTCATTAACCCTTACCAACGGTTTGATCACACCGGGTACTAACACCTTACTTATGAATGGAAATGCTACCATTACACCCACTAATGGAACAGCAACAAAATACGTAAACGGAAAACTTTCAAAAGTTATAACAGGTGTAGGTGACGACTTTATGTTCCCTGTAGGTAAAAGTGGTAAATGGGGTTATGCCGGTGTTAATAATGTAACTACCGGTGGTTTAACATGGAGTGTAGAATATTTTGCAGCTAAAGCAACCAATGAAGCAAAAGTTAATAATTTTACGCCCTCAAGTACTACCATTAAAAGTGTTACTGAAAGTGAATACTGGAAAATATCGGATGGTAATGCTGCGCCATCAGGTGTAAATGCTAATATTAGCCTAAGCTGGAATAACACAAGCAATGTATCGGCCATTCAATCCGAAAGGGAAAAGTTAGAAGTAATGATTTGGGATGATGTGGCTTCTAATTGGGATAATTATGGTGGGGGGTCCTTTAGTTCAGGACATTTGCAAAGCGGTGGTTTTTTTACTTCAACTATTGTGATACCCTTTAGTGAAAATATAATAACTCTTGGTTCAAGCGATGTTACCAACCCGTTACCCGTTAACCTGATTTCGTTTACAGGAATTGCTGCAGAAAGTGGCATTGAGCTAAAATGGATAACATCCTCGGAAGAGAACAACGATTACTTCGAGCTTCAGCGCTCCATTGATGCGGTTCACTATAATACCATTGCTATCATTAACGGTGCCGGTACCAGTAAAGTGGAGAATAGTTATTCATACTTGGATAAGAGTCCAAATATCGGAACCAATTATTACCGGTTAAAACAAGTCGATTTTAATGGAGCTTATGAAGTTCATCCTGATATTGCCGTAAATTGTTATCAGGATCCGGATAAGTTAGTGAATCCTTTGATTGCTATCTATCCGAACCCATATTATGCCGGCAATTTAATGCTGAATTTAATAAATATTGAGTCAAATACATCCATGCTATTAGAAGTGATTACTATAAGTGGAAAATCAATCAGCAGTCAATCGATGCTGGTACCTGAAAACCATGAGGTAAACTTGACCAATATTACCGGAAGCCTAGCAAAAGGAATTTATTTGGTGCGTGTAATAACCTCAACAAATACATTAACTTCGAAATTGGTAGTGAATTAGAATGTAACACCGCTCTCCAGAGCGGTGTTTTTTAAATTATTTTGAAAACTAATACCGCCTAGAAGGAAGCGTTACGGTACTTTTCACCATCCAAAGTGTGGCGTTACAAAATAAAACTTATGGCGCTAAGAGACTATGAAAAATTACGGGAGCTATTACTGAAAAACGAGCAATGGCCATTGGTTTATATGTTCAAATTTATTGTACCCAATTCGGGTGGTAAAGTAAATGAAGTAGTGGCTCTGCTTCCCAGCGATGGGGAGCTGTCGTTTAAGCATACCCAAAACCTAAAGTATGTTTCGGTTACCTGCAAGGCTACCATGCATTCTGTGGATGCTATCATTTCAATTACCGATAAGGCCGTTTCAATTCCCGGGGTAATTGCATTGTAATCAACAATAAGTATTAGCGACAGGTTAGTCTATTACCTGGAATTGTATTAAGCATGCAATTCCAATGTTTTTTTAGTTTTTCTGTTATGTTCTGCCATTTCTTCCCTAATCACTTCGGCCAACCGTTTTACCCCTTCACGGTTTTGCGACTCGTTTACAAACGAAAAATTCATTCGTAACGTGTTTTTACCAGTTCCATCGGCAAAAAATACGGTCCCCACAACAAAAGCAACCTTTTTTTCTATTGCCTTAAAAAAGAGCTTTTCGGCATCCAGATAGGCTGGAAGTGTTACAAAAAGGAATAAGCCTCCTTCTGGTTTTGTCCAACTGACACCTTCTGGCATATTCTCACGCAATCCTTCCAACATAATATCACGCCGTAGGCGGTACAAGTCAATGGTGTATTTAAGGTTGATTTCAAACCGGTTCGATTTGAGGTATTTAGCCGCTATTTTTTGAACAAAGGTTGCCGTACATAAGTCAGCTGACTGCTTCGATGTTATCAGCTTTTCATTAATGGCTGGATGTGCCAACACCCATCCAATGCGAAATCCGGGTGCTACTATTTTTGAGAAAGTACCCAATGTGATTATCTGACCTGAATTATCCAATTGGTACATGAGTGGCTGATGTTCCCCTTCGAACCGTATTTCGCGGTAAGGACTGTCTTCTACTATCAATACATCGTATTTTATGGCTAGGGCAATTATCTGCAAACGCCTCCATTCAGGCATGGTAATCCCTGCAGGATTTTGAAAATCGGGAATAATATAGATGAATTTGGGTTTTTCGCCTTTGTTTTTTAGTTCCAGTAACTTTGATTCCAGCAAATCGGAACGCATGCCATATTCATCAAGCAGAACACCTTCCATGATGGCTCCGTAAGTTTGAAACACACTAATTCCACCAAGATAGGAGGGTAATCCACAAATAACTTTATCACCGCGATTTAAGAAAACCCGTCCCAGTAAATCTAAGCCTTGTTGCGATGCCGTGGTAATTATTAAGTTTTCCAGGGAACATTCCACGCCTTCATCCTGATATTTTTTTACCAACGTTTCGCGAAGCTCTTTTACTCCTTCGGTGGCATCGTATTGCAAAGCCGCAGCCCCATCTTCGTAAAGCACTTTATTCACTATTTCTTTCAGGTCATCAATAGGGAATGATTCAGGGGCAGGTAATCCTCCGGCAAATGATATAATATCAGGTTGCTGAGTCAGTTTCAGTATTTCGCGAATGGCGGAACGTTTGCTGTTGTTGGCCATATCGGAAAACAGGGATTGGAGGTTGGATACCATAGCGCAATTTTTTGAAGGTTTGTACTGTCAAAATTACTATCTATTTGCGATGTATTCTATATATGCTCTAAAACTTAGATTATTTAGCTGCTAAAATAGATTTTGAAAGAAAATAGTTAGTAATTTGAGTGACTATTTGATGATTTGTAGCAAAATAAACTCTTTCTCAGTTTTAAATTTTAACGTATTGATAATCATGATAAATTTGGATCCGATAGATAAAAAGATTTTAAAAATTTTGCAAGAAGATGGACGCATCACCACCAAGGAACTGGCTGAAAAAATTCATCTTTCGAATACCCCGGTTTACGAAAGGGTTAAGAAATTAGAGAAAAGTGGAGTAATCAGAAATTACAAAGCTGAAATTGACCCTGAAAAAATTGGTAAAGGAACCACCATTTTTATAATGGCATCAATGAATAAGCATACCAAAGATGTGGTTGATAATTTTAAAAAGCAATTGATGTCGTTCCCTGAGGTGATGGAGTTTTACTACATTTCAGGCAATCACGATGCCATGCTTAAAATTATGGTTGATACTATGCATGAGTACAAGTTGTTTATTGAGGAAAAACTCTCCAATGTGGAGAATATTTATCAATTCCAAAGCATTTTTGCTATTTCGGGAGAACAGAAAACTGCCTTTGAGTTTTAGCGTTTTTGGATTACTTTTTACTAGTTGCTGGTAACTGGTAACTGTTAACTGGTAACTGGTTGGTGGGTTCTAATTTCTAAACTTATATCCAATGTCTCATATCTCAAATCTCTTATCTCAATATCTATTAAAAAAATGGAAGCAGTAATAGTAATCAATCCGGGTTCTACATCAACTAAAGTAGCTATTTATACAAGGCGGGGTGAATTGCATTCAATGTCATTGAGCCACAATCAATCGGAACTCGATAAATTTATACGCATTGCTGACCAATTGGAATACCGACTGGAGCCGATTAAAGACTTTTTAGCCAGCTTTTTGAAAAGCGAACCCATCAAAATTGTTGGATTGGTTGGGCGTGGAGGCATTGTTAAGCCACTTTCCGGCGGAACCTACCGCATTAACGAGGCATTTTTAAGCGATGCCCGTTCGGGTTGTTATGGCGAACATGCTTCCAATTTAGGTAGCTTAATTGCCTATCAACTAAAGGATGAATTTGGGCTATCCGATTGTTATACTGTGGATCCGGTTTCGGTGGGAAATATGTGGCCTAAAGCTGAGATTTCAGGTGTTCCCGGAATTGTTCGGGATGGACGCGGTCATCCGCTCAACATGAAAATGACAGCCCGAAAAATTGCCCAATTACAAAACATTCCTTTTGAAGAAACCAACTATGTGATAGCACATTTAGGAGGAGGTATCTCCATTTCATTGGTTCAAGGCGGAAAACTGGTTGATATTAACGATGGCTTATTGGGTATGGGACCTTTTTCTCCCAATAGAGCAGGAGCTTTGCCTTTAAGGGGTGTAATGAAACTTTGTTACTCGTTACCTGAATCGGAAGTGGCTAAAAAATTATCGAAGTATAGTGGTTTTAAAGCCTATTTAGGAACCGAAGATTTGCGGGAAGTGCTGAAAATGATGGATAACAATAATAAAATGGCTCAATTAATTTACGAAGCGTTTGTATATCAAGTAGCGAAAGAATTGGGAGCCTATTTTGCCGCGTCAAAAGCCAGGGCGCAAGCAATTATCGTTACTGGGGGTATTGCTTTTAACCAAAGGTTTATTACCGATTTGAAAGAATATGTGGGTAATCTAACTGAGTTTCATGTATTTCCGGGCGAAAATGAAATGGAAGCGTTGGCCGAAGGTGTTTTTCGGGTTATTGATGGTTTTGAACTGCCAATAGAATACTGATTTTTACCCAAATTGAGCGATTTGGAAGGGCAAATCACTCAATCGACTAAGAAATTGTAAGTAACTCACTTTTTACTATTCATCTGTTTGGTGAGTTACAACAATTTCTAGGTCGGGGTATACCTAAGTAAAGCGCTTTTTCGCTGCGCTCAAATCGCTCAACTTAGGTTTTAAGAAAATTGATTTTATAATATTTTGAATATCTTTATATGAACTAATTGCATGAATGTATGATTGCCACAGAAGTACAAAAGGTAAAAAACAAGCTGGTTAATATTGCCTTGGCAGGAATTCTTGTTTTAATTGTCCCCGTTTTGATTGGTTCCATATCCCGATATTCTGTAACAGGTTTAATGCCCTTACATTTCATTCAATTCGGATCAACAATAGCCATCACCTTTCTATATATTTTTCGCAAAAAAATCAATTTTGTATTCAGGGCTCATGGAATTATTGTTGTTGGTTTTTTAAGTGGTTTTGGAGCAATTTATTCCTTTGGATTAGCTGGGGCAACTGATTTAGTAGCAGGCAGTGTAATTCTTGCGGCAGTATTCTTCGACAAGAAAATGGGCTTCCGCTATTTGATTCTGGCCGCACTTATCTTCTTCTTATTCGCGATATTCTACGTTCAAGGCATAATAATACCCATATCCGGCCCGGTTGACTATTTCCTGCATTATTCATCATGGGTTGCAAGGGGCACAGGAATTATTATGGTTTTATATGTAATTGTACTTTCTATCGGAAAATTTAATGAGTTATTTATAAATGCCCTTGGCGATGTTATTGAAAAAGGAAAGAGCCTTAAATGGGCCAACGATGCGATGAGCGATATTCTCCAATTTTTACCGGTTCCAATTGGAATTAGCAACAATCAAGGGGAAATTACCTTTTTGAATGAAGCATTTGAAAAAACTTTTGAATATACCATTTACGATATTCCCACCTTATCAGCTTGGTACGAAAAAGCATATCCTGAGACATACCTACAAGAGGAATACAAGCAGCGTTGGAAAAACGATTCGGATAAAATAGCGTATAAAAAGGAAAAGGAGCCATTGGGTCATTATCGGATTCAATGTAAAAATGGGAATCAAAAACATGTTTTGCTTTATTCCAAAAAGTTGGACGAAAAAGTAATTGTGGCATTAATAGATGTTACGGAGCAATATAACGCTGAAGAAGCTTTGCGGTACCAAAAAGAACAGTTATTTGAACAAAATCAGGAATATCAAGCTTTGAACGAAGAATTGAACGAAAGCAATGAGCAAATTCAAACAATTAACCAAGAACTGGTGGTTGCTAAAAACAAAGCACAGGAAAGCGATAGGTTAAAAAGTGCCTTTTTAGCCAACATAAGCCACGAAATAAGGACACCTATGAACGGAATTATTGGTTTTGCCGGTTTACTTTCAGAACCCGATGTACTTCCCGAAAAACGTGGTTTTTATATCGATATAATTAACAGCAGCAGTCACCGGTTGCTTAAGATAGTAAATGATGTGTTGGATATTTCAAAAATTGAAGCGGGCTTAATTGATTTGCACTTTTCCAATACCAATTTAAATAAACTATTTAATGAATTGAACCTGTTTTATCGACCTCAGGCTAAAACAAAAAAGATTGAATTGAGGGTCATACAAACTCTTCCCGATAATGAGGTTTGGGTAAAGACCGATAAGACCAAATTGTATCAAATATTGGATAATCTACTGAACAATGCTGTTAAATTCACAAAATCGGGAAGCATAACCCTTCAATACAAAAAAAGCCACCAAGGTTTTTTATTCGAAATTGAAGATACAGGTATTGGAATCGAATTAGCCCATCAAAAAAATATTTTTCAGCGATTTTATCAGGGCATCGACCATACAAGATATGAATTTGGTGGCACTGGTTTGGGGCTTTCTATCGCCCAAGCATTAGTTCATGTGATGGGAGGAATTATAAAAGTGGATTCTGAAATTGGAAAAGGTTCCCGTCTTTATTTCGAACTACCACTTAACACGTTATCCGGTGATAACACTGAAATGGATGATATACCTCTGATACTTATTTTTGATGGGTTAAAAACCATTTTGGTTGTGGAAGATGAAGAGTTGTACTTTCAGTTTTTGAATTCCATATTGTGCAATTCAAATATTAAAATATTACATGCCGAAAATGGCAAACGGGCTATTGAATTGGTTCATGAAAACCCTTCAATTAATTTAGTGTTAATGGATATTCACCTCCCTGATATTTCAGGTTTTGAAGCGGCTCATCAGATAAAAAAGTTCAACATGGAAATTCCTGTTGTAGCATTAACCGGCTATGATATAGCTGATTACCAAAAAAAAGCAATAAACATTGGATTCTCCGACTATTTAACCAAGCCCATGAACAAGAATGATTTGCTGGGAGTTGTTAAAAAGTTTTTGGGGTAATACGGTTAGTTTTAAACTTGCCATAGGTTTCTATTATCCAAACATTTACCTATCTTTACACCATAATTTCTAACCGGGCATCATAAATCCGATAACTGGATTGTATTACCTTAGATGCATAGCCGTTTAAAGAACCTCTGGTGTTTTTCCTTTCAATTGAAGAAGCTCCTCTTGAACTTTAACCATAAGATTTTTATTGAGTAATGCCTTTTGTAACTATTATCAGCAAAAGGGCAATTCATTCCTTGAGCCACTTGGGTGTTAGGTGATAATTTATCTAATCACATTATAAAACAAATACCATGGATGCATTCGATGTTTATCAGAATGGCTTAATGAATAGTAATCGGTTAAAGTTTATTAATTACGGTGAGTTACGCTGGTTAAACCCTTATTTGGCCGAAAAGCAGGAAGATATTCGAAACAATTTAGCGGCAGCGTGTGGCAGTTCAATGAAATGGAGTTTCAATCAAACCAAACCTTGGATAAACCGCATTAGCAAAGGTTGCAAATTATGCGGCAAGGGCGAATGGTCGTGTTTATTTATTACCGGAATATGCAACGGTAATTGCTTTTATTGTCCTACCAGCCAAGATGCCGACCATTTACCCACGACACAGCAAATTACTTTTACAAACCCCGCTGATTATGCTTCCTATATCAATCATTTTGGATTCAAAGGAGTAAGTTTCAGTGGAGGAGAACCGTTTTTAGCCTTCAATAAAGTAGTTGCTTTTCTTACAGAACTTCGAAAATCGTGCAGTCCTGATTTGTATATTTGGATGTACACCAATGGCCTGTTGGCAACCCGCGAAAAGTTTGAGATATTGGCGGCCTTGGGAATGAACGAAGTCCGTTTTGATATTGGAGCAACCAAATATTCGTTAAATTATATAAAAGAAGCCAAAGGAATCATTCCAAATATTACCATCGAAATTCCGGCCATTCCCGAGGAATTGGAACTGCTTAAGAACTTGTTACCCGAAATGATTGATGCCGGAGTTACCAATTTAAACCTACATCAAATGAGGTTAACAAGCCACAATGCAATTAAACTGATGCCTCATGATTATACCTATTTAGGTTTGGAGCACTCGGTAGTTTGGGAGTCGGAACTTACTGCATTTGAATTGATGAAACATGCTTCGGTAAATAAGCTGGATATTGGGATTAATTACTGTGCATTCCAATTTAAAAACCGCCATCAAAAAGCCGGATTCCGCAATCGGGTGGCACATGCACTAATTTGTGATTTGGCAACTATTACCGCCAATGGTTATGTCCGAAATATGTTTGTAATTCCGGCCACACTGTTGGCTGATTGGAATGAAAAGTTGGCTGAACTAAGTTTTCAAAAGGCTTGTGAAATTATGAAACGGGTAACTTTGGTTGAGTTGTTGTCGGGTATGTATCACGATAGCAGCATTTTATTCTGGTATCAGGGAATTGATGTTAAAGATGCTGATTCACGCAACGACATGACCATTTCCGATAAAAACTATCAGATTGAAATAGCCTTAGCGAGTGAACTCATTGTAATTGAACCCGATGACCAAACTGAATTAGTTCAATTGTTTAGTTCAGTGGGTGCAATAGTTCCTCTGAGTGAAAGCTTGTTCTCCATTTGGCAAAAAGAATTTATCGAAAAAGGATTCCGACCACTTTAGCAGTTGGTTTAGCCATTATTATATTTGTTGATGCTAAGAATTGACTCCTTTTTATTGTAAATTAGCTTTTTCCGAATCAGCTAGTTAAGTAAAAGCTGTTGAAACAAAATAGACATCCTGTATGTTTGGTGAATAATTTTAACGGGATTGATAAAAGCTCTTTCGAAAAATAACTTATTTACACTCTTGAAATAATTCATGTACATAGCAGCAACCTTAACAATTATACTTTCAACATTGACTGTTTTAACCTTGCAACATCCCAAATTTGGAAAATTACCTTCAAATGAACGTTCAGAGAGAATTAAACATTCGAAGAATTATAAAAATGGAGCATTTCAAAATCAGAGCATAACTCCTGTAATGTCTGAAGGGGTAAGTTTCTGGTCAGTTAGTAAGGAGTTCTTTTTCAATAAAAATGAACGGGTTACTCCAATAGATACCTTGCCATCAAAAAAAACCGAACTGATTAATTTGGATAAAAATACCGATGTTTTGGTATGGTTTGGGCATTCTTCGTATTTTATTCAATTGGATGGTAAACGAATATTGGTTGATCCGGTTTTTAGCGGCAATGCATCACCTTTTTCGTTTTCAATAAAAGCGTTTAAAGGCACCGACCGTTATTCAACCGATGATATTCCAGAAATCGATTATCTGTTTATTTCGCACGACCATTGGGATCATCTTGATTATGAAACAATCAAGAAATTGAAACCAAAAATTAAAAAAGTAATTTGTGGACTGGGAACCGGAGAGCATATTGAAAGCTGGGGTTACGCTGAACGTAGTATTATTGAATTGGATTGGAACGAGCAAATATTGTTGGATAGCGGTTTTATTGTTAATGCTACTCCAGCGCGACATTTCTCCGGCAGAGCTCTTAAACGGAATCAAACCTTATGGATGTCGTTTGTGTTGCAAACTCCCAGCATGAAAATTTTTATTGGTGGTGATGGAGGTTACGATAATCATTTTGCTGAAATTGGAAAAGCATTTGGTCCAATTGATTTAGCTATTTTGGAAAATGGCCAGTACAATAAGAATTGGAAGTACATCCATTTGTTACCTGATGACTTGATAAAAGCCTACAAGGATTTAAATGCAAAACGGCTTTTTACGGTTCATTCATCAAAATTTGCCTTAGGAAATCATTCATGGGATGAACCATTACTTAAAATCAAGGCTAGTAGCAAAGAATTAAATATTCCCTTACTAACACCCATGATTGGGGAGCAAGTGAATCTGAAAGACAGTACGCAAACTTTTTCTGAATGGTGGAAAGGTATTAAGTAATTAAGCATTTCCTAATGCTTAATTTGGGTTAAACTTTTCATCCTTTTTATTCAGCAATAACTGAGGGACAAATAGCAATAGAGTTTTGGATATTTTGGAAAAGGTTCTCTTAAGTTGAGAACCTTTTCTAAGTAAATTAAAAATTCTAATAAAAAATGAGTCAATTCCTTAATATTTTCAAAATCAACTATTTTTCTATATCAAGTTTAGGAATTCGGCCAGGAGTGTATGGGGCTTTCATTTCATCCAATTGTTTTCTTATTTCGGTTAGTTCCTGAGTATAAATCTTGGACATCCTTTCAAGCAGAGGCGGAAATTCGACTTTCAAAATGGCAAAAGAGCTTTTGGAAGTACCGGTTATTTCTGAAGTGCTGGTGATTTGAGCCTCA